>JBAXFK010000287.1:0-5380 GCA_037139955.1 Rhodospirillales bacterium
CTGCCGGTCTGCATGGGTGGCGGCGTGCTTGCCTATTTCGCTTTGCGAACAGAGACGCCGTTATGGATCGGTCCCACCGCGGTCGCGGTCGCATTATGCCTTTCCTGGCAATTCCGCCGCCTAACCGCCCCTTTCCTCGCCTGTGCGCTCGGCTTTTCCGCCGGCCAACTTGTTACCGCGCGGGCACCGCCATTGGAAACCGGCCTGCCGACCCACGCAGTCGCCATCCTGGGCACGGTGCGGGCCGTCGAACTTCTGCCGGAGGGCCGTCGCGTCACCGTCGAAGCCGTGCGGTTGGACAATGGGACGGAAACAATGCGTCGGACCGTGCGGGTGCGGTTGCGCAAAACCGACCGAGGCCCAGCCGCCACCGGCGATACCGTCCGTCTGCGCGCGGTGATCCGCACTCCGGCACCCCCCAGCTACCCCGGCAGCTGGGATCTGCAACGCGACGCTTTCTACGCCGGTCTCGGCGCGTCCGGCTACGCGCTCGGTCCCATCGAACGGCTGGCCGAGGCACCGCCATCGGGACCGGCGCGCTTCATGCAAGGGCTGCGCGAGACGATCGCCAATCGTATCGCAGCCGTCATCCCAGGCGCGGCAGGCGCGGTCAGCACCACCCTGCTGACAGGCGGTCAGACCAGCATCCCCGAAGCCGAACACCAAGCGTTTCGCGATTCCGGATTGGCGCATCTGTTGGCGGTGGCCGGGTTGCATATCGGTATCGTCATGGGTTTCGCGCTCAGCCTCGCGCGGTTGGGTTTCGCCTGCTCCGAACGCGCGAGTCTTTTCTGGCCCACCAAGACCCTGGCGGCACTGATCGCGCTGACGGTTGGTGGATTGTACATGGTGTTGACCGGCATGCACGTGCCGATCGTGCGTAGCTTTACCATGGCATGCTTGTTCACCCTCGGCGTCGTTGCGGGCCGACGGGTCGTGTCCCTGCGCGGATTGGGATTCGCGGGCGTCGTATTGATGCTGCTGGAACCGCAGGAAGTGCCGGGCGTTTCGTTCCAAATGAGCTTTTCGGCCGTGCTCGCCTTGATCTCCGGCTACGAGGTCCTGCGGCCGTGGCTGCGCCAACTGCATGGCAGGTCCTGGCAGCGGCGTTTGGCGTCGCATATCGTCGCTTTGGCTTTGACTAGCGCCTTGGCAGGCACTGCCTCGGCCCCATACGGCGCCTACCATTTTGGCCATGTCCAAGCCTATTTCGTCATCGCTAACATGGTCGCGGTGCCGCTTACGGCAATCTGGGTCATGCCGGCCGGCTTGATTGCCCTGGCCCTGATGCCGTTCGGCCTGGAGTGGCTCGCCCTTGTGCCGATGGGCTGGGGAGCCGAGATCGTGGTGTGGATCGCCACGACGACATCGTCCTGGCCAGCGGCGACGGCGCCGGTGCCGCATATGCCGGCATGGGGGCTGATCGTGTTCTCCCTCGGCTTGGCGTGGCTGGGCATCTGGCGCACCCGTCTGCGCGTGTTCGGGGTTCTACCGATGACGATCGGACTGTTGTCCCCGATCGCCGAGCAACCGCCGGATATCCTGGTTTCGGCCGACGCGCGTTCGATCGGTGTACGCACTCCGGCCGGCGTGTTCGTGCAGCAAAGCCAAGGCGGATCGGCATTCGTGCGGGACGCATGGCTGCAATTATGGATGGAACCCGTTGCCAAACCGATGCCGCCCAGCGGGGAGGCAGCCGACGGAGCGATTGTTTGCGAGCAGGATTTTTGTCGCCTGCGTCCGCAACCCAATGCAGGCGCCGCCTTGCTGGTGCGGGGGCCTTCGCGTCCGAACGGTTGCCCCGGCATAGCGGTTGTTGTGTCCGCCGAACCGGCGCGCGGGCTGTGTTCCCGGCCCTGGCCCAAACTGGCCGATCGCTTCACGGTCTGGCGGGACGGCGCGGCAGCGATCTGGTTGCGGCCGGAGGGCGCGATCGTGGTAACCGATCGGATGGAGCGCGGCGATCGACCCTGGGTGCCGCCACCGCCGCAACCTCGGCCGAAGCCGGTGCCGACGTTGCCGTCAGCGACCCTGGATCGCTGATCTGTCAATATTGTCGAATCAGCCCAACCAGCTTGCCTTGCACCTTCACCCGATCGGCGGAGTAGATCTGCGGCTTCAGCCGCGCATTGCACGGTTCCAGCGCGACAGACTGACCGCGACGGCGTAGGCGCTTCAGCGTGACCTCGCTATCGTCGACGAGCGCGACGATGATCTGTCCGGTCTCGGCCACTTCGCCCTTGCGGATCAGCACGGTGTCGCCGTCGAGGATGCCCGCTTCGACCATCGAATCGCCCGCGACTTCCAAGGCATAATGCGCGCCGCTGCCAAGCAGCGACATCGGCACATCGACTGTCGCACCGCTGTCGCGCAACGCTTCGATCGGCAAACCGGCGGCGATCCGACCATACATCGGCAGTTGTACCGCAGCGGAGTCCGGGGCGGTCTGCGCGCCCGGCAGGCGGGCGGAGAAATCGCCTTGGATCACGTTCGGAGCGAAGGGCGCAGGCGTATCGCTGTTCGCCGCGACACCGCGTTGTTCCATATTGTCCGGTAGACGCAGCACTTCCAGGGCTCGGGCGCGATGGTGGCGCCGTCCGAGGTAGCCCCGTTCTTCCAGCGCCGAAATCAGCCGGTGAATGCCCGACTTCGATTTCAACAGTAGCGCGTCCTTCATCTCCTCGAAGCTGGGGGAAAAACCCGTCTGCTTCAGATGTTGGTCGATGTAGACGAGCAGCTCGTACTGCTTGCGGGTAAGCATGATGGGTTTCCCCCGAAGGTGGCTTGGAACAAAGAGGCAACTAACGTGTTCTACGTTGGTTCCCAACTTTCCGTCAAGCACAACCTGTGGAAAACCTCTACAACCGCGCTAAAGGCCGAGCGAATCCAAACGGATAATGGAAATCTCGGCACCGGCGGGAAGAGCGGGGGCATGCGGCGGTCGCAGCACCAACGCATCTGCCAGGGCCAAACGTCGCAGCATCGCGGAGTCCTGCACCGCGAACGGCGCGACCACCGTCCGGCCTTGTGAATCGATCTCGACGGTCGCGCGAAGATGGTCGGCGCGGCGATCGTTTTCCCGCACCGGAACGCCCAGAATGGCGGTGGAAGTCGGGGGCGGTGCGGCCGGTAGGCCCGATAGCCGCGCTAAGGCCGGCAGCAGAAACAGAATGGAACAGACCATCGCCGAAACGGGATTGCCGGGCAGGCCGAGCACCGGCAGCGCACCCATTTTGCCGAAAAGCAGCGGTTTGCCGGGACGCATGGCGATTTGCCAGAAATCGACCTCCAACCCGCGGGTTTGCAGCCCGGCAATGACTAGATCGTGGTCGCCGACCGAGGCACCGCCCGTCGTCACCAACAGGTCCAAGCCTAATACGGCATCGGCCACAGCAGCGACAGCGTCCTTGGTATCGGCAGCGATCGGCAGGACAATCGGCTCCCCCCCGGCAGCACGCACAAGGGCGGCGAGGGCGTGGGAGTTCGAACTCACGATGCCGCCGGTCGGGATCGGCTCGCCGGGCATAGCGATCTCGTCGCCAGTCGCGAGAATGCCCACGCGCGGGCGGCGATGCACGTTCAACCACGGGTGATTGGCCGCAGCGGCGAGACCCACGTCCCGCGCGGTCAACTTCCGACCGGCCGCGACGACGGCGTCGCCGGCCGCGAAATCCTGACCTGCGCGGCGGATATGACGACCGACGGCCACGGCCTCGTTCACGCGAACGGTATCGCCAACCCGAGTCGCGTCTTCTTGCAGCAGGATCGCATCGGCTCCCGCTGGCACCACACTGCCGGTGAACAGACGCACGATCTGACCGGGACCGACGGTGCCAGCGAAGGGATGCCCGGCAGGCGCGGCGCCGATCAGCGTCAAGGCGGCGTTCAGTCCGCCATCGACCGCGCGCAATGCGTAACCGTCCATTGCGGACACATCGGATGGCGGTTGCGTGAGCCGCGCCACGATTGGCGCGGCGGTCACTCGGTTCCAGGCGTTGGACAATGCCACAACCTCGGCCGGGGTAGGGCGGAGGTCGTTGAGGATGCGGTCGCGGGCTTCATCGACACTAATCATGGCGGGTTGGGTCATTGTTTCTCCCCCGTGTCACGCCTGGGCGAATTCCCCAGACTTGCCTCCGGCCTTATGGATCACGCGGATCGCCTCGATTCGCATACCGCGATCGACCGATTTGCACATGTCGTAGACCGTCAACGCGGCGATCGAGGCGGCGGTCAGCGCTTCCATCTCGACGCCGGTTTGCCCGGTGGTGCGCACGGTCGCTTCGATCTCCACCGCACTCGCAGCGATATCGGGCGTCAGATCGACGGTGACGGCGGCGATCGGCAGGGGATGGCAGAGCGGGATCAGATCGGATGTCCGCTTAGCCCCCATGATGCCCGCGAGCCGCGCAACACCGAGGACATCGCCCTTTTTCGCGCTGCCTCCGACGATCATGGCCAGGGTTTCCGGTTGCATGACGATGCGGGCCTTGGCGGTCGCGGTTCGATCGGTCACCGGCTTGGCCGAGACATCGACCATCGCCGCGTTCCCCGCCGCGTCGAAATGGGTGAATCCGCTCATGCCAACAAGGCTTTGGTTGCAGCCTCGACGTCGTCCTGGCGCATCAAGCTCTCGCCCACCAAGAACGCTCCCGCGCCTACGGCAGCCAAACGCCGGAGGTCGGCGGTGTCGCGAATGCCGCTCTCGCCGACTAAGAACCGGTCGGGAGGGACCAGCGCCGACAGGGACTCAGTCGTCGCAAGGTCGGTCTTCAATGTCTTGAGATTGCGGTTATTGATCCCAATCAAGGAAGTTTCCAAACCCAGCGCGCGTTCGAGTTCGCGTTCGTCGTGGACCTCTACCAAAACATCGAGGTCTAGGCCGCGCGCCAAGGCTTCGAGGTCGCGCGCCTGCGAATCCCCCAACGCCGCCATTATCAATAAAATACAATCCGCCCCCATCGCGCGGCTTTCGTAAATCTGCCAGGGGTCGAGCATGAAATCTTTGCGCAAAATCGGGAGATCGACCGCGCCACGGGCCGCCATCAGATGGGCGCCGGTACCTTGAAAGTAGCGTTCGTCGGTGAGTACCGACAGGCACGATGCGCCGCCGGCTTTATAGGCACGCGCCAGCGCCGGCGGATCGAATACCGGCCGAATCAGACCGCCCGACGGGGAGGCCTTCTTAATTTCGGCGATCAAGGCGAATCGTCCCTTGCTCGCGGTTTCCTTCAGCGCGCGCCCGAATCCGCGTGTCGAGTCGCCGGACGCCGCGATTTCCGCGCGCAGGGTGTCGATACCGCGCGAAGCCTTACGGCGCGCGGTTTCCTCCCGCGTGTCGGCACAAATGCGTGCCAGCACGTCGGGGGTAGCGTTGGCG
>JBAXFK010000288.1:0-5357 GCA_037139955.1 Rhodospirillales bacterium
TCCCAGGGGAGGACGGCATCGCGCCGACCTTATCCCGCAGTTCCGTCAACAGACGCACCGCCAAGCGCGGCCCGACCCCCGGTGCTCGGGTGAGGCCGGCTTTGTCCCCGGCGGCGATGGCGCCGATCAGGTCGCGCGGCGACAGCGCGGATAGGATCGACAGCGCTACCTTCGCACCCACCCCTTGCACCGTCGTCAACAGCCGGAACCAATCCCGCTCGGCCGTGTCGGCGAAACCGTAGAGCTGGATCGCGTCCTCCCGCACATGGGTCTCGATCAGCAATTTCGTGAGCGTCGGCGCGGGTTGCAGAGCGGCGAGGGTGCGGGACGAGGCATGCACGAGGTAGCCGACACCGTTGACGTCGACGATGCAACTTCCGTCCTGAAGGCCGTCGATCCGGCCGATCAATTGGGCGATCACGCCGCCGGCCTCGCCCAAGCCAGCCGGGACGAGCGATGATGCGCATGACAGATCGCCACCGCCAGGGCATCGGCGGCGTCGGCGCGTTTGACGATCGCCGCCGGCAGCAAGCGGCGCACCATCATCGTCACTTGGTCCTTGTCCGCCGCGCCAGTGCCGACGACCGCCATCTTCACCGTTTTCGCGCCGTATTCCGCCACCGGCACGCCCAGCAGCGTCGGCGCTAGCAGCGCAACGCCGCGCGCATAGCTCAGCTTCATGGTCGCGGAGCCGCTGCGGTTGACGTAGGTTTCCTCGACCGCAGCCTCATCGGGGCGGTGCAGCGCGATCAGCGCGACCAGCCCGTCGTGCAGGGCTTTCAGCCGCAGCGGCACTGATTCGCTATTATCCGTGGCGATCGCCCCGTCGGCGACATGGGTCAGGCGATTCCCGGTGGCATCGATGACGCCCCAGCCCATGAAGCGCAGGCCGGGGTCGATGCCGAGTACGCGGACGGTGCGCTTATCCACGCCGATACTTACGCCAGACCGCGCTCTTCAAGCACTTCGCGCAGCACCCGCGCGGCGGTCATGGAAGCAGGCCAACCGGAATAGAAAGCGAGGTGCGTGATAACTTCGGCGATCTCGTCCTTGGTCAGACCGTTGTCCAAACCACGGCCGATATGGCCCTTGAGCTGTTCCGGGCGGTAGGTGGCGACCAGGGAGGCGATCACGAACAGGCTGCGATCGCGTTTCGACATATTGGGGCGTTCCCAGATGTCGGCGTAAATCAAGTCTTCGCTGAGTTCGATCATCCGGGGCACGACCGCTCGGACGGCCTCGCGGCTGGGATTCGGTTTGACGGCCATGGTCTTCTCCATCGGGGTTCGGGACCTGCTTACCCGGAACCGATGCAATCGGAAAGCTAGGCCGGGGTTAGCTCCACCTGCGCTAGGCCCTGGCGGAGAATGCCGAGCTGCCGCGCGGCGGCGACGGACAGATCGAGGATGCGCGTACGGGACGGGATACGATCGGTGATGGTCACGACAACCGAACGCCCGGTTTCGGCGATCGTGACGCGGACCCGGGTGCCGAAGGGGAGCCAGGGATGCGCGGCGGTCATCTTCGCCATGTCGAACCGGTCGCCGCTGGCGGTGCGTTTGCCCTGGTGAGCCTTGCCGTAATACGACGCCGTGCCGCTATCCAGGACCGGTTTAGCGGGCTCTTTCGGGGCTTCCTGGGCGGCGATCGGGGCCTGTGCGGTTAGGGACGGTGGCGCCTGACAAGCCGCGACCGATAAAAGTGCCAACCACGCCAGACCCGAATATTTCAGCAAGGCGTTGCCCCCCAAAGAATACGATCGAAAGTAATGTATGAGTCGCGTATGGGAGTGGCGCGCATCGCGCAATAAACCCCCAGCGACGCGGCCGTAATGACCGCATTCGTCTGATAAAAATCCACCAAGCCGGTGAATTTACGGCATTTTTGTGTGCCGATGGTGTGAGTAACCCGCGCCATGACCTAGAACATGACTGTACGGATGCTCAATTGCAACCCCATGACTGTGGCGAATTAAGGCATGGGCAGGCGACCGACGCGTGGACAACCGCGCGCGGTGCGTCCATTTTCCCCGTATTCATGATCCTAACTTTGTTCATCGCGCTGGCCGGCGTGTTCCTGGCCTCGGTCCTCCGGGGTTTCACCGGCTTCGGCTTCGGGCTGGCGGCGGTGCCGCTGCTCAGCTTGGTGCTGCCACCGGCACAGGTGGTGCCGTTCGTGGTCACGCTCAATCTGGTCATCGGGGCGAGCGGGCTGCGCGCCGCCACGAAACAAACCGATTGGCGGTCGATCCGGGGCCTGGTGCCGGGGGTGCTGGTCGGTATCCCGACCGGCCTGCTGATCCTTACCGCGTTCCAGGCGAACACGGTGCGACTGGCCATCGGGGTCATCATCGGTGCGTCGGTGCTGCTCCTATGGCGCGGCGCCCGCTTGCCGCCCCGCCCTTCGGCGCTGCTAACGCTGGCCGTAGGCATGCTGTCGGGGACGATCACCGGCTTAGCGTCTATGGGCGGGCCGCCCATGGTGGTTTATCTGATCGCGGTCGGAAACAGCGCCGCCCGCGTGCGCGCCACCACCATTGTCTATTTCATGTGTTCGGGATCGGTCTCGGCGGCGGCAATGGTCGTACAAGGCCTGATCGATCGAGAGGTTCTGGCCTGGACTGTCGCCGGCATCCCGGCCGCCTATGCCGGCAACTGGATCGGCACCTGGGCATTCCACCGCGCCAAACCGCACCACCACAAGGCCACAGCGCTAATCGTGCTGTCGATCCTGTCGGCGGTGCTGATCGTGCGCGCGTCGATGCCCGGCTAGAACGCCAACCGGGCAGACACCGAAAAAATGTTATCGGCCCTCGCGTCCATTGCAAGTTCGGTGTCACGGTCCGAAGAGGAAATCGCACAAGGAACTAGAACGATAAGACGCGTATTCCCAAGAAACATACTGTCCGGTCGGATCAGTGCAAAGTTTCGAGGTAAGCGATCAAATCGCGCCGCTTCCCGTCGTCCTTCTGACCGACATACGTCATGGTCGTGCCCGGAACCGCAGTGCGCGGCGCGACCAGATACCGATCCAGCGTCGCCACGTCCCAGGTGAGGCCGGAGTTCTTGTTCGCCTCGGTATAGCGAAACCCGGCTACGGTCCCCGCCGGGCGTCCTACAATCCCCGACAGCGATGGTCCGACCCCGTTCTTGCCCGCGAGCGGACTATGGCAAACGCCGCAATCCCGCTTGAACAGCCCCTGGCCGACTTCGGCATCCTGGGCGCGCGCAACGGCTGGCGTTAACAACGCCAAACCGAGTGAGATCGAAAATACAACAAAAAAACGGTTCATCGCGAAGCCTCGTTCGATGGGCGCCACTAATATAGGCGCGGCACTGCTATCCGCGAGGGGCAATCGTCAGGTTGCGTATGCAACGCTGACGCGCCTCCAGCGGCCATCCGCGTTACCAGCGATCGCGATGACGATGGTGGCCCCAACCGCCATCGTATGCCACGACCGGCGCCGCATAATATGCTGGCGCACCATACCCGCGACCGTATCCGCCCTCGGGGTAGACCACGCAGCCGCCCAGCGACATCGCCAGCCCCAGCGCGAGAACCGGCAGAACGACGAGGCGGCGAAGACGAAGCAGACGGGGCATGAAACTGTCTCCTGGATGCTGGCCCATCGAACACCGGGCCATGGAAGACATTGTCGATCGGCAGCGCGGCGGAAGCATGACACGGTTGTGACGCGACTAAGGCGTCGTGGCGTTGTTTTGCCATGTTTGCGCGCTACCTTCCCGATCAGACCGATGGACCCGACGCCATGCGCACCCAGACGCCGCACTTTCGCCTCACCGCCGCGACCGCTGCCGCCATCCTGCTTCTGGGCAGCAGCGCGACACCGGATCCGGCAGCCGCGCAGCAGGCTCCGGACTCGGGACAACCGGATATCGGGGCGGTCGATCCAGCCCAGCCCGATCCGCCCACCCGCGTCGGCCGCTTGGCCCGCGCCACCGGCACCGTGTCGTACCATACCGCCGGCGATACGCAGTGGGCACCGGCATCGGCCAACTTTCCCATCGCTTCGGGCAGCGCGTTCTGGACCGAGCCGAATGCCCGAGCAGAGTTGGAATTGTCGTCGAGCCGGATCGGGTTGGAGGGCGGGACCGAGATCGATATCGTCAGTCTCGACGCGAATGGCCTACGCGCCACCCTGCCCCAAGGCAAACTGACGCTGCGCCCGCGCGATCTGGCCGACGGGGAGATTTGGTCGATCCAAACCCCGCGTGGCACCGTCGCGATCGCCAGCACCGGCCGTATCGCCATCGTGGCCGGGGACACTGCTTCCCCCACCGTTGTATCGGTGTTCGAAGGCGCTGCCACCCTATCCGGCCCCGGGCTGGAACAGCCCCTGATCGCCGGTCAAGCCGCGACCATCGCCGGCACCGATACGCTGCAAGCTGCGGTCGGCCCTGTCGAACCGGACAGCAGCCCCGCCCGCGAACGGCCCCCGTTGCCACCGCCCGCGCGCTACCAACCGGTCCCACCGCCGCCCGCGATCGCCAGCCTGCCCGGCGGCGACGATCTGGGCGCCTACGGCATCTGGAACCGCAGCCCCGAATACGGCGAAATCTGGTACCCCTATGTCGAGCCCGGCTGGGTTCCCTACCGGCACGGACGCTGGGCCTATATCGCGCCATGGGGCTGGACCTGGATCGACGATGCCCCCTGGGGATTCGCCCCATTCCACTATGGCCGCTGGGTCCAATTGCAAAGCCGCTGGGCATGGGTGCCCGGCTTCGAGCCGGCCCAGCGCTGGGGCTACCCGGTCTATGCCCCGGCCTTGGTCACTTTCGTCGGTATCGGCATCGGCATCGCTGCCCCCGTCGCATGGGTGCCGCTCGGCCCGCGCGAGGCCTATCGCCCCTGGTTCCACGCATCGAACCGCTACCTTGGCACCCTAAACCGCGGCCATGTCGCGCCTGTCGTCGATGGCGGCGGATTCCGCAACCGAGCAGCGGCGACCATGGTGCCGGTCAGCGCGATGGCGGGGTCGCGGTCCCTGCGTTCCTTCGCCCAGCCGATAGGTGCCCAAACCTTTGCCGCCGCTCGGCCATTATCCGGGCCGCACCCTGTGCAGCCGACTGCGACGACCATCGGCATAACCCAAGGAGCGGCGCAGAGGATGCATTTGGTCCCGAATGTCGTGCACGGTCAGGCACCTGGACCCGCGATCGGGCCGCACGGATCGACACCTGCATTGGCAACGCCGCATTTTACAACGCCCCCGGCCGTCCAACGGCCTTCGCCGCAGTTCACCGCACCACCGGCCGCGCCGCGCACCGCACCGCAATTTACCGCGCCGCCAGTTGCGCCGCGCCCTGCACCGCAATTCAACGCGCCGCCAGCCG
>JBAXFK010000289.1:0-5342 GCA_037139955.1 Rhodospirillales bacterium
GTATAGGGCCAGGGCCAGCGGTACGGCGCGCGCGAGATAGGCCGGGCAAATGACGGCAACGACCGCGCCGTAGATTGCCATGGTTGCGCCGGCGGCGATCGGCATGACCCGCCAGGGTCGCATGCCTTGAAGCAGCGCCGCGCATTCGAGCGCTACGAACACTCCGGCGTAGCGCGGCTTCAGCGCACATCCGAGGCCGGCGAGGATGCCTGCGACCAGTCCGGCCAACAAACGGGGCGGGGCGCGGTCTAGCGATGCGGCGAACAGCACGAGGTAGGGCAGCACAGCGGCAACCAGCAGATGCTCCCGCTGGCCCAAATCGGCGGCCGGCACGATCAGCAGCACGAACCCCATGATGGCGAAGACTGGCAGCCGGTCGGCGAACAGTCCGCCACGGGCGCGTAGCAGCACGGCGGTCCACCACGCGCAGCCCATAACTGCGGCGATGAAGAAAGGCATCGCGATGCGCTGTGAGTCGATGTCGAACCAACTGCCCAGTTGAATGGGCACGGCCGAGAGCCAGACAATGAGTGGCGGATTGACCTCCACCACGTCGACATACAGCGCCCGTCCTGCCATCCAGCGGCGGGCGACATAGAGCAGCCACGCGATATCGTCTTTGAGCGGGGTGCGCATGACCGCGAACAGCACAATTCCCAACGCCGCGCACAACAGCACCGCGCTTGCGGTCGCGACCGCCGCTCGGCGGGCGGGAGGCGCCGGGTCGAAAACACGGGCATGGACGGGTTGCATGGAAGGGCGGGGCGATCCGGGATAGCGTGTCGGGGCAGTCCGACCTGCTTGTAGCCGTAACATGTAAGTCCAGCCAAGTGGCATAATAATGGCGCAATTCTTTGCTTTTTGCACAATTCGACGATGCCGGCATGCCTGTTGATCCGGACCGCCGAGGGGCGCAAAGTGCTGGCAAAACTGGAATACAGGAGCGTCCTATGTCTACGCCCGCCCCAACTGGCCCGATCGCGCCCTCCGGCCTCAATCACCTCGTGCTCAATGTCCGTAATATGGATGAAACCCACGCGTTCTGGACCGGCATGCTCGGTTTTGCCCAGGTCGGCGAATACCGGCCGCGCGGCGCCACCGGCCCGCAGCGCAATATGCAATTCTACAGCGCCGATCACGACGGCAAGCTGTCGCATCACGACATCGCCTTTATGGAGATGCCCGGCCTCCCGGCGCCGGCGGCCGACGGTACGTTGGTCAGTGCCATCGGTCATATCGCCATCGCGCTGCCGGATCGGGAATCGTGGTTGAAACAATTGGCGTTCTTGCAGGCCAGCGGCGTGACGTTCGAACGTCGGGTGGAACACGGCATGACCCACAGCCTGTATATCCGCGATCCCAACGGCTACACGGTGGAATTGCTTTACGAACTGCCGCGTGCGGTATGGGAGGGCGATATACAGGCCGCGTTGAACCACTACGTCGCCTTGCCGACCGAAGGGGAGGGCGCGCTGGAGGACAATACCGAGAACGTGCCGGTGTTCGTCGCGGCCTAGTAATGCGAATTTGCGCATTGACTCGGCGGGGGTAGCGCTACCACCTTTTCGACCAAGGCCATTCAGGGCCGTGGGGATTGGAGTTTCGCATGCTCGCTGCAACGCTTGCGCCATGGTTCGGTCGCCGTGGTATACACTATGGCTGGGTCATGGTGGCTCTGACATTTCTGACCGTTGTCTGCACCTCGGCGGCTACGAGCCTGCCCGGTGTGCTTTTGCTGCCGCTTACCAAGGAATTCGGCTGGAGCCGAGGCGACGTGTCCGGCGCGACAGCGGTGATGTTCGTCTTGGTGGGCGGGCTGGCCCCTTTCGCCGGGGCGCTCATGCTGCGCTACGGCGTGACCCGCATCGTCTCGATTGCCGCTGTTTTGGTTGCGGTTGCCCTGACCGGCACGACGCAGGTCGAGGCTAAGTGGCAGTTGTGGGTGTGCCTCGGTTTGTTTCTGGGCATGGCCGGCGGTCTGACCGCGATGGCGCTCGCGGCGACGATCGCCAATCGCTGGTTCGTTGCGCGGCGCGGCTTGGCGATGGGCTGTCTGGCGGCAGCGTTCGCGGCAGGACAATTGAGCTTTATTCCAGCAGCGGCGTGGCTTGCGTCTACATACGGCTGGCGCATGGCCGTGTTTCCGGCAATCGTCGGAGCCGGTATCTGCGCGGTACTTTACATTCTTTTGGCGCGCGACTGGCCGGCCGATATCGGCATGGCGCCGTACGGCGAAACTGCGATCCAACCTAAACCCGCCGCATCGGCCCAGAATGCCGCTATGCTGTGCCTAACGGTCTTGCGGGAAGCAATTCCCCATCGGACGTTCTGGGTGCTGGCTGGCACGTTCTTCATTTGCGGACTTTCGACCGCAGGTATCGTCGGACAGCACTTCATTCCATTCTGCGCCGATAACGGCGTCGGGCCGGTGCAAGCCGCGTCGTTCCTGGCGATGATGGGGATATTCAATTTCATCGGCACCATTTGCTCCGGCTGGTTGTCCGACCGGTTCGATAACCGGGTGTTGCTTGGCTGGTATTACGGGCTGCGTGGATTGTCGCTGATTTGGCTGCCGTTCTCCAGCTTCGACGTGGTGTCGCTATCGCTGTTCGCCATGTTCTTCGGGCTAGATTTCATCGCCACCGTGCCACCGACGGTGCGGCTGGCGGCGCAGCATTTCGGAGCGGCGAAGGCGCCGATCGTGTTCGGCTGGGCCTTCGCCGCGCACCAACTGGGTAACGCGGTGTCGGCTTTGGGGGCCGCACTGTCGCGCGATGCCTGGGCCAGCTACCTGCCGGCATATTTCGTCGTCGGGCTGATCTGTCTGTTGGCGACGATGGCGGTGTTCACCGTGCCGAAAGTGCGGCCGGCCACGGTGGCGGCGTAATCTAGAGGTTAGCGACCGGCACCAGCCGGTCGTAGCCCTTCCAGCGATAGATCGCCGCCGATACGATCCAGGCCAGCGCGAATACTGCGACAACGACGAACCCGGCATAAGCTAGATCGTCGCTCAAATCGGACACAGCCGACCAGATACCGCCTTCCAGTCCCAGACGATCGACCAGCAGGCTCGCGGCTTCGATGCCGCCGATGCACACGGCGATCGCCACCGAGACGGCGGTGATGGTCAGGTTGTACCAAAGCTTGCGAAGCGGCTGCATGAAGGCCCAGCCGTACGCGCCCACCATCAGCGTGCTGTCCAATGTGTCTACCAGCGCCATGCCGGCGGTGAACAGCGCTGGAAAGACCAGGATAAGCCATGGCGACATGCCATGGGATGCCTGCGTCGCGGCGATGCCGAGCAGCCCGACCTCGGTCGCGGTGTCGAAGCCGAGGCCGAAGAGAAAACCGAGTGGGTACATATGCCAGCTGCGGGTGACGAGGCGAAACAAAGGCCGGCATAGCCGTGCCAGGATTCCGCCTTCGGCTGTGTCGTCGATGGGGACTGTGCCGCCGCGCGCGACATGGCGGAAGCTGCGCCAGACCCCGCGCAGCACCACCAGATTGACCACGGCGATTGCCAACAGGAACGCGGCGGACACCGTCGTGCCGATCACGCCGCCGACGATCTTGAATGCTTCTAGTCGGTCTTGCATCGCGGCGGCGGTCGCGGCGATGGCAAGCGTCGCGCCGACCACGATGGTGGAATGACCGAGGGAGAAATACAGCCCCACGGCGATCGGCCGTTGCCCGTCTTGCATAAGCTTGCGCACGACATTGTCGATCGCCGCGATGTGGTCCGCATCCACGGCATGCCGCAGGCCGAAGCCCCAAGCCAGCATGGCCGTGCCCATCAAGGCCGGCTGTCCGGCAAAGGCCCACCAAGCCCAGGCCCAAGCCCCGATATTGGCGGCAACGAGCAGTGCGTAGACTGGAATCATCATGCGATCATACTTTTTTGTCATATCCTCATATACATTGCAGCCTTCCCGGCTTTCCGGCAAGGGCATCTCGGACAGCGCCACCAATCGGGGGGATAAAGCCGTGCAACGGATCACCATCACGATCGACGACGACCTGTTGGCCGCAGTCGACACTCTGATGACGCAAAGGGGCTACACGAGCCGGTCCGAGGCCTTTCGCGATATCGTTCGCGACTCGATCGACCGGCGCGGCGCCGACGATCCGGACGCAGCCTGCATCGCGACGCTCAGTTATGTATACGACCACGCGACTCGCGACCTCGCGGGGCGGCTGACCGGCGCGTATCACCATCGCCACGACCTCGCGGTCGCCAGCATGCATGTTCACCTCGACCACGAGGCCTGCCTGGAGGTGTCGGTACTACGCGGTTCGGCTGGCGCTGTCGGCGCATTTGCCGATGCCCTGGCGACCCAGCGCGGTGTGCGGCATGCGCGGCTGCATACGATCCCGGTGAAGGTGTCCAGTGCGAACCACCGCCACGGCGACGATGCGGCGGCCCATCCGCATGTGCACGCCTAGCGTCGCACCAGCGCCAACACCGCCCCGATCGTCGCGACGGCAGCCGTCAGCGGGCCAAACCCGCCGAACCCCTGGGTTGCGACCATCAACCCGCCCAGTCCCGAAGCGCCCATCCAGCCGATCGACGAGCAGGTCACGTTCAGTCCCATCACGGTGCCGCGCACATGGTCCGGCACCTCCGCCAGCGAGGCCAGCATCGCCGGACGGGCGATCGCGTTGAGGAATACATAGGCGAAGCCCAGTCCGACCGAGGTTGTCACGCTGCTCTGCCACCCGAACAATGCCAGCGCTGCCGCGCCGGACGCCACCATCGCCATGGCATAAATGCGGGGGCGATTGCCCAGTCTGTCGGCCAGTTGCCCACCCAAGATCGTGCCTAGAATATTGCCGGACGCGAATATCGCCAGCGGCAACGCCACCGCATCGAGTGTCAATTTGTAAGTCGATTGCAGGAACGTCGCGAAATATACCGCCGTTAGGCCGTAACAAATCCGCTCCACGATGCCCATGCCTAACAGCCGGATCACCGGCAGGGACAGTGCCGCCCGTAGCGACGGTGCTTTGGAACCGCGTGCCCGAGCACTGGTTGCGCGCCCGCGCGTGGTGGCGAGCATGCCGATCGCCGATCCCACGAATGCCGCCAGTGGCACCCCCACCAACAGCGTCAGCGATTGCCCGCTCATGACCCAGCCAAGCGCCCGGCCTTGCTGGGATGCAGCGACGCGCGACGATACCTCTGCGAAGATCACCCCGGTGAACATGCCGCTGCACCCGCCCGAGGCGATCGACCACACAATTGCTTCGGGGAAATTGCGGGCCGAGGCCACCCCAATTAGCGCGAAACACAAAGCGATGGGGCCGATAATTAGGAACGGCCGCCGCCCCCAGCGATCCGATCC
>JBAXFK010000290.1:0-5305 GCA_037139955.1 Rhodospirillales bacterium
GCCTTCACCTGGGCGCGCGCGCGGTTCAATTCGGCCTCGCTCACCTCGGTCTGCACTTTGCGCAGTTCGTCCAGGGTAACTGGCATCACCTCCGCCGCCTCGCTTTCGCCGGTGCCGGCGTAGATGCCGAACAATCCGCCATCCACGAATGGCGAGGCAAACGAGTAAATCGAATACACCAACCCGCGCTTTTCGCGGATTTCCTGGAACAGCCGCGACGACATGCCGCCGCCGAGCAGGGTGGAGAGCAGCAGGGTCGGGTAATAGTCGCGGTCGCCGTAGCCGACGGACGGGAAGCCCAACACCATATGCACTTGGTCGAGGTCGCGGCCCTCCCGGAATTCCCCGCCCTTATAAACCGCGTCCTGGACGGGGAGCGGTTTCTCGGCCGGCAAATCGGAGAAATGCTTCTGCACCAAGTCCAGCATCGCCTCGTGATGCAGATTGCCGGCGGCGGCGATGACCATGTTGGAGTGGGCGTAGTGCCGCTTCATGTAGCCGGTCAGCATCTTGCGCGGCATGTTACGGATGCCTTCTTCCGTGCCGAGCACCGGCCGGCCGATCGGCTGGGTCGGGTAAGCGACTTCCTGGAAATGGTCGAAGATAATGTCGTCGGGCGTGTCGTTGGCCTGGCCGATTTCCTGCAAGATCACGCCGCGCTCGCGTTCGAGTTCTTCCGGCTCGAATGTCGAATGCGACAGGATATCGCCAATGATGTCGGCGCCGAGCGCGGTGTCTTCCTTGAGGACTTTGACGTAGTAGGCGGTTTGTTCGCGCGCGGTGTATGCGTTGATGTGACCGCCCACATTCTCGATCTCTTCGGCGATCCCGGCGGCAGTACGGCGTTCGGTGCCCTTGAACGCCATATGTTCCAAAAAATGGGAAACCCCGTTTTCCTCGGCCGTTTCGTGGCGGGAGCCGGTCGCGACATAGGCGCCGAACGACACAGTCTCTACACGATCCATCCGTTCGGTGACGACGGTCAGGCCGGAGGGCAGGCGGGTCACTTGGATGGGATCGGTCACTTTTGGGGGGGACTCCTGGAACATTGGACGCTGGATGTAGGGTGCCGTATCGGTGGATGCAATCGCGGTAGCCGTTTACCCCAGCCGCTGCTTGAGCGTTTCGTTGATCAGCGCCGGATTGCCCTTGCCGGCCATGGCTTTCATGGTCTGACCGACGAAGAAACCGAACAGTTTATCCTTGCCCGACCGATACTCGGCGACCTTATCGGGGTTGGCAGCGATGATTTTGTCGACCGCAGCGGCGATCGCACCGGTATCGGTGACTTGCTTGAGGCCCTTTTCCTCCACGATCGTTGCCGGGTCCTTGCCGGTTTCGATCATCGCCTCGAACACGTCCTTGGCGATGCGGCCGTTGATGGTGTTGTTCGCCATCAAGTCCAACAACGCGCCGAGGTCGGCGGCGGAAACCGGCGGGTTTTCGATCGTGGCGCCAGTCTTATTCAAGGCGGCGAAGAAATCGCCGGTCACCCAGTTGGCGGCGATCTTCGCATCTCGGCCCTTGGCAACCGTTTCGTAAAATACGGCGGTCGCCTGCTCGGCCACCAGCACGGCAGCGTCGTAGGCGGTCAGTCCATATTCGGTACGGAAGCGTGCTTTCTTGGCGTCGGGCAATTCCGGCAAAGATGCCTTCAACGCCGCGATCCAATCCTCCTCTAGCACCAGCGGCAACAAATCCGGTTCGGGGAAGTAGCGATAATCGTGCGCGTCTTCCTTGGACCGCATCGGCCTTGTCTCGCCGCGATTGGAATCGAACAGGCGGGTTTCCTGCTTCACCGTGCCGCCGCTTTCCCAAACCTCGACCTGACGCGCGGCCTCGGCCTCGATCGCTTGCATGACGAAACGCACCGAGTTGACGTTCTTGATCTCGCAGCGGGTGCGGTATTCTTCCCCGGCCTTGCGCACAGAAACATTCACATCGGCGCGCATCGAACCTTCTTCCATGTTGCCGTCGCATGTTCCGAGATAACGCAAGATCGACCGCAGCTTGCGCAGATAGGCGCCGGCTTCCTCGGGCGAGCGAATATCGGGTTCCGACACGATCTCCATCAACGCAACGCCCGAGCGATTGAGGTCGATGAAGGTCTTGGTGGCATGCTGGTCGTGTAGCGATTTGCCTGCGTCCTGTTCCAGATGCAGGCGGGTGACACCGATTCCCTTCACCGACCCATCGGACAATTCCACCTCCACCACGCCGGTACCGACGATCGGATGGGCGAATTGGCTGATTTGGTAGCCCTGCGGCATATCGGCGTAGAAATAGTTCTTGCGGTCGAAGCGGCTGATTTTATGAATGACCGCGTTCAACCCCAGACCGGTGCGCACCGCCTGCGCCACGCATTCCCGGTTGATCACCGGCAGCATCCCCGGAAATCCGGCATCGACGAAACTGACTTGGCTGTTCGGTTCGGCCCCGAATGCGGCGGACGAGCCGCTGAACAATTTCGACTGGCTGATGACCTGGGCATGAACCTCCAGCCCCACAACCACTTCCCACCGGCCGGTCGCGCCCTCGATCGCATAAGCCATTGCGTTATACCCCCGCTCGGAGTTGCGGCAGCGCCGAGAACCCGGCAGCGCGCTCGATTTCTGCCGATACCGCGAAGGCGGTTTCCTCGTCGAACGGCTTGCCCATGATTTGCAAGCCCAACGGCAGACCGTTCGAATCCAACCCGGCGGGGACCGAAATCGCGGGAACCCCAGCCAAATTAGCGCCGACCGTGAACAAATCGTTCAGATACATTTGAATCGGATCGTCCATCTTCTCCCCCTGGGCGAAGGCGGCGGACGGAGTCGTGGGGGTGATCAGCGCGTCGACATTGGCGAACGCATCGGTGAAATCGCGCAGGATCAGCGCCCGAACTTTCTGCGCCCGCAAGTAGTAGGCGTCGTAATACCCGGCCGAGAGCACATAAGTCCCGATCAGAATGCGCCGACGCACCTCCGCCCCGAATCCCGCCGCGCGAGTATTGCCGTACATATCGGACAGCTCGGCACCATCCTTGCGCAAGCCGAAACGCACGCCGTCGTAACGGGCGAGGTTCGACGACGCTTCGGCAGGGGCGACGATGTAGTAGGTCGCGAGGCCGTACTTCGTATGCGGCAACGACACATCGACGATTTCGGCGCCGGCCGCGCGCAGCCAATTTATTCCCTGCTGCCACAATGCCTCGATCTCGGCCGGCATGCCGTCCACCCGGTATTCTTTCGGCACCCCGATGCGCAGGCCTTTGACGCCGCGCTTGCACGCGGCCTCGTAATCCGGCACCGGCCGATCGGCACTGGTGGAATCCTTGGGGTCGTGGCTCGCCATCGATCCAAGCAAAATAGCGCTATCCTGCACGGTTCGAGCAAAGGGGCCGGGATGGTCCAACGAACTCGCGAACGCCACCACGCCCCAGCGGGAGCACCGCCCGTAGCTCGGCTTCACACCCACCAGGCCGCAGAACGAAGCGGGTTGGCGGATCGACCCGCCGGTATCGGTGCCGGTCGCACCCATCGCCAGCCGCGCTGCCACCGCCGCCGCCGACCCGCCCGACGACCCGCCGGGAACAAGCACGGCGGATTCATCTTGCCGGCGCTTCCACGGATTCTCGACCGGTCCGAACGCCGACGTCATGTTGGACGAGCCCATCGCGAACTCATCGAGGTTTGTCTTACCCACGAACACCGCGCCATCGGCCAACAAATTGGCGGTGACGGTGCTTTCGTACGGTGGGACGAACGGGCCGAGGATATGACTCGCCGCCGTGGTGCGAACGCCCTGGGTGCAGAATAAGTCCTTGATCGCCAGCGGAATGCCGGTCAGGGCCTTCATCTCCCCCCGCGCAATCGCCGCATCCGCCGCTTTCGCTTGATTCCGAGCCTGCTCGGCGGTCACGGTCAAGAACGCGTTGAGGCGCGGGTTAAGGGCACCGATGCCGAATAAATGCGCCTCGGTCAGTTCCTGGGCGTTGAATTGCTTCGCTTCGAGGCCCGCCCGGGCCTGGGCGATCGTCAGTTCCGTGAGCATTATTCGACCACCTTCGGCACCGCGAAGAACGCACCGTTGCGATCCGGTGCATTGGCCAGGATTTTATCCGGATAGCCCCCGTCGTTCACGGCGTCGTCGCGCATCTTCATCGCCATTTGGGCACCGCCGGTCAGCGGTTCCACCCCGTCCACGTTCACTTCGTTCAATTGCTCGATCCAGCCGAGAATGCCGTTCAGTTCCTGGCTGAGCGTCTCAAGCCGGTCGTCCTCCACCCGAATGCGGGCCAGGGTCGCGATGCGGCGGATGGTCGTGGGGTCGAGCGCCATGTTCTGCCTTGGCTGGAATGAGGGGTCGGACCATAACGGCGCCCATGGCACTCTTCAACCTGACGGAATTTTTCGCCGCGATGGGACGCGAGCAGCGCGTGATCGGGCTCGACCCCGGCAGCAAAACCATCGGCGTGGCGCTGTCGGACGTGCGGCGGATGCTTGCGTCCCCCTACGGATCGCTCAAACGCGGCAAACTGAAAGCGAACGCGCTGGAAATCGCGGCAATCGCTCGGAAAGAAGGCGCCGCAGGGCTGGTGGTCGGGCTGCCGCTGTCGATGGACGGCACGATGGGACCGGCAGCGCAGGCAGCGCGGGATTGGACGTTGGCACTGTCGGAAGCCACCGGCCTGCCGGCCGCATTATGGGACGAACGCATGTCGAGCGCGGCGGTGAACCGATTTTTGATCGGAGAAGCGGATTTGACGCGCAAGCGCCGCGCCGAGGCAGTGGATCGCGCCGCAGCGGCTTGGATGCTGCAAGGGGCGTTGGATGCGGGGGCATAAACGGGATTTCGCCCCCTTGCGCCGTCATGGTCGGGCTTGACCCGGCCGTCTGCCGCCGAAGGAATGTCGGCGGCCCGAACCGTAGACCCGCCGCCGAACGCGGCTAGGCAGCGGCGCGCGCGATAGCGCGGCCGCTAGGACGGTGCAGGTGTCGTTTGTGGAATGGGCGGGCCGCGTGGCGGGGACTCGCCGAGCACGTATCCGAGCAATTGGCGGATTGCTTCTCGGGGTCGGTCGCGCCAGTCCAGGGTGAGGGTATCCCGTCGCGTTTGCCGCTCTTTTTCGAAATTTTTCTTCCGGCGTTGCTGCGTATCGAAAAAATCTTCGAAATCGCCGCCGAAATCAGTCAGGATCAGGAAGAATTCGTGCCAGAAGGCGCCCTCGCAGCTGCTTGGCGTGACGCCGAGGTCCTTGCAAATCTCGGCGATCGTGCGACCGATGGAACGACGGCGGACCTGGGATTCCAGTTCCTTCAAC
>JBAXFK010000291.1:0-5261 GCA_037139955.1 Rhodospirillales bacterium
GCCAATATGCGGTGTTGGAACCGTTGCATATCCGCCACGCCCCCGAGCTGTGGCGGGCCGCGCAGGGGGGGGACGAGAGTTGGGCCTATCTTGGGCAAGGGCCCTTCGCCTCGCTGGAAGCGATGACCGGCTACATCGCCGATTTTGCGACGTCGGCCGAATACATGCCCTGGGCTGTCCGCCCAATTTCCACCGGGGAGGTCTCGGGCTGGCTAGCACTCCTGGACATCCAACCCAAGCACGCGTCTATCGAACTAGGCAGCATCTGGTTCGGCCCGGCGCTACAGCGCACCCGAGCAGCGACCGAGGCTATGTTTATGTTGTTGCGACATGCGGCGGACGATTTGGGATATCGGCGGCTGGTTTGGAAGTGCAACGCCCTGAATGCGCCGTCCAAGCGCGCGGCGGAACGGCTCGGTTTCACCTACGAAGGCACGTTACGCGCGCATTGGGTCGTGAAGGGCCATCTGCGGGACACCGATTGGTATAGCATCGTCGGCGATGAGTGGCCCGCCTGCCGGGATGCGCTACGCGGCTGGCTCGATGCGTCGAATTTCGCGCCGGACGGCACAGCCCTGCGCGGTTTGGCGGAGATTCGGTCGAAGCTCGTCAATCCTCGGTAACGCTTGTATCCCGATATCCGCCCACAACCGCGCGGCCGCGAGCGGGTTCGGCGATAGCAACGGTCGGATTGAAGTCTGGACCGGTCATCAAATCGATGGCGACCGCGATGGCAATATCGCGGGCAATTCCGGCCTGTTCGGCCTCGGCGATCAACGCAAACAATCGCGGACGCAGCCAACTATGGGCGGGGGCATCGTTCATGCGGATGGCGATCCTTCTTGGGAACGTTAACACCGTGTTTGACGTCGACGGGCCGCCCCCATAGTCTACGTTTTTTAGGAGCAGCACCATGTCCGCTTCCACATTCGCCTCCGATCGCGTTCTGCCGGCCATCCCGGTGCGGGACGTCTTGCCTTGGGCCGTGTTCGGCGCCGTGCTCGCGATGGCGCTGTATTTCGTGGGTGTCGAGCAAGGCGCCACGTCCCTGATCGCCGGCACATATATCCACGAATTCGTGCACGACGGCCGTCACATCCTCAGTTTCCCCTGCCACTGATCCCAAACCCATCATGGTTCGGGCGCTCCTGATCCGGGGCATGCTGGCGGGAGCGATCGCCGGCTTGTTGGCTTTCGGCTTCGCCCGCGCGTTCGGGGAACCGCCGCTCGACCGCGCCATCGCCTTCGAATCCCAAGCCGAAGCCACCGCGCCGCATGACCACGACCACGACCACGGCCACAATCATCGCGCGGACGCGCAGCCGACCGAATTGGTAAGCCGATCGGTGCAAGCCGGGATCGGGTTATTCACTGGCGTCGTCGTTCATGCCACCGCACTGGGTGGATTGTTCGCGCTGGTCTTCGCTGTAGCAAACGGGCGAGTCGCACGCGCCCGCCCTCGAGAGATGGCAGCGTTGCTGGGTGCGGCCGGCTTCGTGGCGGTCTTCCTGGTGCCTGCCCTGAAATACCCCGGCAGTCCCCCAGCGGTCGGCGAACCCGGGACCATCGGCTTGCGCTCGGCGTTGTTCTTCGCGCTGCTGATTGTCTCGCTCCTAGCCACAATCGGCGCGGCTGCGCTACGCCGGCATCTCGCCGAACGGGTGGACCGTTGGGACGCCGGGTTGGTATCGACAGCGGCCTGGGTAGCGATAATCGGCATCGCATATTGGATATTGCCGGCAATCGACGAGGTCCCGGCTGGCTTCCCCGCCGATGTACTGTGGGAATTCCGCCGCGCGGCCTTCGGTGTGCAGGCGGTGCTTTGGGCCTCGATGGCGCTGGTGTTCGGGGTATTGGTGGAACGGATGGCAGTCAGGCGATAGCGTTCGCCCGCGATCCGATCCACCCCATCGCCCCCCGCGCCGCCGCGACCCCGGTGCTGAAATCCGCTTGCAACAAGTAACCGCCCGTCGGCGCTTCCCAATCCAACATCTCGCCCGCCACGAACACCCCGGGGCGATCGTGCAACATGCAATCCGCATCCACCGCGTCCCGCCGGATTCCCCCGGCGGAGGATATTGCGCGCGCGATCGGTCTCGCCGCCAACAACCGAATCGGCAACGCCTTCACCAAAGCCGCAAGGTCGCCGCCTGCTTTATGCAAGGCCTCCTGCACCAACCCGATCGCGACCGGCGGAAGGCCGGCGTGTTTGCGCAAAAACGTCGATACCGACTGGCCCCCGCGCGGCCTATTCAGCCGCTCGGATAATGTCGGCTCATCGATATCGGGACGAAGGTCCAAAAGGAGCGTCGCGCCCCCGTCCGCGTCGATCGCGTCGCGCAAGGGGCCGGACAGGGCGTAAATAGCACCGCCCTCGATACCCTCGGCAGTTGCCACGGCTTCCCCCCGCACGACCGTGTCGCCGAAGCGAACCGCGATACGCTTTAGCGGCTCCCCAGCGAAACGACTGCGGAAGTGCGGCGACCAGTCGACCGTGAAGCCGCAGTTAGACGGGCGCAGCGGCGCGACGGCACCCGGAAACAGGCTCATCCACCCACCATCGGACCCCAGGCGGGGCCAAGACCCACCGCCCAGCGCCAAGATCGTCGCATCCGGCCGGATCGGCGCCGCGTTCTCGAATGTCAGCGCCCCGTCCGCCGCCCAGCCGGTCCAGCGTTTTCGCAGTTGGAACACCGCACCCAACGCCTCCAGCCGCAGGAGCCAAGCCCGCAACAACGGCGAGGCCTTCATTGCCACCGGGAACATCCGGCCGCTGCTGCCTTCGAACATCGGTTGGCCCAACCCCTCGGCCCAGGCAACCAGCGCCTCGGGCGGGAAGGCGCGGATCGCCGGCTCCAGCCATGGCCGCGCGTCGGCGTAGCGGTCGAGAAAGCGGTCGAGCGGTTCGGAATGAGTCAGGTTCAGGCCGCCCCGTCCGGCCATCAGGAACTTGCGACCAACCGACGGCATACGCTCGTATACCGTGACGGCAAGACCGGTGCCGGCCAGCACCTCGGCCGCCATCAATCCGGCAGGTCCGGCCCCAATGACAGCAACTGCCGGTGCGGTCTGTTCGGTTACCGGATGCGGCATGCTAAGATAGTCCCCCTATCGCGTATGGCATAGACCGAACGAGGAAACGCACCAATGGACAACTGGCAACCGCAACCGCTCGACCCCGGACTCATAAAGTTGCACCGTCGCGGTAAAGGGGCGCCCCTGGTGTTGATCCATTGCCTCGGCCAGTCCTGGCGGTTTTGGGACGTACTGGAACCGTTGACCGATCGGTTCGAACTCTGCGCCTACAGCCTGCCCGGCCATGCCGACACCCCTCTGCCAGGCCACCAGTACGGCGTGCCCGAACTGACCGAACAACTGCGAGCGGTATTAGCGCGCGAGGGACTGGCGAAAGTGAATCTGATGGGCATTTCGCTGGGCGGCAGCATCGCGCAACATTTCGCCGGCACCCACCCGGACCTGATCGAAAAGCTGGTGCTGGCCGATTGCACCCCGCGCTACATCGACGAATCCCGCGCGAACTGGCCCGTACGCGCCAAAGCCGCTCGGGAAAACGGGGTCGCGAGCCTGATCCCGATGCTGTTGAAAGTCTTCTTCACCCAGCCATCCATCGACGAGAACGGCCCCAATGTCCGGCATGTCCGCGAAACATTCGAGGCATGCTCCGGCGAGGGTTACGCTTTGGCATGCGAGGCTCTGGCGACTGTCGACGCACGCGAGCAAGCCGCGCGCATTACCGCCCCGACATTGATTATGTATGGCTCCAACGAAGGCCAGCCGTTCAAGGACGCAGCAAAGTGGATGCACGAAACGATCCCCGGCAGCGAGGTCGCGGTGGTACCGGACGCCGGACACGCCTCCGTGCGGGAACGACCCGCCTTCGCGGTGGATTTGTTACGGCGGTTCCTGGCATGATCCGGCGATCGCGGGAACTTTATCGCTAACTTCTACGCATTTTCTGGACAAGGTGGCATCCTCGGTCCGCCCGCATTCGCGGTATCGAGGAAACATCTGCCATGGCATACGCTTACATCGTCCCCGGCCAACGCCGTGTCTACGCCCAACCGACCGGCAACACCTGCTGGTCCGCCGCCTTCGCAATGGTAAAATCCTGGAACAGTGGCGCACGCTTCCATAACCCCCGCGAAGCCGTTGTCCCGATGGGCACCCCTTGGCTCGGTTATTACGATACCGATACACCGATCCCACCGGCACAGGGCGATGCTTTCGTCGCCGCCACCGGTCTGGTCCGGGAGCCGCGGTTCAACCCCAGTGTCGCGGGATGGCACCGGTTGCTGGTGTCGTACGGGCTGCTTTGGGTATCCAGCGTGGTGCCCGCCGGCCTGCACGACCGTGTTCTGGCCGGGATCAACGGCGACGGCACTCCCGGCGGCACCGTCGTGTACATCATGGACCCCGACGGCGGCCGGCAATACGAGCAGAACTACGGGGAATTTTCAGCCCAGTTCGAGCAACAGGCCGGCGTGGCCCCATTCTATAGCGATTACCAAATTCTGCATTACGCCCCGAGCTGAGCGGGAATAAATCGCGGCCGTGCCCGTCTAGTCCATTAGAAAGGGAAATCGACCTGGATCTCTCCGGCACGCAGGATGACACGCCCCGTTCGAACAACGACGCGCCGATGCCCGCCGGGGCAGCGGAAGGAATAGCGCGGCCCACGGTTCGGATCGAGGATTGCATACCCGCTTTGCGCCGTTACGCCCTGGCGTTGCTGCGCGATCGAGACCGGGCCGACGACCTTGTTCACGATTGCCTAGTACTCGCAATCGGCAAACTGCACACACGGCGCGACGATGCGGACCTGAGGGCTTGGTTGTTCACCATCTTGCACAACGTGTTCGTCAGTCAGCGTCGTCGGCAGAATATTCGGCCGGATTCGGTCTTGCTGGACGATACGCACAGCCAAAGTGCGAGCCAACGCGCAAATCAGGAAGACCGCTTATTATGGCGGGATTTGTTACTCGGATTGGAACGTTTGCCAGAGGAGCAACGCAACGTCGTGCTTTTGGTTTCTGTCGAAGACCTGTCCTATGCCGAAACAGCAGCGGTATTAGGCGTGCCGGTGGGAACAGTCATGTCCCGCCTGGCACGCGGGCGGGAGAAATTGCGGCAACTCACCGGTGCCGACGCACGCCCCGCGTTGCGGAGGGTGAAATGAGCGATTTGGGAAGACCGATCTCGGAAGACGATTTACACGGCTATGTCGACCGGCTGCTCGAACC
>JBAXFK010000292.1:0-5254 GCA_037139955.1 Rhodospirillales bacterium
TGAACAACGAATATATGGGCATGGTGCGCCAGTGGCAGGAATTGCTGCATGGCGGCCGGTATTCGGAAAGTTACTCGGCCGCGTTGCCCGATTTCGTGAAGCTCGCGGACGCGTTTCACGCCAAAGGCATGCGCGCAACGTCGGTCGATCAACTCGACGATTTGATTGTTGCTATGTTGGATTGCCCGACGGCGGTGATCGCCGATATCGCGGTGGATCAGGGCGAAAATTGCTTCCCGATGATTCCGAGCGGTGCGGCGCATAACGAAATGATTTTGGGGCCGGAGCACGAGTCCAGCGGCGCCGCCATTTCCGATGCCGGCATGGCGCTGGTCTAATCCTCTTTTCCCAAGGTTTTTTCCATGTCGGACCTTATGTCCCAACGTACCGCCACGATCTCCGTCCTCGTGGATAACGAGGCCGGGGTGCTTGCCCGCGTCACCGGTCTATTCACCGGCCGCGGCTACAACATCGACAGCCTGACCGTCGCCCCGGTCGAAGCCGGCGGTGCGACCAGCCGCATCACCATCGTCACATCGGGGACCGAGATGGTGATCGGGCAAATCAAAGCCCAGCTCGAACGCTTGGTCCAGGTGCATCGCGTGTCCGATCTGACCAAGGAAGGCCCGCATGTCGCGCGCGAATTGGCGTTGGTGAAGGTGGTCGGCACCGGTAACAACCGCGTCGAAGCCCTGAGCATCGCCGACACTTTCCGCGCCCGCGTCGTCGATACCACGGTAGAAAGCTTCGTCTTCGAACTAACGGGGGCGAGCGACAAGCTGGACGCGTTCATCGCACTGATGCAGGATCTCGGCCTCGCCGAAGTGTCCCGCACCGGTGTCGCCGCCATTGCTCGGGGAACGCGGACGATTTGAAGCCAACGGCCGGTCAACCTTGCAAAGGTGCCGTGAGCCTCTGGATTTTCAAGGTTAAATGGTCCGCGATGGCCGGTTGTCCACGCGGGAAACCGTCATTTTCCTGACCCAAAGCCCTGTCCAAGCCCGCCGCACCGCGCTACATGCCCCCCCACTCGTTAAACCGAAAGGAACCACCCCATGCGGGTCTATTACGACACCGACTCCGACGTTAACCTGATCAAGGGCAAGAACGTCGCCATCATCGGCTACGGCAGCCAGGGTCATGCCCATGCCAACAACTTGAAGGACTCCGGCGCGAAGAATCTCGCCGTCGGTCTGCGCCCCGGCTCCGCCGGCGTGGCCAAGGCGGAAGCCGCTGGCCTCAAGGTCATGGACCCCGCCGATTGCGCCAAATGGGCCGATGTCGTGATGGTGCTCACCCCGGACGAAGGCCAGGGCGACTTGTATCGCGATAAGCTGCACGCCAACATGAAGCCGGGCGCCGCTCTGGCATTCGCGCACGGCCTGAACGTGCATTTCAACCTGCTCGATCCGCGCTCCGACATCGACGTGTTCATGATCGCGCCGAAGGGCCCCGGCCACACGGTGCGCAGCGAATACCAGCGTGGCGGCGGCGTGCCCTGCCTCGTGGCGGTTGCACAGAACCCGTCCGGCAACGCGCTGGAAGTGGCGCTGTCCTATGCGTCCGCGATCGGCGGCGGCAAGGCCGGCATCATCGAGACCACCTTCAAAGAAGAATGCGAAACCGATCTGTTTGGCGAGCAGGTTGTCCTCTGCGGTGGCTTGGTCGAGCTGATCAAGGGCGGCTACGAGACCCTGGTCGAGGCCGGCTACGCCCCGGAAATGGCCTATTTCGAGTGCTTGCACGAAGTGAAGCTGATCGTCGACCTGATTTATGAAGGCGGCATCGCCAACATGAACTACTCGATCTCCAACACGGCGGAATACGGCGAATACGTCACCGGCCCGCGCATCGTCACGGCCGAGACCAAGGCGGAAATGAAGCGCGTTCTGTCCGACATTCAGACCGGCAAGTTCGCGCGCGACTGGATGCTGGAAAACAAAGTGAACCAGTCCAGCTTCAAGGCAACCCGTCGCCGTCTGTCCGAACACCCCATCGAAGAAGTGGGTGCGAAGCTTCGTGCGATGATGCCGTGGATCAGCAAGAACGCGCTGGTCGACAAGACGAAGAACTAAGTCCTTCGCCTGCTGAACGAATCTCCCTCGCATGCTACACTCAGGGCGCCGCCCTGGGTGTGTGAGCGGGGGAGAGATCGTGCTCACTGCTTATAGCTGCGATTCGCGGCAGCTTCATTCGATCGCGACGCCTGTCGATCGTGCAGCCCTACAGGCCGCAGTTTGGATCGATCTGGTTAGTCCTACTTCGGAAGAATCCGCCGAAGTGGCCGCCGCCACCGGGTTCGCCGTTCCCACCGAAGCCAGCGCCAGCGAGATCGAAGCGTCGTCTCGGCTCGCGACCCGGGGCGGCAATCTTTACCTCAGCATGCCGCTGATCCTGCGATCCGACGACGGGCCGCGCGGCGTGCCGGCGGGTTTTGTGCTTTCTCCCCGGCAATTGTTGACGGTGCGTTTTGCGCCCAACCCGGTCTTCGAGGCTTTCGCCGAGAAAAGCGGCCGCAACACCGATATTCATCCCGGCAGCGCCCATGTGTTGGTCGGCTTGTTGGAAGCGGTTGTCGATCGTCAGGCCGATGCGCTGGAACAGATCGCTCGCGAACTCGATACGATATCTCACCGCATCTTCGCCATGGGCGTCCGACAGGCCGGGGGGCGCAAACGGGAGGATGCGACTTTGCGCGTTACCATCGGCCAGATCGGGCGCTTGGGGGATTTGATCTCCCATATTCGCGACACGCTGGTCGGCGCTGGGCGCATTGGCCCGTATATCAAAAGTACCGCAAGCGAATGGTTGCCCAGGGATCTGTCGCCCAGGCTCGAAACGTTGCATCGGGATATTGCCTCGCTGAGCGATTTCGATACCCACCTGAACGATAAGCTGCAATTTTTGCTCGATGCAACGCTGGGATTTATCAGCATTGCGCAGAACAACGTGATGAAGGTCATGACCATCGCGTCCGTTGTCGGCATTCCACCGGTGTTGATCGCCGGCGTCTACGGCATGAACTTCAAATCGATGCCCGAGCTCGACTGGCAGTACGGCTACGCCTATGGCTTGAGCCTGATCGTGTTGACGACGCTGATTCCGTTGGCCGTATTCCGCTGGCGCAAATGGATTTAATTTATGCACCGTATAGAAATCCGGCAGGCCGATATTACCGCGTTGGCGGTCGATGCAATTGTCAACGCGGCGAATGAAACCCTATTGGGCGGCGGCGGTGTCGATGGCGCCATCCATCGTGCTGCCGGTCCCGCGCTATTGGCCGAATGCCGCACCCTGAACGGTTGCCCCACCGGTCAGGCTAGAATCACGGCAGGCTACCGCTTGCCCGCTCGCTATGTCATCCACACGGTCGGTCCGATCTGGCATGGCGGGAATAGCGACGAGCCGGCTTTGCTTGCATCTTGTTACCGCGAAAGTTCGATATTGGCCGTAGCCAACGCCATCGAAACCCTCGCCTTTCCTGCCATTAGCTGCGGCGTCTACGGCTATCCCATCCCCGCAGCCGCCCGCATCGCCATTGGCACCATCGTCGAATTCCTGGCATCGAACCGGAGCTTGAAGCAGGTCGTGTTCGCCACGTTCGGGCAGACCGTGACGGACGCGTTTCAGGCGGCGCTCAGCGCCTGTGGGCCAGCACTGCGGGATTGACGACGTTGGTTGGCGTGCCCGCCGTATAAGCAACGATCTGATCGAAAATATCGGTGAACTGCACCTCATATTCGTCCTTGGCGACGTAACCGATGTGCGGTGTGCAAACGACATTCGGCATGTTCAGCAACGGATGTTCGGCATCGGTCAGCGGCTCTTCCTCGAAGACATCCAGTGCCGCGCTGCCCGGTCGTCCATGCCGTAACGCCGTCTCTAGCGCGCCTGGCACCACCAATCCCGCGCGGCTGGTATTTACGAATAGCGCATGCGGTTTCATTCGTGCCAAATCGGCTGCCGTGACGATTCCGCGTGTCGCGTCGACCAGCCGCATGTGCAACGTGACAATATCGGATTGTTCGTACAATGCTTCCTTGCTCGAAGCGATCGCGTGCCCGTCGGTGCGCGCCCGTGCCAGACCGTCCGGCCGCGCCCAGACCAACACGTTCATGCCGAAGGGGGCGGCGTAGCCCGCGACTACCTTGGCGATCCGTCCGTAACCATGGATACCCAGCGTCTTGTGTCTTAACGTGGTACCGACACCCATCTGCCAGCAACCGGCTTTCATCGATGCGACTTGTTGCGGAATTTGCCGAACCGCAGCCAGGATCAAGGCCCAGGTAAGCTCTGCCGCCGCATAGGACGGGGTGTCGGCGTGTTGGCTCGACGACACGACGATGCCGAGGCGGGTGCAGGTATCGACATCGATATGCGGATAGACACTGCGTTGGCTGATGAGTTTCAGCCGAGGCAACTTCTCCAGCAACGGCGTCCGAATTTTGGTCCGCTCCCGGATCAGAACCAAGGCTTCGACGTTCTTTAGCCGATCTGTTAGCGCATCGGTGTCCTGCGCATGGTCGTTGAAAATCGTAACCTCGTGCCCCGCCAGCTTGGCGAAGCAGGGTAGGGTGCGGATCGTATCGAAATAATCGTCGAGGATGGCGATTTTCATGGCTGCGGCCCGTCGTAGCCTTCGATAATGAGCAATTCCGCATCCGCTGCGCCATCGCGATGCGCTTTCGCGGCGGCATATTCGGGGGAATGGTAACAAGCCACTGCCGTTGCATAGTCCGCGAATTCGAGCACAACGTTACGCGAACGCGCAATACCCTCCGGTGCTTCGAACGTGCCGCCGCGCACCAGGAAACGGGCGCCGTATTTCGCGAACGCGGCGCCGTTGGCGGCAACATAGCCTTGGTAGCCCTCGGGCTTGGTGACGTCGACGCGGGCAATCCAATATCCCTTGGGCATGATGCTCTCCTATTTATGCGGCCGGTCGCCGAGCAGCGCGGCCAGTGTGGGTTCGATGGCGAGAGATAGCAGGTTTTGGCCCTCGGCGGAGGGGTGCAACGGCGCGGCGGGCGGCGTGAGCAGCGGATCGAGGAACAGGTCGCGGTTCGTGCGCCCGTTTTTCACGAACACGCGCGTTACATCTAGGAACGTTACGGCACCGGCCTCACGATATCGCGTTGCCAAGCCTGTGTTGATCGCGCCGGTCGACTCGGTCGCCCAGTCGCTCCGTTCGCTGGGTAGCACGCTCAACAGCAGGATTTTGGTCGCGGGCAGGCGCTGCCGCACGGCTTTGACG
>JBAXFK010000293.1:0-5253 GCA_037139955.1 Rhodospirillales bacterium
ACCTGGAACTGCGCGGGCGTCAATTTTTCCCGCCACGCGTCCTCGGGCAGTGCGACCCGATAGGTCTCTGGCGCCGCTTCATGCCCTCCACCGAATAAACGCTTCATGTCATAAGCTCCCGCATTGCGAGGTCAGTTTAACGCGGATTTGGCCCGGCGCGAGTCACATCGTATCCTGCCGGTCGAATTCCAGGGAGCAAATAGCATGATCCGATTAGGCGAGGCAGCACGTCGGGCACTACCGGACGATGCGGACCGAGCCACGCTCGCCGGGCGAGTGTGGCGCCCGGATGCGGCCGGACCTTCGGTTGTAGCCGTGCGCGATGGCATGGCGATCGACGTGTCCCGGCACTTCCCCACCATGCGCGACCTCTGCGAGGCGCCCGATCCCGCGACCGCGCTGGCTGCGGCGGATGGGGAGGCAATCGGCAGCTTGGACGCCATCGTTGCCAACACACCCGCCGATACACGCGATCCCAATAAGCCCTGGCTGCTCGCGCCGATCGACCTACAAGCCATCAAAGCGGCCGGCGTAACCTTCGTTATTTCCATGCTCGAACGCGTGATCGAGGAACGGGCGCGCGGCGATCTGAATGCCGCCACCGCCATTCGGGGGGAAGTCAATCGTTTGGTTGGCGACGATCTCGCCGCGCTCCGCCCCGGTTCGCCGGAAGCCGCTCGGTTGAAACAAGTGCTGATCGAGCAAGGCGCCTGGAGCCAATATCTCGAAGTTGGGATCGGACCCGATGCCGAAATCTTCACGAAATCGCAACCCATGGCCGCCGTAGGAACCGGGGCGGACGCGGGCATCCATCCGGGATCGTCGTGGAACAATCCCGAACCGGAAATCGTGCTCGCAGTCGCCTCCGACGGGCGGATTGTCGGTGCCACGCTGGGCAACGACGTTAACCTACGCGATGTCGAGGGCCGATCGGCCCTGCTGCTTGGCAAAGCCAAGGACAACAACGCTTCCTGCGCCATCGGCCCCTTCCTACGCCTGTTCGACGGTGGATTCGGACTGGACGATATCCGCTCCACTGTCGTGACATTACGCGTCGACGGGGAAGACGGGTTCGACCTAGAAGGTTCGTCTTCCATCGCCATGATCAGCCGCGATCCCGCCGATCTCGTGGGCCAAATGGTCAACGCGCATCACCGTTATCCCGATGGCGCGGTGCTATTTCTGGGCACCATGTTCGCCCCGGTGAAAGATCGCGACTTTCAGGGCCAGGGCTTTACCCACAAGACCGGCGACATCGTGACCATCGCAGCGCCGAAATTGGGTCGTTTGGTCAACCGCATGCGCCCCACCGACCAGTGCGAGGCTTGGTCGTTCGGCGCCGGCGCGCTGATGCGCAATCTTGGGAAACGGGGGCTGCTGACCTAACCCGCGCGATGCGCTTCGGCGAGAGCGCCCAGCGTGGGATAACGGGCATCGCAACGAACTCCGGCGGGCGGCGCGGACGTGGCGCCGTGCCCGGCGCTGCCCGCTTGCCGATCGATCCACACCGAACGCAGGCCGATCGCGTTGGCGGGGGCATGATCGTGGAACAGGCTTTGCGCGACATGCAATATGTGCGCGCGATCGGTTCCGACATCCGCCAATCGTTGCAGTAAATATTCGAAATTGCGAATATCCGGTTTGTACGATCCGATATCCTGCGCAGTGTAAATCGCGTCGAACGTTACGCCGAGTTGTTTGGCGGTACCAGCGAAACTATTGCGATCCACGTTGGACAATACCACCAGCCGAAAATGTTGTTTTAAATATGTCAGTGCCGCCACCGTATCGGCGAACGGCGGCCAAGCGGCGATCGACGCCCCGAAAGCGCGATCTTCCTGCGCGTCTGGCGCGACGCCCCAACGGCGGGCGAGTTCGCCATGCACCGCAGTCAACAAGGCAGCATAAAGCATATCCGGTGTTTCCGCCTGCTGGCGCGCCTCGCACGCGGCGAAATCTTGCAACACCGCCGCATCTTGCCGCGCACCGGACCGGGCCAGCAGGGGGCGCAGCGCGGTGAGAATACCGGCTTCCCAGTCGATCAAAGTGCCGTAGCAGTCGAAAGTTAGGGTCGTAACACCGTCGAAATTCATGGCCATTCCCGCATCTCCGCCGCTTTCGCCAACCACGCGCGCACCCCGGTAGGAGACCCGAACGCCGCGTCGACGCGCAACCCCGCCCCGCCCATGATACGCGCGACGCGCATGCCGTCCTCGTCCGTCACGTCGTCGCCGATAAACAGCGGCAGCCGACCCAAGAACGGCGGTTGCGCCATCAATGTCGCGACGGCCGAGCCTTTGTCGGCGCCGAGCGGACGGATTTCCCAGAGCATGAGACCGGGCATGAGTTGAAAGCCGGGCGCCGATTCGACCAACGCGGTCAATGCCGCGTGGAAGAGCGACCCAGAAGCGGGCGTGCCGCGAAAATGCATCGCGAAGCCGCGTGCTTTTCGCTCCATGATTGCACCGGGATGGGCGGCGGCCAGCGCCTCGGCCCGATCGATCCAGGCGGCGGGGACGGATGGCAGGTCGGGGCGATCGATGGCGCCGCCAGGGGCGGTTCGAATGGCGCCGCCATGCTCCCCCGCGACGGCAAACGGGTGGCACAGAAATCCATCGACAACCGGGATCGCTCGGCCGGTGACGATTGCCAAGGCCCCGCCAAGCGCTGTTTGCAGTGCGATCAGCGTGTCAATGAGGCCGTCTGGCACCACCACCGAATCAGGCGTCGGCGCGATGTCGAGCAGCGTCCCGTCGAGGTCGAGCAGCAGCGCGGTGCGGGCGAAGGGCGGCAGCATCGGTCAGGAGCAGCCGACGACTCGCACATCGTAGATCGGATGTTGCAGCATCGACACCGCCGGTGTGGATTTGAGCATCCAGCCGGTGAATCCCGGCTCGTTCGGGTTCTTGTCCGTCACGGTCAGGAACGCCGCCGCGTCGGCCGGCACGTCGGTCGGGCGCACCACGCAGGCTTTCACCGCGATGGTCAGCGATCCGAAGGTAGCGGCTTGCCCAACCTCGATCTTCAGCAGGGAGCCCCTGGCGTTGACCTTATCCAGCGCTTGCACCGACGCGACGGTCTTGGGCAGCCAAGGCGTCGTGCCCGCATCCTGCGCCCAAGCGCCCGGTGCCAGCCCAACTAGCCCCAACACGATTGGGGCCAACCTCATGACGCAGGGCGCCTTGGCGACTCCAACCCTTCGATCATGCGACGCAGTACCTCGCGCATGGCCTGTTCGTCGACACCCATAAGAACGGCGTCTTCGAACGTGTCTTGCATGGTCTGGGCGAGTTCGGCGTGGTTATCGGCCAGCATTTTCAGCTTTTCACGGCAGGAGACTGGCGTACCGTCGGTTCCGGGCCAAATTTTCGGCGCGGCGGCGGTCACTTCGGGCCATCCGCCGGCTTGGCGCCGTTCAGGCTCGTGACGCTGAAAATGAATTTCCCGAGCAGTTGTTCCAGGCTGACCGACGATTGAGTGTTTTTGATCGTGCCGTTGGGTTTCAGATTTTCCGAGTCGCCGCCCGGCGTCAGGGACAGATATTTGCCGCCGAGCAGGCTCTCGCTGGTGACTTCGGCGCCGGTGTCTTTCGGGAGTTCGACGCCCTCGGCGATTTTGACCGTCACCACCGCGAGGAATGTCTGCGGATCGATGCGCTGATCGGTAACCGAACCGACTTTGACCCCGGCGATTCGCACGTCGGCGCCGACGTTCAAGCCGTCGATATGGTCGAATTTCGCTTTAAGCTCGTATCCCGAACCGGTGGATCGCCCGGAATGCCCGACGGCGAATCCAAGGAATCCGGCAGCGACCAGCAGCACGGCGGCGCCGGTCATAACCTCCGCGATGCCGCGGCTGGCCATGGGGGTTACGCCCCCGGCGCTCGAGCGTTGGGGGTCCAGGATTCGTAGTCGCCGGTCGCCTTAGCGCGCTGGCCGCCGTTATAGTCGTGGCCGGCGGGACGATAGCTGGACGCGGTGCCGGTGGCGTTGGCCTGGTGCGGCTTCTGCCAAGGTTTGCGCCCGGTTTCGGGCAGCGCTTCGTCCACGGTGTAATGCAGCCATGCGTGCCATTCCGGCGGCACGGCGCTGGCCTCATCCGGGCCGGCGAACGCAACCCAGCGGCTGGCGCGACGGCCGGGGGCCGGGGTGCGCTTGTCCACGTAATAGATATTCCCGGCGCCGTCGGTTCCGACTTGGCGACCGTGGAGCTTGGTGTGCAGCCATGTACCGATGTTCATGCCCAGCGATATAGCCCGAGGTTGCAGCTTGGTCCATCCTGTTCGGTGTGTGTGCTGTTTGCGAGTCATGGCCGTTCGTGCGGAGCGCGATGGGTGGCGCGTGTCCAAGAGCGTCAAGCAGCTACATCTTCCCCCGCTTCGACGATACGGCGCGCGCTGTACGTGCCATGTTCGGTCCAGTCGGTTCGCGGCTTCGATAGGACCGAACATGCAACGGCCGTTCAGGGCAACGTCACGCCGCCGATCGAAGGATCCGATTGCCTCGAATAGCCGATGAAGGAAACCTTGAAGCTGCCAAGACCGTCTGGCGCCGTTCGCCGGCACCGGCGAGTTACCCACAGGATATTGTGTTCGAATCCATTTTATCCCGCAAAATGTGCTTCACGCGCTTCCCGACCCGCCCTAACCTAGGTCTATGAAAATCCACCGCTCCTGGCATGGCGTGCGCCTCCGCCGGCTCTCGGCCTCCGCCGATCCGGACGAACCCCTGCGTGCGGTGACCATGCCCGCCTCGTGGGACGACGCGGCCGCCGGGGGGCTTGCCGCCCTCGCCCCTGGGGCCGGTCCAACCACCCTGCCCGCCGCCGCCGATCATTGGATCCGCGTCGTGGCGGACAAAGCAGCCCAAGCGGGTCTAGACTCATCCTTCGCCGATCGGCTGCACTGGCTGCTGCAACTCCGTCGTGGCGCGCCGACTGAATCCGTGTGGCAGTTGCGCCCGGATCCCAACCCCGGCTTCGTGCTGAATTTGCCAGCCTTCATCGATAGCGCCGGGTTGCTCGACTGCGCCGCTTTCGCCGAAGCGGTCGAAACCGCTGTCCTCGCCCTGAGTTTCGCCGCACCCGCCAGTGCTAGGCTATCCGTCGGTATGGCCGATCTGCACGGGCTGCTGTGTGCGCTCGGCATCGGCTACGGGTCCGAAGACGCGCGCGATATCGCCCGCGCCCTGGCCGCCATTTTGCGCGGCCGAGCGGATGTGGCGTCAGGACGGATGGCACGGTTGAGGGATGCGA
>JBAXFK010000294.1:0-5252 GCA_037139955.1 Rhodospirillales bacterium
ATCACCACCTATACGGCCGAGATGTTCCCGACCCGAATCCGCGGCGTGGGCAACGGCTTCTCGTGGACCATCGGCATGTTCTGCGGCTACGTGCTTTGGCCGTTCGTGTCGGTGTATCTTCGCGAACGCACCGGGTCGTTCCAGGCGGCGTTCCTTCTGATCCCGGTCATGATGATTATCCAGGCGTCGGTCGTTTGGTTCTACAGCCCCGAACACGCGGGAAAAGAACTGGATGAAATTTCGGTCTGAAAACGGCTATGGGGGCCGCCCGCTGCGCAGCGGGCGGCCCCCTTCTCGTATGGCCCGAGGCCCTGTCGGTTAGCCACCCACCTTAGCGGGCGTACCCGTGGCAGCTTTGGCGCTACCGGCCTTTGCGGTCGTGTCCTTTGCGGTCGTTGCCTTCGCCGCGTCCTTGCTAGCAGGCGCCGGCTTCGCGGCATCCTTGCTCAAAACTTGCTTGCCGGCCGGAACCGACTTCGTATCGTGACCGGCCATCGGCGCGTTGGGCTGCGCGAAGACGCTCACGGGGAAAATCGCGAGGCCAGCGGCGAAAAGACCGGCCGTAGCGAGCGTCGGAAGGCGTGTCATGGTGGATTTCCTTTCCGCCGGGGGGAGGATGTTCGGTTGCTCCCGGCTGAGAAGGATTAAGCCCCAGGATTGTGTCGCCGCCTTGCCGGACTTGCGTCGGGATCGTGGCAATCGCTGCTAATCCGCATTAATTTTTCGTTATGCGAGACGGACGCTACTTAATCGCGGTCACCGCAACGTGCAGGATTGCCGAACCCGGCAATAGCTCGACCGAGAAGCTATCGGCGCCGACGAAGCCGAATTCCGGAGTGTAGTCGATTCGTGTGTCGTTGCCGACGCTATGCACAAGCACCTTGCCGTGCGCGGGGCGTGCGGTCAGCAGCCCAGCGGCGAACGGCTTGCCATCGTTGCTCACCGTCGCACCGCACCAGCCGCCGTCGCTGCCGACCTTCAAAGTCGCTTCGGTCGTCTTGCCGGCGGCCGGCTTTTGTTTCGGCGCCTCGCAGGTTTTAGCAGCGCCTTTGAAGTCGACCTCGTACAACCGAGCCGAGGGGCCGGTCTGCTTCGCCGCGTCGCAGCCTTGCAGCAGCACGCCCGCAGCCGCGAGGGCGAAGAACAGGGTCGTATGCCGGGGAATCGTCATGGGTACGGACGCCTCTCTATCAATCGGGGCGGAGACATAGCGCGTCGTGCGCCAATGGGAAGCCCGTGTTCGATCACACCGAGAAATACTTGGCTTTCGGGTTCAGCACCACGATGGCGCTGGTCGATTGCTCCGGATGCAATTGGAACTCGTCCGACAAATCCACCCCGATTCGTTCGGCACCCAGCAGCTTGAGGATCGGTTCCTGATCTTCCAACCGAGGACACGCAGGGTAGCCGAACGAATAGCGGCTGCCGCGATAGGATTGTCCGAGCATCTTCTCCATGTCGCGATCGTCTTCGGCCGCGAACCCAAGCTCCGCACGAATGCGCTTGTGCGTATATTCCGCCATGGCTTCGGCCATCTCGACCGACAGGCCGTGCAGATAGAGGTAATCCTGGTAGCGATTTTCCTCGAACCACACGCGGGCAGTGTCGGACGCTTTCTGGCCGACGGTGACAACCTGCAAGCCGATAACATCGCGTTCGGCATCGTCCACGTCGCGGAAGAAATCGGCAATGCATTCGCCGTCCTCTTTCGGTTGGCGCGGCAAGGCGAAGCGCGTCAGTTCCGTGGTTCCGTCTTCGGCGAAAATCAGCAGATCGTTGCCCTGCCCGGCGGCTTTCCAATAGCCGTAAGCGGCTTGCGGTTTCAGGATGTCGTCGGCCTCGCAGATGCCCAGCATCCGGCGCATCACCGGACGCAGCTCTTGTTTGGCCCAGCCCAAGAATTCGTCCAGCGAGCGGCCCTGCTTACGAAAACCCCACTGGAACTGATACAGGCTCCGCTCGTTCACGAACGGCACGATGGCTTTCGGCGTCGCTTCCAGGATGCGGGTGCCCCAGAACGGCGGGATCATCGGCGGCACGTCGCGGGTCAGACGGCGGCGGCGGGCCTGAACCGCAGCGACATCGACCGGTTGGAAGGCACGCGCATCGGCCTGCCCTAAAGTCCGGGTCGTGTTACGCGCTTTGCCCACGCGCTTGGTCTGGATCGCGGCGAGGTAATCGTCGAAGCCGTTGCCGGTGATCCGGTCCATCAGATGCAGCCCGTCGAAGGCATCGCGGGCATAGGCAACGCGGCCGCTGGCATAGGATTCGACGCAGGCATCCTCGACATAATTGCGGGTCAATGCGGCACCGCCGAGCATGACGGGGATATCGAGGTTTTGTCGGGACATTTCTTCGAGGTTTTCGCGCATCACGACGGTCGATTTCACCAACAAACCAGACATGCCGATAGCATGGGCGCGGTGTTCGACAGCAGCGGCCAGCATGTCCGCGAGCGGCACTTTGATGCCCAGGTTCACGACCCGATAACCGTTATTGGTCAGGATGATATCGACCAGATTTTTGCCGATATCGTGGACGTCGCCTTTGACGGTCGCCAGGACGATGGTGCCCTTTTCCTGCCCTTCGACCCGTTCCATCAGCGGTTCGAGGTAAGCGACGGCGGCCTTCATGGTTTCCGCGCTTTGCAGCACGAACGGAAGCTGCATTTTGCCGGAACCGAACAATTCGCCGACGACCTTCATGCCGTCCAGCAACACGTTGTTGATAATTTCCAGCGGCGGCAGTGTCAGCAGCGCCGCGTCCAGATCGTCGGACAGGCCCTTGCGGTCGCCATCGACGATGCGGTCTTTCAGGCGCCCCTCGGGCGTTTCGGCGCGGGTTTTCTTCACGGCGTCGGCGAGTTTGCGGTCGGCGAAAATCTCCAGCATTTTTTGCAACGGATCGTAGCCTTCTGCGCGGCGATCGAAGATCAGGTCTTCCGCGACTTTGACTTCCTCCGGCGCGATCAGATGCAGCGGGCGGATTTTCGACACGTGCACGATCGCAGCCGACATGCCGGCACGTTGGGCGTGTTCGAGGAACACCGAATTCAACACCGCACGCGCCGCCGGGTTCAATCCGAAGCTGATATTGGACAGGCCGAGGACGATCTGCACCTCGGGGAATTTCTCCCGAATCGCGGCGATGCCCTCAAGTGTCCAAACGCCGAGCTTGCGGTCGTCTTCGTTGCCGGTGGCGATCGTGAAGGTCAGGGGGTCGATCATCAGATCGGCTTGCTGAAGGCCGTGCTTATCGCAGGCGAATTCGACCAAGCGGGTGGCGATGCGGACCTTGTCCTCGGCGGCTTTCGCCATGCCGACCTCGTCGATGGTCAAAGCGATCACGGCGGCACCGAATTGCTTGGCCAGTTTCAGGCGGTCGGTGGCGGCCTTCTCGCCGTCCTCGAAGTTAATGGAATTGATAATGGCCTTGCCGCCATGCAGCTTCAGCGCGGCCGCGATCACCGGGGTTTCGGTGGAATCGATCACCAGCGGCGTGTTCACGGATGCGGTGAAGCGACGAATGACCTCGGTCATTTCGAAATTCTCGTCGCGGCCGACGAAGGCGGTGCAGATGTCCAACGCGTGGGAACCTTCGCCGCCCTGCTCGCGGCCCATGGACACGCAGCCGTCCCAGTCGTGCTTTTCCTGTAGCTCGCGCCACTTCTTCGAACCATTGGCATTGCAGCGCTCGCCGATCGCGAAGATGGCGTTTTCCTGCCGCAGCGGCACGGCCTGATACAGGCTGGCAACCGACGGAATCCACACCGGCTTGCGCGCCACCGAGGCGGGGCGGAATTTCGACCGTTTGCGCAGCATCGCATCCAGCGCTTGGATGTGCGGGATGGATGTGCCGCAGCAACCGCCGATCAGATTGACCCCGTCCTCGGCCACGAAGCGTTCCAGCCAACTCGCGAGGTCGGCGCCGCTCAGGGGGTAGTGCGTTTGCCCGTCCACCAATTCCGGCAGGCCGGCGTTGGGCTGCACCGAGATCAGGCCGGGCCAGTTCGCGGCGAGCCAGCCAACATGCTCCGCCATTTCCTGCGGACCCGTGGCGCAGTTCAGCCCCATCAGCGGCACGTCCAGGCTATCGATTACCGTCGCGGCAGCGGCGATATCCGGTCCGACCAGCAGGGTGCCAGTGGTTTCCACCGTGACCTGGACGAAGATCGGCGTATTCGCACCTGCCGCGAGACGGGCAATCTTGGCGCCGTTGACCGCCGCCTTGATCTGCAAGGTATCCTGGCAGGTCTCGATCAGAATGGCATCGACGCCGCCGGCGATCAGACCGCGGCATTGTTCGGTCAGCGCTGCCTCCAGCGGATCGTAGGCGATATTGCCGAGGCTGGGGAGTTTTGTGCCGGGCCCAACGCTACCGACGACCCAACGGTGCCGACCGTCGGAGAAGGTCTCGGCCGCTTCGCGCGCTAGCTCGCCCGCGATCTTGTTGATCTCGAAGGCGCGGTCGGACAGATCGAACTCGCCCAGCGTGATGGCGGAGGCGCCGAAGGTGTTGGTTTCCACCATGTCCGCCCCAGCCTCGAAGTAGCCGCGATGGATTTCCCGCACGAGGTCGGGGCGCGACAAGCACAGCACGTCGGTGCAGTTTTCCCGCCCCCAATAGTCCTTCTCGGTATCGAGCGTCAGCGCCTGCACCCGACTGCCCATGCCGCCGTCGCACAGCAGAACACGATCGCGGAGGGCGTCGAGGAGATGGGGTCGGGACATTCTCGGACTCTCGATTCAAACAGGGGGACGTTCGGCCGGCCACAGCCGCACATCGAGCGGGCCGGGAACGGTGACGGGTTCGGTGGACCGCAGACCGGCGGCGGCCAGCAGGTCGCGCATCGCAGCGTCGGAAAACCCGGGCCAGCGATGCGCCAGCTTGCCCGCAAGGTCGGTGCGATCGTGCGCAGCAAGGTCGATCGCGATCAGCCGCCCGCCTGGACGTAGAACGCGCACGGCTTCGGCCACCACGCCGGCCGGGTCCTCGGCGTAGTGCAGCACCATTTGCAGCACGACGGTATCGAAGGACGCGTTAGCGAGCGGCAACCGGTACATATCGGCCTGCCGCACAGCGCAATGGGCGAATTGCTCCCCCGACAGGCGGGACCGCGCCAAAGCCAGCATGGCCTTCGACGCATCCACGCCCAGCGCTTGACGGACGCGGGGGGCCAACACTTCCAGCACGCGGCCGGTGCCGGTGCCAACGTCGAGCAGGTGCCCGGCATCGGGTATTAAGCTCAATAG
>JBAXFK010000295.1:0-5125 GCA_037139955.1 Rhodospirillales bacterium
TAACCGAGGCGTTCCAACTCGACTGCCAGAAACTATCCAGCTTCACCGGGGCTGCCATCGCTGCGACCGGATGCGGGGTGTAGCGCGCCAGCGCCCATTCCTTGGTCGGACCGGTCAAGGACGCGAACATGCGGTTCGACGCATCCTCGTACGACGGGCCGGTGGCAAGATCGGTGGTGATCGCCGTCGGGCGTTGCACGTGGTCGGACACGGCTTCCCCGTCGAACAGCGCCAACGCGTCGGCCAGCACGACGCGGCCGATACGCTCGCGGGCGAGTTCGGCGACGCGGCAAGCGATCATGCCGCCGCAGGACGAGCCGACCAGAACGACGTCGGTCAGGTCTTCGACAAACAGCATCTCGGCGACTTCCGCCGCTTGGCTTTCGGTGTCGATGCCGGGGCGTAGGGCATGCCGCCGCTCTCCGCAGCCGTCCAGCGTCGGGGCGAAGACGTTGTGCCCGCCTGCGCGAAGTACCGCCGACACGCGCTGCCAGATCCAGCCGCCTTGGTAAGCGCCGTGCAACAATATAATGTTAGTCATTTTTTCCATTCCCCCATTAGGCGGCCGCCTTTCGCTGCCGCTTTTTTGCCATCGAGATCAGCAGTATCGCCCCGGCCGAGGTCGCCGTATAGAACCCGAACGCGTTATCGTAGCCGATCATCGCTGCCTGCCGATTGATTTCCTTCGATAGCTGCGCGAGCCCGGACTGCGTATCGACCGTCCAGGCCCCCATCGCCCATGGCAGGGTTAAAACCTTGTTGTACAAGGTAATGTATTCCGTCATTCGACTGTAATTGGCCCCTTGCGTCCGCACGATTTCGGTCACGCAAACCGAAATGAACAGCGACGATCCGATGTTGCGCATCAGGTGGAACAGCGACATCGCCTCGGGCATCAGGCGGGATTCCAGGGTCGGGAAGGTGGCAATTGTCAGCGGCACCCAGAAAATGCCCACCGCGATTCCTTGCAACACGCTGTTCAGCGCAAGGGTGGTCGTGTCGACATTGAGATTGAGGCTCATGAGCCATAGCCCCGACACGATTTGCAGGGAAAACCCAACGATCATGCCGACCCGAGGATCGGTCCGTCCGGCGAACATCGCCAGGAAAAACCCGATCGTGGCGCCGACGCCGCGCGCTCCCAGGATTTCGCCGATGATTTGGTCGGGAAACCCGGCGTATTGTTGCAATAGGGACGGTAGCAGCACCACCGGGGTGAAATTCAGCATGCCGTAACACGTGACCAACACCAGACCCAACGCGTAGTTGGGGTCGGTCAGCATCCTCAAATCCAAAAACGGTTTTTCCGCCGTCACGCTGTGGACAACAAACATGAAGAAGGCGACGGCGGCGATGGCTGTTTCGGCCACGATCTCGGTCGAGTCGTACCAATCGAGACGTTGACCTCGGGACAGCACCAGTTGCACGCAGGATATCGCAACGGCGAACGTTAAGAATCCGGTCCAGTCCAGTCGGATGCGAGCGGCCTGCCGGTCCGGCGGTAAAATCAGCCGCAGAGCGGTGTAGCCGGCCAAACCGACGGGCACCAGCATGTAGAATGCGTAGCGCCAGCTATACTCCTGCGCCAGGAAGCCCCCCAAGGTTGGACCGATCACCGGCCCGATCACCACCGCCATGCCGAAGATCGAGGTGACCATGCCCACCTGCCGGCGCGGAAAACTGTCCAGCAGGATCGCGTTGGACAAAGGCACCACCGGCGCGCCCAACCCGCCTTGCGCGATCCGCCAGAACACCAGCGAAGCCAGCGAGTCCGCCGCGCCGCAAAAGAACGTGGCGATCGTGAAGCCCAGCATCGACCACATCATGACGCCGCGTCGGCCGAAGCGCCCGACGAACCAGCCGGTCATCGGCGTCACCACCGCAGTTGCCAGGATGTTGAAAGTTACCGCCCAGGCAATCTCGTCCGCCGTTGCCGCCATCGTGCCCTGCATTTGCGGCAACAACGTCGATGCGATCAGCAACGTCGTCGAATACAGCGTCGACGCCAGGATCACCGAACCCATGATCGCCCAGCGTTTGGCCGGGGTGAGCGATAGCGCGAATTCGCTGTCTGACATGCGATCCCAAGGACAGTGGAGGCGGCGGAGGTTGCGAAACGTAGCCTACGCTATCATAAGCAACATATGCGATCGACGCGAGTATCCGAATGACCCCAAGCCGCACCCGTTTGCTCCGGATGACCATGTTGGTCGGTGTTCCCGCGTTGGTCGCGGTGGGCGGTGTGGTGGCGTGGCAACATGGCGGCCGCTTTGTCAGCACCGAGAATGCCTACGTCAAAGCCGACATCGCCCAGATCGCCCCCGAGGTTGCCGGTCGGGTGATAGAGGTCGCGGTGCGCGACCATGCCTCGGTCGAAGCCGGCGCGGTCTTGGTCCGCATCGACCCAGAACCCTATCGTCTGGTGCTCGCTAAAGTCTCCGCCGACCTCGACGTCGCCCGCACCACCGTCGAAACCGCTCGGGCCACCTACCACGAAACGAAAAGCGAGTTGGGCGAGGTGCAAAACCAGGCCGAATACCTCGAACGTCAACTCCTGCGGCAGGTGTCGCTGGCGCAGCACGGCGTCGTGGCGGCATCCGTGCTGGAAACCGCGCAGAAAGATGCCGCCGTGGCGCGCGATCGGCTGAATGTGGTGCGCAAGCGGCTGGAGAGGGTGCGGGCGGCGCTTGGCGGCAATCCCGATATCGCCGTCGACCAGCATCCGATGGTGCGCGACAAGCTGGCCGATCGCGATCGAGCGGCGTTGGATCTGGCGCATACGACGATGGTGGCGCCGTTGGACGGTGTCGCGGTGAACGTGAAGCTGCAATTGGGCGAGCAGGTGAAAGCTGCTACTCCGCTTTTTGTCATTGTCGCCGCCACCCGCCCTTGGGTCGAGGCGAACCTGAAAGAAACCGAACTCACCCATGTTGCCGTCGGACAACGCGCGAAAGTGGTACTGGACATCTACCCGGACGAACCGTGGGAGGCCGAGGTCGCTAGTATCAGCCCCGCCGCCGGGTCCGAATTCGCGATCCTGCCGCCGCAGAATGCGTCTGGAAACTGGGTGAAGGTCGTGCAGCGCCTGCCGGTCAAACTTCGCTTGCTGCCGCACGAGGGAGAGAAAACCCTTCGTGCCGGCATGACCGCGACCGTCGATATCGACACGAAACGCGAGCGGCATCTGGGCAAGATGTTGTCGGGCATATTCGGGCGACGCGATGCCCAAGCCGCAGGACGGTAGCCTCTACCGATCCCGCAGCTTCGGATCCAACGCATCCCGCATTGCGTCCCCGAACAGATTGATTCCCAGCACCGCCAGCATGATCGCCACCCCCGGAAAAATCGCGATCCATGGCGCGGTCGAGGCATATTCCTCCGCCCCGCCTTGCAGCATCAGGCCCCAGGCCGGCACCGGTTCTTGCACACCCAAACCGAGATAGGACAACGACGCCTCCGCCAAGATCGCCTGCCCGACGAACGATGTCACCATGATCAGGAACGGTGCCATCACGTTCGGCACCATGTGCCGCATAATGATTCGTGTCGCGCCGAAGCCGCAGGCGCGGGCTGCGTCGACATAGGGCATTTCCCGCACGGTCAGCGCGGACGATCGCACAACGCGCGAGCACCGTGGTATCAACGGGATGGTGATCGCCAGGATTACGTTCTGTACCCCTGGCCCGAAGATTGCGACCACCGCCAATGCCATGATGATCAGCGGAAAGGCCATCACGATATCGGACAGACGTTGAATAATCAGATCGGTCTTACCGCCGAAATAGGCGCTGCCGACTCCCAGCACCAATCCTGAAAATCCGCCAACGACGGCCGATGTTAAACCAACGATGAGCGCAGTGCGCGCGCCGTAAATAACACGCGACATTAAATCCCGCCCGAACTGATCCGTGCCCAACAGATGCGCCCAGCTCGGAGGCTCGGTCATCGCCGCAAAATCGTTTGCCGTCGGATTGTACGGCGCGATCAGTTCGGCGGTGAATCCTGCGATGGCCATGACGATGACCAGCACCAAGCCGAATGTGCCCAAGGGCTGCTTCTGGCAAAACCGTACGGTGGCTTTCCAGTGGGAGCGCTGGGGCAGGGGGATATCGTCTACGACGGTAGCGGACATGGCGAATCCTACCTCAGGCGAAATGAATGCGCGGATCGAGCCAGCCGTACAGCAGATCGACCAGCAAATTGGTAAATACGAAAATGGCGACAGTCAGCATCACCAACGCTTGCGTGAGGGTGTAATCCTGATTCTGCACCGCTTGTACGAACAGCCGTCCCACCCCGTTCAAATTGAACACCTGTTCGGTCACCACAAGACCGCCGATCAGAAAGGCGAACTCGATCCCCAACAAGGTCACGACCGGTAGCAGCGCGTTCTTCAACGCGTGTCGGTTTACGATTAGTTTGTTAATGAGGCCCTTAGCCCGAGCGGTGCGGACGTAGTCTTCACGCATGACTTCGAGCATGGCGGAGCGGGTCATGCGCATGGATACGGCGGCGTAGCGGTAACCGACGGTGATCGCGGGCAGGATGGCCATCGATAGATTACGGATTGGGTCTTGCCAGATGGGGACGTAATCGATCGGCGGCATCCACGGCGTGCCGGTGATCGCTGCCGACACATCCAGCACCAGCAGCACCGACATGATGCCCAGCCAAAACGATGGCGTGGCGATTCCGCCGATGGCGAAAATCCGGACCGCCACATCGAGCCAGGAATTCTGCTTCAGCGCGGAAATCGTGCCCAGCGGGATCGCGATGGCGATGGCGACAGCGGTCCCGAGGATCGCGATTTCCAACGAGATCGGTAAACGCGCAAGGATTTCGGTGGTGACCGGTTTGCCCGACCACATCGACGTGCCGAAATCGAATCGGATAATCCCCCACATAAAATTGAGAAACTGGACGACAACCGGCTTATCGACCCCGATCTCGGCATGGCACGCGATCAGCGCCTTGGGGTCGAACGACCCGCCGCCGCCGCCCAACCGCACGAGGCAGATGTCGCCGGGTATCAACCGCATCAGCAGAAACACCAATGCCGCCGCCCCCAAAAGCGTGGGGATCGTTAGCAGGACTCGTTTGGCGATGTATTGGTACATTATTGGTC
>JBAXFK010000296.1:0-5078 GCA_037139955.1 Rhodospirillales bacterium
CCTCGAGGCGTTTCTGCCCGCCTGGCCTCGGTCGGAGGAGGCGTGGTGCATGCTCGGCAAGACCAGACTGCAACAGGGGGATGCGGCAGCCGCCCGGGCCGCGTATGAGCGCGGTTGCGACCAGGAGGGGGCGGGCGAACTGGGCTTCGACGACTTGGGTTGGGCGGCGGGCGACAGGGGCGGCATCGGTCGAATCGGCTTCGATGGTCACCGACCCGATATCGGCGGCATGCTCGATGCCCAACCGGGCGCGGGCGGCCAAGGCGGCATCGATCACGCTATGCAACGGACGCCCGCAGGGATAGGGTTTGTAGCTGAGTTCCTCGCCGGCAAAGACGGTGCCGAGGTCGTTTAACAGATGCGATGCGTCGTGTCCGTTTGGCTGGTAAAGCTCCAGAAACCCGTATTTTCCGTTGAAAATATTATGCGCCCCGGTGAAGCCGGTCTTGGCCAAAACCGCTGAAAAGACGCCCGCGCTCGCCGCTTGTCCGGCCTGCATCCGTTTGGTCAGCGACCCGTCCAGAATGCATTGCCGGTTGCCCGCCGCGTGGCTGTACGCAATTCCGAATGCATGCAGCATCTGCTCGGCGGTCAGCCCCACCAGCTTGCCGACGGCAGCGGTGGCGCCGAATACCCCGATCGACGCGGTGCGGTGCCAGCCGCGATCCAGGGTCGATGCAAAGGCGATCCGGCATGACACATCCAACCCTAGTGCGGTGGCGAGCAGCATGTCGCGCCCGGATATACCGTCGAGCATATCGGCTGCGGCCAGCACCGAACCGAGCACCGACACGCCGGGATGGATCGATCCGCCGGTGTCCAGTGTGTCGTCGAAATCCAGGGCATGCCCCATACTGGCGTTCAGCAGCGCCGCTTGCGGCGCAGGCAACGACAGGTCGCGGAGCATGACGCGGCTCTCCGCCCGCCCGCCCCAGTAGCCGATCGTTGTGCAAAGCTCGGCGATGCCGGGGGACCCGCTGCCACCCAACATGCAGCCGCATGTGTCGAGAATGTCGCGCCGAGCAGACTCGATCGTGGTGACAGGGAGATCGGCAAAGGATGTGCGGTGGACATGCTGGGCCAGCGGCCAGGCGGGATCGACGGTCATGGGCTGCCTCTCTGGATGTGCGGGCGCGATGTTCTTGGTTATGAAGGCGTCCGACAAGGCCTGCCGTCGGGGAATTTCCATGAAATCCATTCCAATGCTGCTGACCGCCCTGCTGCTTGCCGCGCCGGCTACGGCGCGGGTGACCGGTATTCGGATCGATACAGTGGAACCTTTTGCCGGCGGGCAACCCTTCGGCACGACCGGCGGGTACGAGCGGGTTATCGGCGTCGCGAAGGGCGAACTGGACCCCGCCGACCCGAGCAATGCCGGCATTGTTGGGCTGGCCCAAGCAAAGCGCAACGCCGCCGGCAAAGTAGAATACGAGACCGATATTTTCCTGCTGCGCCCCGCCGATCCGGCCAAGGGCAACCGGCATTTGCTGTTCGACATCCTCAATCGCGGAAACAAGGTGGTTGCCAACCGGATGAACACCACGACGCCGAAGGATGACTCGAACGACCCTTCGACGGTGGCGCAGGCGGGCGACGGATTCTTGTTTCGCCGGGGCTACACCATCGCGTGGGCGGGCTGGGACCCGGATGCGCCGAAGTCCAACCATGGCATGACGTTGCGCATTCCCGCGCTGCCCGACGTGGAGCAGGCGATCCGCGATGAATTCGTATCAGGCACGCGGGGCGCGCCGATGACACGGTTCCGCCTCAGCTACGCGGCCGCATCGTTGGACCAGGCCGACGCAACTCTGACGCGCCGTATCAAGCAAGGCGACGTGCCGGAACCTGTGCCGTCGGCGCAATGGAGTTTCGCCGACGATCGGACCGTGATCCTGCGACCCGAGGGTAGCGTGCCCGCTTTCGGTGCGATCTACGAACTGAATTATCGTGCGAAAAGCCCCTGGGTCAGTGGCATCGGCTTCGCAGCACAACGCGATGTCGCAGCCTTTCTGCGCTCGGGCGCTAAAGATTCCCCGGCACGCCGGATCGATGCGGCGATCGTGTTCGGCGTCTCGCAGAGCGGCCGTTTCATCCGCGATTTCATCAAATTCGGTTTCAACCGAGACGAGGCCGGTCGCAAAGTGTTCGACGGTGCGTTGTCGCATATCGCCGGGATCGGCGGCGTGTTCTTGAACGCGCCCTTCGCGCAGCCGTTCCGCACTCGCACCCAGCATGAGGACCACGCGATGCCGGAGAATGCATTTCCGTTTTCGTCGGCGGCCTCCCGCGATCCCGTTTCGGGTAAGATGGGAGCGTTGTTGCGTAACGATCGGTTCGATCCGCTGACAATCGAGACCAATACCGATGCCGAATACTGGCAAAAGGGTGCCTCCCTGCTCGGCACCGACCCCGAGGGCAAGCGCGACCTGCCGCTGCCGGCGAATACGCGGCTGTTTCTGATCGCCGGCACCCAGCACACCGGGCGCTATGGCGCGACGGACGCGCCCGGGCCCTGCGCCAATCTACGCAATCCGCACGATCCCTACCCGGCGCTGCGAGCGCTGCTGGTTGCATTGGACGAGTGGATCGCGACCGGCCGCCCGGCACCGAACAGCCGTATTCCGCGCATCGCCGATGGCACGCTGGTGCCTGCGGCGCGGTTGGGCTTCCCGACCCTGCCGGGGTTCGCGACGGCTGCCGCACCGAACCGGATCGATCCAGTGGGCGATTGGGTGCGCCCAACGAACGGGCCGTCTCCCTATGTTGCGTTGGTGCCGGCGGTGGATGCCGACGGTAACGCTCGGGCCGGGGTGAAACTGCCGGATGTCGCGGCGCCGATGGGGACGTTTACCGGTTTCAATCTCTACAAAGCCCCTGCCATCGCTGGCGAAATGTGCGACCGCGACGGCAGTTATCGCCCCTTCGCCCTGGATAAAGCCCCGAGCGATCCCCGCAAGTCGCTGCGGGACCGCTATGGTTCCCCGTCCCGTCGCGCCGTAGCGGTGGAAGCTGCGGCACGGGCGTTGGTGGCGGATCGGTTGTTGTTGAAGGAAGATGCCGATCGCTACGTCGTAGAGGCGAAAGCCGGGGTTTGGCAGGATTGATGCGAGATTTCTCTCATTGCGTCCCCGCCACCAGCGGCAGCACCTTGTCTGTCAGCAACCGGAACGACCGCCCGCTCATGGGCGCGGCCATGAGGTAGTTCATGCCGATCTCGGCCCCGAAAGCACGGATTTGGTCCGCGACGCTGTCGGCGGTGCCGTGGATCATGACGTCGTTCAGATAGTGTTCGATCGGGTCCTTGCCGCCGAAAGTGCGTGCCTCCTGCCGCACGTTGCCGGCCTTGCCGACATAGGACGCGACCGTCCATTCCGCGACCCGTTTCGCCACTTCTCGGGCTTTGTCCGCTGTCTCGTCCACCGCGATCAAGCGGGCCATGGGGATGTCGCGGCCGGCATCGGAATGACCGGCGTCAGCTAACACCGAGGCATAAAAGCGTCGCTTTTGGATCAAATCGGCACGGGAGGTATGCGGATCCATCAAAATGGAGAAACCTTGCCGCGCGGCCCACTCGATAGCGGGGGTGGACGATGCCGCCATCCAGACCGGAGGGTGTGGAGTTTGGATCGGTTTCGGCAGGACCTCCACCCCGTCGTATTCGAAATACGAGCCTTTATGCGTCACGCGCGGCTGGGTCCAAGCTTTCAGCACGATATCCACGGTTTCGTGGAAGCGACCCGCGCTTTCCTCTCCGGCGATGCCGAAGGCGGCGAATTCGGAGCGTTCGAACCCCCGGCCGGCGCCCCAGTTGACCCGACCGCCGGACAGCACATCCAGCAGCGCCACTTCCTCGGCGAGACGCAGCGGGTTGTAGAACGGGGCCAGGGACACGGCGGTGCCGATGCGCAGGCGGGTCGTGCGGGCGGCAGCCATGGTGCCCATCATGTGGACCGACGGGCAAACCGAAAAGCCGGAGAAATGGTGCTCGGCCAACCAAACGGCGTCATAGCCTGTGCGGTCCATGATGCCGAAGCGTTCCAAGGCGGATTCGTAGACGGACGCCAGAGGTACCGAGCGATCCCGCCAGCCGAAGAACTGGAGTATGCCGACTTTCATTGTTTTCCCCCTTGTAATTCCGCCAGTCATGAGCGGATGGTTACCGCGTTGGCAAGGGCGCGCCCTGCCGATCGTCCCATTCCAGGCGGACCTCCATGGCCAAGATCATTCCCGTGCCTTTGTTCGACTGTGTTGTTTTCGGTGCGACTGGCGATCTGACACTGCGAAAACTGCTGCCGGCGCTGTATTATCGTTACCGCGACGGGCAGATGCCGGATGGGGCGCGCATCGTCGGCGTTGCGCGATCCGTATTGTCGGACGACGGCTATCGCGACAAAGCTCGGCAAGCGCTAGAAGAGCACGTCCAACCGGACGACCTCGACCCGGTCATGCTCGCCCGCTTTCTGGCCAGTGTGCATTACGTCGCGATCGATGCGACGGCCGACGGCGCCGATTGGGCGAGGCTGACAGCCGTGCTCGATCCCGCGCGGGTCAGGGTCTTCTACCTAGCGACAGCGCCTTATCTGTATGGGCCGATTTGCCGTAACCTCGCCGCAGCTGGGTTGGTAACGCCGCAATCCCGGGTGGTGCTGGAAAAACCGATCGGGCGCGATTTGGCCTCGGCGCGGGAGATCAACGACAGCGTGGGGGCGGTCTTCGCCGAGGCGCAGACCTACCGGATCGATCATTTTCTGGGCAAGGAGACGGTGCAAAACCTTCTGGCGCTGCGCTTCGCCAACACGATTTTCGAGCGTCTTTGGACCTCGGACGTCATCGACCACGTACAGATCACCGTAGCTGAGGAAGTGCCTGTCGGACGGCGAGGACCTTACTACGAATCGGCTGGCGTCTTGCGTGACATGTTTCAAAACCATCTGCTGCAATTGCTAATGGTGACGGCCATGGAAGCGCCTGTACGATTCAACGCCAGCGCGGTGCGGAATGAAAAAGTAAAGGTACTCGACGCTATTCGGTCGCTGGATGTGGGGGAGGCGACTGGAGCAGGCTTACGAGGTCAATAC
>JBAXFK010000297.1:0-5005 GCA_037139955.1 Rhodospirillales bacterium
CCCCCGCGCAACCGGCGCCCCCGCCGCAACCGGTGTCGGAGTGGGAGAGTTTCCCCACCATGCTGCTGGAGAAGATCTTCCGCGGCCCGTTGCGCGATACCATCATCCAGCGCTGGCGCGATCCGGTCGATGGTACGGTCTGCTTCCTCTATCTGCCGATTTCGGCGCCGATTACCCCGCCCCCTGCTGGGCAGGCTTATGCGCAGTACGGGGCGAATCAGATCGGATCGATCAGCTGTGTTCACCCGACCCAGGTCTTGCAACTGTGGCAAGGGGCCACACCGCCGCCGGTCCCCGCGCCGGTGTCGCCGACGCGACCGAAATAGCGAGCCGGGATTACCCCACCAGCTTGCGAATCAGCGCCACCGACAACGGCGACGACCAGTCGGCGGGGCCTTCCAGCCGAGCGACCTCTTGGCCTTGGCGGTCGACGATCAGTGTGGTTGGCAGGCCGCGCACGCTCCAGGCGCGGGCGAGCGCGCCTTTGGGATCGGTCAGGATCGGCAGGCCGGCGATATCGTGCTCCTTGAACCAAGTGCGTACCGTGTCGGCGCCGCCGCGATCGGACGATAGCGGCATGACCGCGATATCGAAGGGCGCCAATGCGACCGACAGCGCCTGGAGCGATGGCATCTCGGCCACGCAGGGCGCGCACCATGTAGCCCAGAGGTTGATCGCCATCCCGTGGCCCGCGAATTCCATCAACCGGTGTTCGGTGCCGCCGGCATCGAAGAACACTGCATCCGGCGGCACGACCGGCGGATCGGTGGGCGTCAGCACCTCCTCTAGAGGGCGAAGATTCTGGGCGGCCCACGGTTTGCGCGGGGGCAGCACCGCCGCTAGGGTGGCCCCGGCCGCCAGGACCGTCCGGCGGGCAATCGGCGACATCATGGAAGACTTCCTTTGAACGACGAACCTGAGCGTAGAAACGTTTCCGCCAACGCCCAATGGGGCGGCAGATTCGCGGCCGGTCCTTCGGCGATCATGCAGGAGATCAATGCCTCCATCGGGTTCGACCAAAAACTGTGGCGGCAGGACATTCGCGGCTCCCTCGCGCATGCGGCGATGCTGGCGCATATCGGTCTGATCTCGGGCGAAGACAAGGCCGCGATCCAATCCGGTCTGGAAGGTATTGCCGCCGAGATCGAGGCAGGGCAATTCCCCTTCAGCGCCGACCTCGAAGACATTCACATGAATATAGAGGCTCGGCTGACCGACCGCATCGGGGAGGCCGGGAAGCGCCTGCACACCGCGCGCAGCCGCAACGACCAGGTGGCGACGGATTTTCGCCTGTGGGTGCGCGACGCGATCGACGGGTTGGGCGCGCAGATCGCCGATACCATGCGGGCGCTGGCAGAGCGGGCGGCGGCATACGCGGGTGATGTTATGCCGGGGTTTACGCATTTGCAGACGGCGCAGCCGGTGACTTTCGGGCACCATTTGCTGGCATATGTCGAAATGCTGGACCGCGACCGCGGCCGTTTGGTCGATTGCCGCAAGCGGTTGAATGTCTCGCCATTGGGGAGTGCGGCTTTGGCCGGTACCTCGTTCCCGATCGACCGGCATATGACCGCCGCTGCGCTGGGCTTCGACCGGCCGACTGCGAATAGCCTCGATGCCGTTTCGGATCGCGATTTCGCGTTGGAATTTCTATCGGCTGCCGCGATTTCCGCCATGCATCTATCTCGCCTCGCCGAGGAAATCGTCATTTGGTGCAGCGCGCCGTACCGTTTCATCCGGCTGTCCGATGCCTTCACCACGGGGTCGTCGATCATGCCGCAGAAGCGCAATCCGGATGCGGCCGAACTGGTGCGGGCGAAGACGGGGCGGATCGCGGGATCGCTGGTGGCGCTGCTGACGGTTATGAAGGGCCTGCCGCTGGCCTATGCCAAGGACATGCAAGAAGACAAGGAACCGGTGTTCGATGCCGCCGAGGCCTGGGCACTGTCGTTGGTCGCCATCGCCGGCATGGTGCGCGATATGACCCCAGTGCTGGAGCGGATGCGCGCACTGGCCGGATCGGGCTTTTCCACTGCCACCGACCTCGCGGATTGGTTGGTGCGGATGCTGAAGCTCCCCTTCCGGGAGGCGCATCACGTCACCGGTCGGCTCGTGGCGATGGCCGAGCAGAAGGGGGTGGATTTGGCGGATCTGTCGTTGGCGGAGATGCGGACGGTGCACGATGGCATCACCGACAACGTGTTCACCGTGCTGACCGTCGACGCGTCGGTCGCGTCGCGCACCAGCTTCGGCGGGACCGCGCCGTCCAATGTCGCGCGGGAGGCGGCACGCTGGCTGGCGCTGTTACCGGCATGAGGACGCTTTCGGCGCTGCTGGCTGTGCTGCTGCTGGCCGCCTGCGCCAAGAAAGCACCGCCGAAGCCGCCAGGACCGGATGGGGCGATTACCCAATCCAAGATCTATCCTTCGCGATGACCCCCGATCTGACGCTGCTGGTCTGCGCCGTGGTCCTGACCGCCGTGCAGGCCATCGTGGCCGGGATGGGGGCGAATGGGCAGGCGGGGTTAACGACGATGGCCGGCAACCGCGAGCACCTGCCGGAAATCCTGGGATGGCCGGGCAGGGCGGCGCGGGCACACCGCAATATGTTGGAAAACCTACCGTTATTCGCGGCTTTGGTGCTGATAGCGCATGTCGCGGGGCGGTCCGACGCGACATCGATCCTGGGCGAGCATATCTTTGTCTGGTCGCGGCTGGTCTATGCGGGGGTCTACATTGTCGGCGTGCCTTGGCTGCGCAGCGCCGTGTTCGCCGTGTCCGTGAGCGGCATGGGGATGGTGTTGCTCCGGTTGGTATAAGTTTGCTGATTGCGCGCTAAACCCACGGTTGACCGAACAGTGCAAACACGCTCCCATCCCTGGGAAAAATCCGTTGGGGGTCGGGACCATGAAAATCTGTATCTATGGCGCCGGTGCCATCGGCGGGCACCTCGCGTCCCGGTTGCATCGGGGGGGGGCAGAAGTGTCCATCCTCGCCCGAGGCCCGCATCTTGCCGCGATCCAAGCAAACGGACTGACGGTGCATGCCGTCGATGGGACCCATACCGCGAAGCTGCGTGCCACGTCCGATCCCGTCGAACTCGGCCCGCAGGACGCGGTGTTCGTGACCGTCAAGGCCCCCGCCCTCCCGCAAATCGCCGCCGGCATCGCCCCGCTGCTCGGCCCCAAAACCGCCGTGGCTTTCGTGATGAATGGCATCCCCTGGTGGTATTTCGATTCGCTTCCCGGACCGCACGCGGGCAAATCTCTCCCCCGTATCGATCCCGACGATGTGCTGCGGCGGGCGCTTGGGCCGGGGCGCGCGATCGGCGGTGTGGTCTATTCCGCTAGCGCGGTGGTCGAACCCGGCGTCATCGATGTCGAGCAACCCAAGAGCCGCTTCATCCTGGGCGAGCCGGACGGCACATTGTCCGATCGTGTGCTGGCTCTGACCGAGCTGATTACCGAAGGCGGCGTCTCGGGGGAGGCAACCCCGGTTATTCGCACCGAGATCTGGAACAAGCTTATCTCCAATCTCGCCGGTGGCACTTTGGCCGTGCTGGCCGGAAACGCCCCGCAATCTGTTTACACCGAACCCGCCGCCATGCAGGCGTCCTTGGCCGCAATGCGGGAGGCAACCCTGATTGCCCAAGCCATGGGCGCCAACCCCACCGCCAACCACGAGGCTCGGGTGAAAAGCCAAAGCAGCATGGCGCATAAACCCAGCATCTTACAGGATCTGGAGGCCGGTCGACCGATGGAGATCGACGGCATGTTCGACGCGCCCTTGGCCTTGGCGCGGATGGCGGGGGTGGCGACACCCACCCTCGACCTGCTGGTGGCACTGTGCAAACTAAGGGCAGAAAGTGCCGGACTGTATCGGCGATAGGGAGTAACACCATGGAAATGCGCGATTTCGGCCGAACCGGCATGAAAGTTTCCGTCCTTGGCTTCGGTTGCGGCGCGGTAGGTGGGTTAATGGTGCGCGGCTCGTCCGCCGACCAGGAGCGTGCGGTCGGCAAGGCGTTGGATGCGGGGATCAACTATTTCGATACCGCCGTGCAATACGGCGACGGGCTGTCCGAGACCCACCTGGGCCAAGTCCTTGCCAAGCTAAAACCCGCCAACGCCATTGTCGGCACGAAAGTGCGCGTGCCCAGCAGCGCATTCGGTCGCATCGCCGCCGAGGTGACCCGCTCGATGGACGCCAGCCTGTCCCGGCTCGGCATGGACCACGTGGACATCTTCCATCTGCACAACCCGATCTCGGTCGATGGCGGCGGCGAGAGCCTGAGCGTTAGGCAAGTCCTGGAAGAAGTCGCGCCGGCGTTCGAGGCCCTGCGCGCTGCCGGCAAAACGCGCTTCCTGGGGATTACCGCCGTCGGCGATACGGCGGCGCTGCACGCGGTATTGGATTCCGGGCGATTCCACAGTGCACAGGTCAGCTACAATATGCTGAACCCGTCCCCTGCCCAGGCGCTGCCGCCGGGCTATCCCGCGCAGGACTACGGGCGTCTGTTCGACCATACGGTAGCGGCCGGCGTCGGCGTGGTCGGAATTCGCGTGCTGGCCGGCGGGGCGCTGACGGGGACGGCCGAGCGCCATCCGATCGCGAGCCCGCCGCCCGCCCCGATCGGGTCGGCATTGGACTACGGCACCGACCTGCAACGCGCCCAACGCTTCATGCCATTGGTGACCGAGGGATTGGTTGGCTCACTGGCCGAAGCGTCCACCCGCTACGCGATAAGCCATCCGGCGATGGGGACGATTCTGGTGGGCATGGCGACGGTGGACGAATTCGATGCGGGGTTATCGGCGGTGCTGAAAGGCCCATTGTCGGCGGCGGCGTTGGCGCGGGTGGAAGCGCTGTCGGCGGCGTTTTTAGGGGAAGGGCGGTAGGGGAAGGGCGGTAGGGGGGGCCTTTGGGCTCCCCATTTTTTGGATTTTTACAGGATGGGCGGGCTAAGGAGTGGCCATCGCACCTCTCCAGCCCCCCAATATTACCCC
>JBAXFK010000298.1:0-4982 GCA_037139955.1 Rhodospirillales bacterium
GTGCTTGTCGTCGAGTTCGATCAGCTTGAACGCCGCCCGCGAGCGATAGCCCTGCGCCTGGGCCGCCGCCACATAGGGGTCATTCAATTGCCGTTCCAGCCACGCGCGGGAGGCAGGGGTGCGACTCTTCGTCTTCTTCACGCGCACGGACAGCGCGCGTTTGGACGTCATTCCAGGGGCTTTGGTCATGGGCGGGTTGGATAAACCTTCCGGGGGCCGGCGCGATCGGCGCGGATCATGCGCAACAGCATGCCTTCCCGCAGGCCGCGATCGGCGACGACGATTTTGGACGCTGGCCAGACGCGGGTGATGGCGGCGAAGACCGCGCAGCCCGGCAGAACGAAGTCTATGCGTTCGGGGCCGACGCAGGGATGTTGCAACAAACCGTCCCGTCCGAGACCCAACAGAAAGTCGAGCGCGTCGGCGGCTTCCCTGGCGGACAGCGCCAGACCGTCGACGGCAGGGCGGCGATAGCGGTCGAGTTTCAGGACAACGCCGGCCAATGTGGTGACCGTGCCGCTGGTGCCCAGCAGCCGTACTCCGCCGTTGCGGATTTCGCGGGCGATGCAATGCACATTCTCGAACTTCAGCAGCATGCTGGCGACGTCGTCGACCATCGCCTCGAATCCGTCTTCGGTGAACCCGGCATTGCCCCAGCGCTCGAACAGGGTGACTACGCCGATGGGCAGCGATTCATAGCCGATCAATTGCGGCTGCCCCTGGGTCAATCGCACCCACGCCAACTCCGTCGATCCCCCGCCAATATCGAACAGCAGTGCTCGGCGGCCCTCCCCGCACAGCAGGGGGGAGCAGGATGCGAGCGCGAGTTCCGCTTCTTCCCGGCTGGAGATCGGAACGACATCCAGGCCGGTTTCGGCTTTGACGCGGGCCAGAAACTCCCCGCCATTGACGGCGCGGCGGCAGGCTTCGGTGGCGATGGCGCGCAGTTTGCGCACCGGGCGACGGGATAGCCGATCCGCACAGGCTTGTAGTGCGACCATCGCGCGATCCATCGCGTCCGGCGCCAGACGTCCGGTGTGGTGCAATCCTTCGCCCAGCCGCACGATGCGCGAAAAACTGTCGATCACCCGGAATCCGTCGCCGGACGGGGCGCCGACCAATAGGCGGCAATTATTCGTCCCGAGGTCGAGCGCAGCGAAGGCGCTGCCGGCAAAGCGGCGCACCGGGTCGACCCGCGGGGGGGCGGAGTCGTGTTCCGAAAGGTCCGACTGCTCCAACATGCCCCGATTGTCGTCTGCCTGCCCCTCCATGAGCAAGCACGGAATGCATGGGATCGTGTTTCTGTCGCGTTTCAACCAGGGGGTGCGTTAGAAAGCGGGCAGGGAGAGCCTGTATGAACGAAACCGACGAGACGGCCCCCGTCGAGCATTTGTCCGACGGACGCATGCGCAAGTTGTTGGACCGCTACCGCGTCGCTAAGGGCAAGGGCTTCAAGCTCAAGGACTACGACCCCACCGACACGGCCGGCCACTTGGTCCACAAGCACGATGCCGCCGCCGTGCTGAATGGCGGGGTGGAGCATCTGTCGCGCCTCCAGGAAAAGCTTTACGCCCAGGATCGTTGGTCGCTGCTGGTTGTGTTTCAGGCCATGGATGCAGCAGGCAAGGACGGCACTATCAAGCACGTGATGTCCGGGGTGAACCCGCAGGGTGTGCAGGTCACCAGCTTTAAAGCCCCGAGTGCGGAAGAACTGCGGCACGATTTCCTCTGGCGGGCGGTGCGTGCACTTCCCGAGAGGGGCAAGATCGGGATTTTCAATCGCAGCTATTACGAGGACACGCTGGTCGTTCGTGTGCATCCCTCCCTGTTAAATCAACAGCGTCTGCCGCCCGAACTGGTTGGGAAGAATATTTGGGACAAGCGGTTGAATGCGATCGCGGGGTTCGAGCGCTTCCTGGCCGATCAGGGTACCGTGGTGCTGAAATTCTTCCTGCATATCTCCAAAGAGGAGCAGAAGCGCCGTTTCATGGAACGGCTGGACGACAAGAACAAGAATTGGAAATTCAGCGCCTCTGACCTGACCGAGCGAAATTATTGGGACGAGTACCAGGATATTTACGAGAAGACGATCGCCGCCACCGCGACGTCCCATGCCCCGTGGTTCGTGGTGCCGGCCGACAACAAATGGTTCACCCGGCTTGTCGTGGTCGCCGCCATCGTCGATGCACTGGAGCGGTTGGACCTCGCGCCCCCGCCGCTCTCCCTAGCCGAGGCCGGAGCCATCGCGGCCGCTCGGGCGCAATTGATGCACGAAACCTAGGGCGGTCGTCGGCAATTCCGCCGGATTCGCGCCGCGTTCGGTATCCTTTTGACGGCCGATCCCGAACCGGCTATAGGCTGCCCCGCTCGCTACAGCGAGACCATGTATCGTCGTTCTGGCGTCGATAATGTGGGAATGCCCCATCGGTCGGAGCGTAGCGCAGTCTGGTAGCGCATCAGTCTGGGGGACTGAGGGTCGTGGGTTCGAATCCCGCCGCTCCGACCAATTTTGCTTCTTGCTCCCAAAATCGGTAATCCGACATGCACTATGCAGTGGATGTGCTTGTTTGACGGACCAAGGAACATAGTATGACCTTCTCCGACATCGCGACGGAATTGCGCCGCAAATGCGCGGATATGCCGATCGATGCTGCGTCGTTCGGGCGAAGCATGGCGCGCTGCGTTCTGCCGGACTGTCTGGGGATGTGTTGTTACGATGGCGTTTACGTCGACGAGCCGACAGAGCGCGCGATCAAGATTATCGTGGGCGCGCGGCGTCCGGCCTTCGCTGCGATGGGCCTCGATCTGCCGAAAAAGCCCATTGTCGACGGGAATGTCGGCGGGGTGCAATACGGGCGCAAAACGGCGACACGGCCCTGGGCGGGCAAGAAAGCGGTTGCGGATTTTCCGGCGCATTTCGAGCAGACTTGCTGCATCTTTCGGTTGGACGATGGACGCTGCGGATTGCAGGTGCTGGCGCTGGAGGATGGGCTGCATCCCTGGGCATATAAGCCGAGCCCGTGTTGGTTGTTTCCGATCAACATCCATACGGGGGTGATAAAAATATTCGACGAAACGAACGATCCGTCCCGTTACGATGCGTATAAGGGGTTCGTGGCGTACACTCGTTGCGGGCAGACATGCGCCGATGGGCGGCCGGCGGTGGAAGTTTTCGCTGAGGAGCTGGGGTATTTGGGGGACATTGTCGGGCGGGACTTGATCGCGGAGATTGGCACGCCGAGCTGAGACGCGGAGAATATCGCGACCATAGGCGATGATACAACCTGGAAGGGAAGTATCGCGCGTTACGGCCCATGCGCCGTCGCCAGCCATCGAAAATCTGTAACCGCGAATTCATCGCGTGTAAAAGAACAGTGTCGAGTATATTAGGCCTTCATGCCCCGCCCTAAAGCCCTCCTAATCGCCGGCCCTACCGCCAGCGGAAAATCCGCGCTTGCCTTGGCCATCGCCGCCCGCTTCGACGGCACGATCGTCAATGTCGACTCCATGCAGGTGTACGAAGAACTCAGCGTCCTCACAGCCCGCCCGACGCTGGAGGAAGAAGCGCAAGTTCCGCACGTTCTGTACGGAGTACGTCCAGCCAAAGAACCGGGCAGCGTCGCTTGGTGGCGGACTGCGGCGCTGGAAGCCATGGACGCAGCCCGCGCAGCCGGAAGGTTCCCCATCCTCACCGGCGGCTCGGGGATGTATTTCGCTGCGCTCGCCCAAGGCCTCGCCGAGATACCCGACCCCGGCCCGGAGGCCAAAACCGAGGCGCGCGCATTACTGGCCACACTCGGCCCCGAGGCACTCCATGCTGGCCTGACCAAGGTAGATCCCGCCACTGCCGCGCGGTTGAAACCCCAGGACGCCCAGCGTATCGCCCGTGCGTGGGAGGTGTGGCGCGGCACGGGTATTGGTTTGGCGGCGTGGCAGAATCGTCGGAGCACGCCGGCGCCGTGGGATTTCGCGGCCATCCTGCTGGACCCGCCTCGGGAGACGTTGCGCGCCGCCATCGCCACGCGGTTCGAACGGATGGTCGCGCAGGGCGCTATCGAGGAAGTCGCGGCGCTGTTGGAACAGGACCTCGACCCCGGGCTGCCGGCGATGCGGGCGCATGGGGTGCCTGAGATTTCGGGCTACCTGCGCAAGGAGATTACGCTCGAGCATGCGGCGCGGCGCACCGAGTTAATCACGGGACAGTACACAAAGCGTCAGGCGACGTGGTTCCGCCATCACCGCTTGGCTGATCCGCCTCTGGTGCATACGATCAATGCGCGTTTCGACGAAAAAACGCAATTATCGGAATGTTTGACATCAGAAATCTTGGCATTTCTACAAATTCGGGGTTGACGCAGCGCAGCAACCGGCCTACGGAGCCGGCCCACACCAATATCGGAACCCAGACCATGTCGGCCGACGTCCAACAATCCGGAGCGGAAGTCCTCCTGCGCGCCCTTAAAGAGCAGGGCGTCGAGGTTATTTTCGGCTATCCCGGCGGCGCGATCCTGCCGATTTACGACGCCATTTTCAATCAGAACAGCATCCGCCACATCCTCGTGCGTCAGGAAGGCGGTGCGGTGCACGCTGCCGAGGGCTATGCGCGCTCCACCGGCAAGGTCGGGTGCGTGTTGGTCACCTCCGGCCCTGGCGCGACCAATGCGGTAACGGGCTTGTGCGATGCGCTGATGGACAGCATTCCTATTGTCTGCCTGACGGGGCAGGTGCCCACGCATCTGATCGGCAACGATGCTTTTCAGGAAGCGGACACCACCGGCATTACCCGACCCGCGACCAAGCACAATTATTTGGTCAAGCGGTCGGAAGACCTCGCGCGTGTGGTCCACGAGGCATTCTATGTCGCCAAAACCGGTCGTCCCGGCCCGGTGGTGATTGATCTGCCGAAAGATATTCTGATCAATCCGGCGCCGTATTTGGAAGCTGCCGCGCAGCATAAATCATACCGTCCGCGCACCGAACCC
>JBAXFK010000299.1:0-4972 GCA_037139955.1 Rhodospirillales bacterium
CCCGATCGACGCGAACGGATGGGCGCGCATCGCCGAGGAACAGGGATCGGAGGCTTGGGCCCGCGCCACCAATCGGTTCCGCCTGCCAGAAAGCGTGCCGGCGGCGATGCGCGAATGGTATATCCAACAGCAGGCCCGTATGCCCGGCGCGTTCCTAGCACAGTTGTTCCGCTGGACCACGACGCTGGATCTGACCGACCGGCTGGCCGCCATGCGGGTCCCGACGCTGATTTTGGCGGGCAGCGATGCGCGCCAGGGCACCATGGCACATGCCGAACGCGCCGCCGAACTGATTCCGGACTGCCGCCTATCGGTGCTCGACGGCATGCCGTTCAACGTCATGTCCGCCGCTCCGGAACGCTGCGTGTCCGAGACAATCGGGTTCATCGGCGAGGTCGTTCGACGACGGGCTGGCTAACATGATCCAAAAATGCCCGCAGGGCGCTGGATAAATACGCCTCCCGCCGATGGACGAAGACCGTGGAAACCCGCGATTCCTCGGTGGGCAGCGTATGCAGACTGACCCGCCTTTGTTGCCAAACAGGGCCGATCAACGCACGCGGCAACAGGCTGATGCCCAGACCGGCGGCGACGCAGCCGAAGATCGCCTCCAGCGTGCCGAATTCCATCACCCGGGGCACGGCGATGCCGCGCTGCGCCAGCAGGCCCTCCAGCCGTTGTCGATACGAGCAGCCGCGCCGCAGCACCACGATGCGCGCGATACCGCCCTGCGTCGCGGCCTCGATCGAGGCTATGCCGGGCGCGGCGAGGATCGCCAATTCTTCCACGAACATCGGCCGTTCCGTCAGCGACGGATGGGCGACGGGGCCGCAGACGAACGCCCCTTCTAGCGAGCGATCCAGCACAGCCTCGATCAGTTCGGCGGTGTTGCCAGGGCGGAGGGCGATATCGACCTCGGGGCAGGCTGCGGCATAGCTGGCGAGCAGCGGCGACAAACGTAGTGCGGCGGTGGTTTCCAGCGATCCGATGGTGAGCGGACCGCCAGGAATACCTTCATCGCGCGCGGCACGTTTGGCATCGGCGAGCAGCCAGGCAACCCGCCGCGCATAGGGCAGAAGCCGCTCGCCCGAATGGGTCAGCGCGACACCGCGCGAATGGCGATCGAACAGCGCACAGCCCAATTCGTCCTCCAGCGCTTTAACCCGAGCGGTGATATTGGACTGCACGGTGTGGAGTTCATCGGCCGCACGTTTCATACCGCCTGTGCGGGCCACGGCTTCGAAAACGCGGAGTTCGGCGGAATCCATCGCGGCTATCTCTCCAAACGATGGGTTCGATCGTATCTAATCGTTCGATCCTATCGCAAGCCGCTGATACACCGTCGGCATGGCACACACAGACAAATCGGCGGTTTCCGCCGCCTTGGGCGGCATGATCGCGATGGCGGTCGGAATCGGGATCGGACGTTTCGTCTACACGCCCATCCTCCCGCCGATGATCGCGGCTTTGGGCCTGAGTAAGGCGACAGCCGGCCTGATCGCATCGGCCAATTTCTTCGGCTACATGGCGGGCGCGTTGGGCGCGGCCCGAGCACCGCTACCGGGATCGAAGCGGCTCTGGCTATTGGGGGCTTTGGCGTGCAGTGCGGCGACCACAGGCGCGATGGGGCTGGATTTCGGCCTCGGTTGGTTCCTGGCCATGCGCTTTTTGGGCGGTGCGGCAAGCGCACTGGTGCTGATCCTGGCCTCGGCCTTGACGATGGATCGGCTTGCGGCCGCCGGCCGTCCGGGCTTGAGCGCACTGCATTTCGCTGGCGTCGGCCTGGGGATCGCGGTTTCGGCGGTGCTTGTCGCCAGCATGGCACACTGGGACACGATGTGGCTCGCCAGCGGTGCGGCCTCGGCGATCGGACTGATTCTGTGCAGGGTATTTTTGCCTATGGGACCGGACCGATCTCCGCCCGTCGTCGTATCTGCCACGTCTGAGCGCGACCCTCGGCTTCGGCACATGACCCTCGCATACGGGCTCTTCGGCTTCGGCTACGTGATCACCGCGACATTCCTCGTGGCAATCGTGCGATCCGAGGTGCCACGGCTCGAATCCTCGATCTGGTTTCTTGTCGGCATCGGTGCGGCCCCATCCGTTTGGCTCTGGGGTCGGCTCGGCCGCCGAATCGGTACGGCCCGAGCCTTCGCTGCGGCGGCAATCGTTGAGTCCATTGGCGTGCTGGCCAGCATCGCCTCGGCCGGTGCGCTGTCGGTCTCCCTGGGGGCGATCCTACTGGGCGGCACTTTCATGGGCCTGACCGCGCTAGGCCTGACCCGCGCGCGCGAACTGGCGACAGGCGACCCGAGGCGAGCGATGGCGGCGATGACCGGGGCATTCGGCGCAGGCCAGATCGTTGGGCCGCTGGTCGCGGGGGTCCTGTCGGACACACTCGGCGGGTTCGCGGTGCCATCGGTGTTGGCGGCCGGGGCGCTGGTGGGAGCGGCTTGGCTGGCGCAACAACGATAGAGTTGCGGCGGTCGCGATGTCTCCAGGTTATAGCGGCTCCGTGCAAAGCGCCGCGATCGCGCATTGTCTACGATCGCCGAAGCCGCATTGCGCTGTTCGAGCCTTGGCCCCTCATCGCCCCCGCACGAACTGAAACGCGCACAGCGCCCCGATCATTGTGGCAGCGCCAAGCAGTTGCACGGTTGTCAGGACTTCGCCGAGCAAGATCATACTGAAAATCAGGGTCAGCAACGGCTCTAGGTTCATGGCCAAGGCGGTGCGAAACGGTCCGACCGTGTCGGTCGACATATAGATTAGCAAGGTGGACGCGGTCGTGGTGATCGCCGCGCCGAAAAACGCCGCCCAGCCCCATGCGAAGGCCGGCATGTTCCACTCCCCCGACAGCGCCGCCGCCCCCAAAAACAAGATCGTCGACGGCACCATCGAATACCACGTCGTGACCCGCGCATCCGTACCCGACAGCCACGCCCGCGTGCCCAGCAGGGACGCCACGCGGAACACCGCAGCGCCGAACGCGAACGCCAAACCGATCATCGAAAGGTCGCCGATTTGTTGCCCCAGCATCAGGGCCAACCCGAAGAAAGCCACAACGGCGGTTAACAAGGCACGCCAGCCCAGCCGCTCCACCCCGGTTGCTGCGGCGGCGATCCCGGTCAGCAACGGATAGATGAAATAGGCAAGGATCGCGATCGACACCGGCAGCAGGGCGATCGATTTCAGCAGCCCGAACATCGTGAAGGCGAACAGCACGCCCAAACCGATAGCGATATTGCGCTGGCGCGGCGAATGCCAGCGGGCGGGGGGCGACACTTTGAGCCAGCACCAGAAGAACACGACCACCAACACGCCGCGCAACGACACCAATGTCAGCACGTCCATGCCCGAGGCATAGATCGCCTTGAGCAGAATATCCGCAACGCTGAACGACGCAGCGGCAGTCAGGGCCGGCGCCATCGCGGCGAGGCGCCCGACGGCCGAGGGGGCGGTGACGCTCATGAATAGTCGTTTCCTCGATCTTATGCCGCCCAGTCGTGTAAAAATACTTCCAGAACGGAAAGAAATCCTGCGGGATTGTCGGCATGAACCCAGTGTCCGGCGCCTTTTACACCGACGAAACGTGCTCTGGGAAATAACGCCCGAATCGCCGGCCTGTGTTCGGTGCGCACATAGTCCGACTCCGCGCCGGCGACGAAAAGCGCTGGCCCTTCGTAGGGCGGCAGCGCGGGTTGCTCCCACCCTTCCAGATCGGGAATGCCAGCGGCGATTTCGTCCAGGCCGATGCGCCAGGACGGCGCCGGCCCCAGTGCCAGATTCGACACCAGAAACGCGCGCACATTCGGATCGGGCGCCGCATCCGCCAACCACGCGACGGCCTGCGCGCGGCTTAACGCGGGATTTAGCGGCAACGACAGCATCGCGGCGGCGATAGCGGTATTACCGTGGCTGTATGCAACCGGTGCGATATCCGACACCAGCACCCGCCCGACCGCCTCGGGCCGCAGCAACGCCGCCAGCATCGCGGCTTTGCCGCCCATCGAGTGCCCAATCAGCGCCACCGGCCCCAGGTTCAGCGCATCGAGCGTGTCCAGCACGTCGTTCGCCAGATCGACGTAGCGCATCCCAGGCGCGCGCGGACTGGTGCCGTGGTTGCGCATATCCAGCGCGACGGTCCGAAACCGGGTCGCCACCGCCCGCTGCATGGCCCCCCAATTACGAGCCATGCCGAACAGCCCGTGCAGGAAGACGACCGGCGGGCCTTCCCCGCGCTCGATGGCGTTGAGCAGCATCAGCCCAACGTCAGCACGATTTTGCCGATATGGGCGCTCGATTCCATCAACCGGTGCGCCTCGGCGGCTTGTCCTAGGGGGAATATCGCGTGGACGACCGGGGCGCACCGTCCGGCATCCAGCAGCGGCCACACCTTGGCGCGCAAATCGGCGGCAATCGCGGCTTTCTGCGCCGTGGTACGCGGCCGCATCGTCGAACCGGTGACGGTCAAGCGCTTGGTCATGATTTGCAGGAAGTCGAATTTCTCCGCGACCGACCCACCTAGGAACGCGATCAGCACCAGCCGCCCGTCCATCGCCAACGACCGAATGTCGCGCTGCAAATAGGGGCCGCCGACCATGTCCAGGATCACGTCCACGCCCTTGCCGCCGGTTAGCGAGCGGATTTCCGCGCCGAAATCCTGCTCCCGGTAGTCGATCGCCGCATCCGCGCCGAAGCGCAAGCAGGCCGCGCATTTCTCGGCCGATCCGGCGGTGGCATAGACCGTCGCACCGAATGCTTTCGCCAGTTGAATGGCGGTGACGCCGATGCCGCTGGTGCCGCCGTGGATCAAAATTCGCTCGCCCGCTGCCAAGCGCCCCATCTGGAAGACATTGGCCCAGACCGTAAACGCGGTCTCCGGCAATGCAGCGGCTTGCACGGCGTTGTATCCCGCCGGCCAGGGCAGGCATTGCGCGGTGGATCGGGTTATCCGCCATGTGGGGGTAGG
>JBAXFK010000300.1:0-4917 GCA_037139955.1 Rhodospirillales bacterium
GTTCAAAGCTTTCGTTCGCTGCTGGCAAATAGCGACGACCCGCGTATCCGGATCGCCTCTGGCGACGGTCCGGATACGGCAAGCGTGTTCGATCCCTTGTCGTTCGCGCCGTCGGCCGACGCGCCGGGATCGGAAATTACCGACCCAGAGTCGGCATCGTGAACTCCGGCCCGCGCTTGGCACCGCCGGTCCAGCGCTGGGTCACCGCCTTGTAGCGGGTGTAGAATCGCACGCCTTCCATCCCGTAGATGTGGTGGTCGCCGAACAGCGACTGCTTCCAGCCGCCGAAGGAATGGAACGACATCGGCACGGGGATGGGCACGTTGATGCCGACCATGCCGATCTGCACGGCTTGGGAGAAGTCGCGTGCCACGCCGCCATCGTTGGTGAACAGCGCGACGCCGTTGCCGTACTGGTGTTCGTTGATCATGCGGGTGGCAGTGGCGACGTCCGGGGCGCGCACGACCGACAGCACTGGGCCGAAGATTTCTTCCTGGTAGATGCGCATATCGGTGGTGACGTTGTCGAACAGGCAGCCGCCGAGGAAGAACCCGTTCTCGTAGCCTTGCAGTTTCAGCCCGCGTCCGTCGACCACCAGATTGGCGCCTTCCTGGACGCCGAGGTCCACGTAGCCGCGCACTTTCGCCAGATGCTCGCCGGTGACCAGCGGGCCCATTTCAGCTTCGGGATCGACGCCCGGCGCGACCTTCAGCGCGCGCACGCGGGGGGCGAGCTTGGCAACCAACTCGTCGCCGGCCGACCCAACGGCCACGGCAACGGACACTGCCATGCAGCGCTCGCCGGCCGCACCGTAGGCCGATCCCATCAGGGCGTCGACGGCGTCGTCGATATCGGCGTCGGGCATAACCACCAAATGGTTCTTGGCGCCGCACAAAGCCTGCACGCGCTTACCGTTCGATGTCCCGGTCTTGTAAATCGTTTCGCCGATTGCGGTAGACCCGACGAAGCTGATCGCGGCGATGCCGGGATGGGCCAGGATGGATTCAACCGCTTCCCGTCCGCCCTGCACCACGGCAAACACGCCGTCCGGCAGGCCGGCTTCTTTCAGCAAGGCCGCCAATTTCAGCGCGACCGATGGGTCTTTCTCGGACGGCTTGAGGATGAAGCAATTGCCGGTCGCCAGCGCGATCGGGATCATCCACAGCGGCACCATGATGGGGAAGTTGAATGGGGTAATGCCGGCGACGACGCCCAGCGGCTGGCGGATCGACCACGCGTCGATGCCGGTGCCCACGGCGTCGGTGTATTCGCCGCGCATCAAATGCGGGATGCCGGCTGCAAACTCGACCACTTCCAGCCCGCGCTGAACTTCGCCGTCGGCGTCGGACAATACTTTGCCGTGTTCGGCGGTGATAATGGCCGACATCTCGGCGCGATCCCGGTTCAGCAGCTCTTGTAGCTTGAACATCACGCGGGCGCGGCGCAGCGGCGGCGTGGCGGCCCATGCCGGCCAAGCGGCGTTGGCAATGGCGACGGCCTTATCGACTTCGCTGGCGTCGGCCAGCGCGACTTTGGCGGATACCTCGCCGGAGGCCGGGTTGAACACGTCCCCGAATTTGCCGCTGGTGCCAGCGACGAGCTTGCCGCCGATGAAATGTCCGATCTCGCGCATGGTCTGTTCCTTCGCCTTACTTTCCCTTGGGAATTAGGACGAATTCGCGACCACGGCTAGCCGTGCCGGGGGGCTTGGAGTCTAATGGAGGGATGCAAAAGCGCAGTATCGGCTACCTCTTGGGTGGCGCATTTCATCGCATGGCGTACACCGAATGGGGCGATCCCGGCGCCAAAGCGGTGCTGTGCGTGCATGGGGTGACACGCAACGGACGGGATTTCGATGCTCTGGCAGCAAATCTATCGGATCGATTCCGGGTAATCTGTCCCGATCTGCCCGGGCGCGGCGAGTCCGACTGGCTGCCCGACCCGATGCTGTATCAGGCCCAGCATTACGTAACCGCGCTGGCGCATTTGCTCGCGGCGATCGGGCCGGATGTCGCGTGGGTCGGCACGTCGCTTGGCGGTATTTGCGGCATGGTGACCGCCGCCACGCCCGGCAATCCGGTGACCAAGATGGTGCTGAACGATATCGGCCCGTTTATTCCGCTGGAGGCGTTGTCCCGTATCCGCGACTACATGCTGGCTTCCAGCGCGTCGAAATGGGTCGGGCGGTTCGCCGATCGCGAGGCGTTGGAACGGTATTTGCGCCTCGTACACGCCCAATTCGGCCCACTGACCGATGCGCAATGGGCGCATCTCGCCGAGCACTCGGGGCGGGTGCAGGCGGATGGGCAGTTGGTGCTGCATTACGATCCCGCGATCGTCGCGCCGCTGCGCGATCATGCGCCGGTCGCGGTCGATCTCTGGCCGCTCTGGGCGCGGATGCGCATGCCGATCCTGGCGATCCGCGGCGAGGCCAGCGATTTGCTGCTGCCCGAAACATTGGCGCGTATGGCGGAGACCGGCGCGCAGACGCTGGTCGTGCCCGATACCGGGCATGCCCCGGCGTTGATGGACGATGCACAGATCGCGGCGGTGCGCGCCTTCCTGCTGGGCTGACCGATGCGTCCTTTGCCGGCGGAAACCCTGCACGATCCCATCGAGGCCGGTCCCTACCGTATGGCCTTGGGGTTGACGACGGTATCCGAATCCGAGTGGTTCGAGTTCGACGCGCTGTATCACGGCGAAATGGCAGAGAAGCGGCGCTTGCTGGCCGAACAGCCTACGGACGTGTTCGCGGTAACGCCGGGAATCGAAGCGGCCTGCGCCGAAGCCCTGGCGTCGATCGTCGCCGCCCTGACCGCATATCGGTCCGATTGGTTTTCTCTCGACGGGCCGATTTTGACGAACCGGTTAACCGGGGAAATCTGGAACACCGGCGCGGAGCACCCTTTAGAACTGGCCGGACGGTTGGTGCAGGAGGATCTGTGCCTGATCCAGAACACGCCCGACGGTCCGGTCTTTTCCGCCGCCAGTCTGTGCTTTCCCAGCCGCTGGCGTTTGTCCGAGAAAATCGGCCGTCCGTTGGCCGCAGTGCATGGACCGGTGCCGCAATACGCCGATCGCCTCGCCGCCCCCGTCGATCGTTTCATGCGTCACCTCCGTCCCGGCCGTATCGCCGCTCGGCTTAACTGGTCCGTCGTCGACGACCCCGCCTTGTTCCAGCCCGGCGGCAAATGGCGCACGGCCCGCAACGATGCCATCACCGCTGCGAATGCCGGGGAAAATCTGTTTTTGCGGGTGGAGCGTCAGACCCTGCGCCTGCTTCCGACCAGCGCGACAGTGCTGTTCGGCATTCGGGTCCACGTCTACCCGCTCGATCTCATCGCGCCGGATCGGTTGGCCGTCGCTTTGCGGGCCTTGCCCGAGGACATCGCGACATACAAAAGCCTGCCATCGTTCCGCACCGCGCTGCTGGCATGGTTGGACAACAAAATGGGAGCTTCGGAATGAACGACCCCTTCGACGCCTTTCGCCTGCATGGCCGCACGGCGCTGGTAACCGGTGCTCGCCGGGAAATCGGCCGGGCGATTGCGCTGATTTTGGCGGGGGCAGGGGCGCGGGTGGCGGTGCATCATGCCGGTTCGGAGGAAGAAGTCGCCGATGCTGCGGCGGTGGTCGCCGAAATCCAGGCCGGCGGCGGGGAAGCGGCTGCGTTCGGACAAGATTTTGCGGTGGATGAAGCGGGTGTAGCGCTGGCCGCCGCCGTGAACGCTTGGTCGCCACCGGATATATTGGTCCTCAATGCCTCCATCGAAATGCCCGAGGATTATCGGTCCATTACTCGCGAACACTTCGATCGCCAGATCGCAGTGAACCTGCGTACCGTGCTGGAACTGCTGCAAATGCTCGTGCCGCCGATGGCGGAGCGGGGCTGGGGTCGTGTCGTGACGATCGGCAGCGTGCAACAGGAACGGCCGCATCCGGCGATGCTGATCTATGCGGGCACTAAAGCGGCGCAATTGAATTGGACGCTGAACCTCGCGCGGCAATTCGGCGGGCAGGGGGTGACGGTCAACAACCTCGCACCTGGGGCAATTTCGACGGCACGCAACCGCGAGCAAATGGCGACCGAGGGCGCGGCTTTGGCCGCCCGCATCCCGGCCGGACGGCTGGGCACGCCCGACGATTTGGTGGGGGCGGCATTGCTGCTGTGCTCCGACGCCGGGCGTTACATCAACGGGCAGAACCTGTTCGTCGATGGGGGACGGACGGCGGTGTGACCGTCTATGTCAGGCCATTACGGGCGCGATCGAACGTAGCGACGCTTCCATCCGGCGGGCGCAATCGGCTGCCATGGCCGTGGGCGTGGCAGCGAAACCCATGACCAAGCCTTTCATTGTCGGCTGCCCGGCGTAGTACGCGCGCAGCGGCGCCACTGCGAGGCCGGCGGCGCGGCAGGCTTGCGCGGCGCCGGCTTCGTCGGCGGTGTCTGGCAGCCGCGCGACCATGTGCAATCCGCCGGGCACCGCCAACGGTTCGGCCGATTGCACATATTTCTGCATTGCTGCCAGCACTGCCGTGCGGCGTCGGCCGTATTCGGTGCGCATCCGTCGGATATGCGGTGGGAGCAAGCCTTGCCGCATGAACTCCGCCAGGGTTGCCTGACCGATCGCGTCGGTGCCGCGATCCGTCAGCGTGCGCAGGCGGACAAAGGCGGCGACCAGCGGGGCGGGCACGACGGTCGGACCGGTGTCCACCTCCAACAGTCTCTATGGCACCACGACCTCCGACATGGTGAGCACTACCGGCATCATCGCCCTCTCCAACGGCAACTACGTCGTCAGTTCCACCTATTGGGACCACAGCACCGTGGTCGACGCCGGGGCCTCCACGTGGGGCAACGGGACCACCGGCACGACCGGCGCCGTCAGCACCTCCAACAGCATCTACGGCACCACG
>JBAXFK010000301.1:0-4912 GCA_037139955.1 Rhodospirillales bacterium
GTCTTAGATGGCCCCCACGCAGCAACGCACGTGCCTCTGGCCCTCTGTGGTTACGCAACGACGTCAAGCGTTCTGGCAATCGTTTGGTCGCTGGTTCGTTCGACCGTTTCGTCAACTACGCCCGTCGCCTTCATCAGGCGGGCGTCTAACTCGGGGGCTCGGTGCGATGACATCCAAAATCGCCCAGTATCTTGCTGACCATCAGCCGGCGACGCCGTGTCTGGTGCTCGACGTAGATCGTGTGGAAGCGAATTTCCGTGCGCTTTCGCATACGCTGCCGCTGGCGCGTATCTATTACGCCGTTAAAGCGAATCCGGCCGCCCCGATTCTGGCGCGTCTGGTGGGCCTCGACAGCCACTTCGATGCTGCGAGCATCGAGGAAATCGAATTTTGCCTGGATGCCGGAGCGCGACCTGCTGCGATCAGCTTCGGCAACACCATTAAAAAGGTGTCGGCGATTAAGCGTGCGCACGATGCGGGCGTGAGTATGTTCGCGTTCGACTCGGAAGAAGAGCTGTTGAAGCTCGCCCAGTACGCGCCGGGCGCGCGGGTGTACTGCCGTATCCTGGTGGAGAACGAGGGCGCCGATTGGCCGCTGTCGCGCAAGTTCGGCACCACGATCGAGAATGCCAAGGCGCTGATGCTGCAAGCCGCCGATCTCGGCCTGGACCCGTACGGCCTGTCGTTCCATGTCGGGAGCCAGCAGACGACGACTCGTGCGTACGAGATTGCCATCGCCAAAGTAGGCATGCTGTTCACCGACCTGATGGATGCCGGCGTGAAGCTGCGCATGATGAATTTGGGCGGCGGTTTCCCGACCCCTTATCGCGATTCGGTGCCTGAGATCGACCAATTCGGGAATGCCATCATGGAAGCCATGGTCGCCCATTTCGGCAATAATCTGCCGGAAATGGTGATCGAGCCCGGTCGCTTCGTTGTCGGCGATGCTGGCGTGGTGTCGGCCGAGGTGGTGCTGGTCAGCCAGCGCGATAAAGCCGATCCGCTGCGGTGGGTCTATCTGGATATCGGCCGCTTCGGCGGTCTGGCGGAGACCGAGGGCGAGGCGATCAAATACCGCATCGTCACTGCGCACGACGGCGGGCCTACCGGCCCGGTGTCGATCGCCGGCCCGACCTGCGACGGCGCCGACATTATGTACGAGAAGTCGAACTACCGCTTGCCGCTGGCTTTGACCTCCGGCGACCGGGTGGAACTCATGTCGACCGGCGCTTACGTCACGACATATGCCAGTCAGCGTTTCAACGGCTTTGCGCCGCTGGCGGAATACTACATCTGAGGGTAAACAGCGGTCTCTAAGGAGACCGTGACCCGATGGATGGATCGATGACGCCGGCAGCTTCCGGCAAGGGTTTGGCGCGTACCGCAGGCGCATTGGCAGGGCTTAAAGTCGTGGACCTGACACGGGTCCTCGGTGGGCCCTATTGCACGATGATCCTGTCGGATCACGGCGCCGAGGTGATCAAGGTCGAGCCGCCGCAAGGCGACGAAGTCCGCGATTGGGGCCCCCCCTTCCACGAAGGGGACGCTAGCTACTTCATCGGCGTCAACCGCAACAAGCGAGCGATTGCGCTGGACATGAGCAAGCCGGAAGGCAAGGCGATTCTTCATCGTCTGCTCGAAACCGCCGATGTGCTGATCGAGAATTTCAAACCCGGTTCGATGGAGAAATGGGGCCTCGGGTACGAGGACGTGCTGTCCAAGAAATACCCCGGCCTGATTCATTGCCGCATCTCCGGCTTCGGTCCCGATGGGCCGCTGGGCGGGCTGCCGGGCTACGACGCGATCTTGCAGGCGATGACTGGCCTCATGAGCGTCAACGGCGACCGGACCACCGGTCCGATGCGCCTGGGTACAGCAATGGTGGACATGGGCACCGGCCTGTATTCCGCCATTGGTATTCTGATGGCGCTGCACGAGCGGAAGACGTCCGGCCTCGGGCAGTATCTCGATATGACGCTGTACGACTGCGGCATGGCGCTGCTGCATCCGCAAGCCGCGAATTTCTTCCTGAACGGCACACGGCCCAAGGGCACCGGCAACCCGCATCCCAATCTCGTGCCGTACGACAAATACCCCACCAAGACCTGCGATATCTTCATCGCCAGCGGTAATAACGGGCAATTTCGCAAGCTGTGCGAACTGATCGGACAACCCGAACTGGCAGACGACCCGCGCTTCGCCAATAACGGGGAGCGTAACGTCAACCGGGTTGCCCTGACCCTGGCACTGGCGGCGGCCTTCGCCACGCAGGACGGCAACGAACTGTCGATGCGGCTGATTCGCAACGGCGTGCCCGCCGGCCCGGTTTTGCCGGTCGACGAAGCCACCGCCGCGCCGCACACCGCGCACCGGGAAATGGTGACGGAGTTGGATTGGTACAAGGGTATAGGCACCCCGATAAAGTTCAGCCGCACCCAAGGCGGCACTCGTCGCCCGCCGCCGAAATTCGCGCAAGACGGTAACGATATCCTCGGGAAACTCGGTTACACGCCCGACGAGATCGCTGCCTTGGAGCAAAGTGGCGTCGTGCACACCAAGCGGCGCATCTGATGGCACCGTAACGGCATGCTGCCCTTCGATCTGCCAGTGCGGGATGCGTTGCGGTTGCGTGGCGATACCCCGGTCGCATGGGCCGTGTTCGACCCGGAATGGTATCGTGCCACCTATTCTGGGGCGCTGGAATCATTGCCGTTAACGACCGATAGGGCACTGCTGGCCTTTTACCTGCGGACGGGGCAGGGCCTCGGGCACGCGCCCAACCGCTATTTCGATGAGGCGTGGCACCGCCGGACATACAAGGGAATCGCGGAAGCAGTGGCGGGGGGGCAGTTCCCCTCGGCCTTCGATGCCTATTGCCGCACCGGCAATGCGGATCGATCGCCGCATTGGCTGTTCGACGAGCTATATTATCGCCGTCGCTATCCCGACCTGACCGACGATGTGCTGGCGGATGCCGGTCTCGCCAACGGCTACGATCATTTTTTACGGCATGGCGATTTCGAGGGCCGTGTGGGTCATGTGCTGTTCGATCCGCAGGTCTACCTCGACCGATTGGATGCAGCGGAGCGTGCCGGTGCGATCGAAATCGGGCCGTTTCGGCATTTCCTCGCCAGCGCGACGCCCACCGACCAAGCTCGCGAAACCGGCCGGTATTTCGCGACGGCTTGGTACCTCGCGCGTTACCCTGCGGTGGCTGAATCCATTGCGCGAGGGGAATGGCGGTCGGCGCTGGAACATTATCTGTGTAACGACACACCGATCGCCTTCGATCCGCTTCCGGATTTTTCCGAGGATTGGTATCTGACCGGCCACCCCGGTCTGCGGGAGGCGATCGTCGGTGGCGCGTATCGCAATGGTTACGCTCATTTTTTGCGGCACGGCACGACCGAATTGCGCTCGCCCGCACCTCATATCGATTTGCGCTGGTATGCGGGACAGGAAGCGGTGCGCGAAAGCGTGCTGGCGGGGGAAGCAAGCGATGCATTCGCCCATTGGCTGACGATCGGGAAACCCACCGGCCGTCCTGCCGCGCCGCCGCCGGACGAGCAGATCGCCGACAGCCAGGCGCGGGCGCTGTGGCGGCGGAACGCGGCCGCGTGGCTGCCGTCGTACGGTCGAGTACCGTTGCGCTTCGGCTTTAACGGCGAACCCGCAATCGGTGCGATCGCGGTCGTGAACGGCGACCTTACCGAAACGCTGGCGACATTGGCATCGTTACGAAACAATACGACGGCGGCAATCGAACTGTCGATCGTGGTGTCGCATTCCGATCCCGACGACGGCGATATCGCGCAATTCGTAACCGGCGCAACAATCCAGCGCTTCGGCCCCGAGATCGATCCCGCAGCCCTGCGCGCTGCCGCCATAGCATGTGTGCGGGCGCCCGCAGTGCTGTGCCTGACGCCAGGAACGACATTCCTCCCCGGAACGATCGACGCCGCTTTGCAGCGCCTGAACAGCAATACCGAGATCGGCGCTGTCGGCGGCAAAGAACTGCGGCCGAACGGATTGTTGGCCTCTGCCGGCTATGTTGTCTGGCAGGACGGACGCACCCACGCGTACATGGCGGGCGAGTCGGCCTTGGTGCCCGAGGCTAATTTCGCCCGCGACGTTCATTTCTGCGGCAGCAGCTTCCTGCTGGTCCGTACCGCTTTGGCGATCGTGGCGATCGATGCCGGCGCCACCGCGCCCGCGACCGATAGCGCCGCCGCCGATCTTTGCCTGCGCCTCGCCGAAACAGGCCACCGCTCGGTTTACGACCCCGCAGTCGCGGTGCAGACGTGGCACGACAACCCGGCGTCGGCGGTCGCTGTGTCGATGGACGACCATGCTGCGTTTTTGTCCGGGTGTTTCGCAGCCGAGGGCCGCGCGATATTCGTTGCCCGCTTCGCCGATCCTGCCAAGCGTCGGGTGCTGTTCATCGAGGACACGATCCCGTTGCGTAACATCGGGTCGGGCTTCGTGCGCGCCAACGATCTGATTTCGACAATGGCGGAACTCGGTTTCGCGGTCACCGTTTTTCCGGCGAATGGCTGCCTGTTCGGGTTAGGCAATGTCTATGCCGCTATGCCCGACACTGTGGAAGCGATGCACGATCGCGATCTGTCGCGGTTGGCCGAGTTTCTGCGACTGCGGCGCGGGGTGTACGACACCATTTGGGTGTCCCGCACGCACAACATGGACAAGGTGCGCCCCATCCTGGATCGGGTTCTGGCGGGGGATCCGAATCCTCCGCGTATCGTCCTGGATACCGAAGCCATCGCCGCGATCCGTCAGGCCGGGTTGGCGACGTTGCAAGGCCAGGACTTCGACCTCGACGCTGCGTTGCGCCGCGAGTGTCAACGCCCAATAGAAATGTCCCCTTGGCGGAGATGGGTCTGTTCATGGGGTG
>JBAXFK010000302.1:0-4908 GCA_037139955.1 Rhodospirillales bacterium
GCTCTGGGGGTCGTCGCTTTTCAGGAAACGGCGCAATCCCGCGCCGGAGGAGATGGTTTCGTCGATCACCACCGCTTCCGGGGGAAGCATGCGGCCGATTGCCTGCATAAGCGGCAGCGGGTGAATGGGATGCCGCTCGGCCAGCGCATCGGCCATGGCGTTCAGTTTCGCCAACGACGCGATGCCTTCCGTGCGTACATGGGCCAAGCGCGACGTGGCGGCCAGTGTTTCCGCCGCCGTGCGCGCTTTCAGGATCGCGGCGGTCAGTTCCGGCAGCGTGGTCTTCGGCTCGCCCAAGATCGCCACCTTGGCGGGATAATTCTTGGCCAGTTCCCACGGATCGGTGTCGATGTGGACGATCGGCATGCCCTCGGGCATCGATTCTACCTCGTCGGGCAGCGACAGGGTGAAAAGGTCTGCACCGACACTGAGCAAAAAATCGTGCTGCATCAGCATGCCGCGAATGGCCGGCGGCAGTCGCACAAGCGCTCCGCGATACAACGGATGCGATGACGGGAACATGCAACGGGTCGCCATACCTTCGTCGTAGACCGGGGCGCCCAGCGCTTCGGCCAAAGCGACCAACTCGGACAGGGCATTGCCCTGCGGCACAGCGTCGCCCGCAATAATGACTGGGCTCTTGGCCTTGGCGAGCAGCGCCGCCGCCTGCCCGATCGCCGTTATATCGCCCCGAATACCCGGCGCCACCCGGCTCGGCATACCCAGATCGAGGTCGGCGCTATCGGTCAGGATATCGCCCGGTAACGAAAGGAACACCGGCCCCGTTGGCGGTGCCAAAGCAGTTTTAGCGGCACGGTGGATGGCGCGCGGCAGATCTTCCAGCCGGCGCACTTCCTCCGACCATTTTACGAAAGGGCGAGCGATCGGCGGCAAATCGGCCCAAAGCAAGGGTTCGGTGAAGTTGAAGCGCTGCTCGTGCTGGCCAGCGGTCACAATGATCGGCGCGCCGGCCTGCTGTGCGTCGTACAGCATGCCCATCGCGTTCCCGAGGCCTGGGGCCGCATGCAAATTGATCACCGACAATTCGCCAGAGGCCTGCGCGTACCCGTCCGCCATGCCCATCAACGGGGCTTCCTGCAACGCGAGGACATAGCGAAGCTCCCGCTCCACCGCGAAAGCGTCCATCAGCGGAAGTTCGGTGGTGCCTGGATTGCCGAAAACGATCTTCACCCCCTCCTGCTTGAAGAGTTCGAGCAATGCGGTCTTTCCTGGCATCGTCGGCATGATTTATTTTCCCTTGGTCGCGCTGTAACATCCGCTACAAGGCAAAAGGCTGCGAAGCAAGCACCAGGAGTTACCCATGTCCGACCTTTCGGATGCCTATCTAGCGATGCCCGCGTCGGCGCGCAGTGCAAGGGTATTGCCGCTCGCGAGGATCTGCGCCGCAATGAACGGTCCCCATGCGATTCCTGCTCGCCTGAAACCCTGGTGCTGCTTTTACGGTCCGCCCGCGTAAAGGCCATACCGGTTGAGCCTGGGCTTCCGCGCCTCGGCCGAACGGACCCCAACGAACAAGCGACATTCCGTCACATCGGCTCGCGCGCCCATTCGGATGCGGCACGCCCGGTCTGGCCAATACGATTCCAGCCCGCGCCCCTTCGGTGCCAGGGTCGGAACGCATGGAGTTCATCATCGTGTCTCCATTGAAGAGTATTATGTCCGATCGGCAGGCGATCTGGGCCTTCGTTCTTGGCTGCGTCGGTGTTACCGCAGGCGTCCTGCTGCACGCACCGATGTTCGCAATGGCGCATGAAATGGGCATGGGTTACCAGCTTGCCAACATGCCCATGGACGCAAGTATGATTTTCGGCATGTTTACGATTGTCGCCGGCGTCGGTGTCGCTGCGTACGGGCTGCTACCGCGCAATATCGCCCTCCAACGTAAAGCAGCCGGTTCGATCGATATCGTCGCACCCGAGGATGTGCCGCTTTCCTTCGCGCATTGGCGACTGATGATCGTCCTGATCGTCGCGTTGATCATCGATGTGATGAAGCCGGCGACGTTGGGCTTCACGGTTCCCGGCATGGTCGCGGAGTACGAGATTTCCAAAGCGACCGCGTCGCTGGTGCCGTTTTCCGCGCTATGCGGCACGGTAACGGGATCGATCGTGTGGGGGATTATCGCCGACATATACGGCCGTAAGGCGACGATCTTGCTATCGGCCGTCATGTTCGTCGGCACTTCGATTTGCGGTGCGATGCCCTCGCTCAACTGGAACATCGCGATGTGCTTCCTGATGGGCCTGGCTGCGGGCGGTATGCTCCCGGTCACGTATGCCTTGCTGGCCGAGATGATGCCGAGCCGCCATCGTGGCTGGGCGCTGGTGATGGTCGGGGGGCTGGGGGCTGCCGGGGGCTATTTCGCCGCCAGCGGGCTTTCGGCGTTACTGCAACCGATTTTCGGTTGGCGCATCCTATGGCTCATGAACTTGCCCACCGGTTTGTTGTTGATTCTCCTCGGCGGGTACATCCCGGAATCGGCCAAATTCTTGATTGCCCGCGGTCGCCTTCTGGAAGCAGAGGCCGTGATGCGCCTTTTCGGTTCCGTCGCGCGCAAGCACGTCGATACGCCGCCGAGCCCCGCGCTCGGCACCGTTATGCCGCAAGAAGCACAATACACAGCAAAATTGGTGGCGCTTTGCATCGCCGCAATCGCGTGGGGCTTGGTCAATTTCGGTTTGTTGCTGTGGTTGCCGGCCGATATGGTCGCGAAAGGCAATTCGGTCGCGGGCTCCAGCAAGCTGCTGGCGGCCTCGGCCCTGATCGCCTTTCCCACGATCTTCGTTGCCGCGCTGATGTACAGTCGATGGAGCACGAAATGGTCGCTTACGGCGATGATGGCGGTGACGATCGTCGGGCTAATCGGAGTACTGCAATTCGAACTGACCGGCGGCAGTCCTATTCTTCCTGTGGCGCTGCTCATCGTCGGTACGAACGGGATCATCGCCATTCTGCTGCCCTATGCCGCAGAAACCTTCCCAATGCGGGTGCGGGGCCGAGCGACCGGTATGGTCGCGGCTTGCACGAAGGGAGGCGGTTTTTTGGCACAAATTCTCAGCATCTTGGCGATGGTACCGCCGATGGAGGTTGTCGCGGGTGCTATCGTCGCACCTTCGGCAGTAGCGTTGGGCTTGGTTGCTTGGTACGGGCGGGAAACGCGCGGTCGCGACCTGAGGGAGATGGATGCCACCGTCCTTCCATCAAGCAGCGACTGACCGCATGGTCGATTTGGGCACGGTCCGGCCACCGCTGCCCGGATGACCGAGAATGGCCGCGACCCATCGTCGGTTCCCCGCGCGCCAGCGGGTGGTCTTCCCCAGTATCGTCCTCATGGTCTATTTCACACTTCGCGGCGCGATATCCGCTTAAAGACAATAGGCCGCGAATTAAGCGACAGGAGTTTCACATGCCCCCACTATCCCGCCGCACCATGCTGACCGGTTTGGCCGGCACCACTCTGGCGATGCCCGCATTAGTACGCGCGCAAAGCACGTCGAAGCCGATCCGCATGGGCCTCCTGAGCGACATGAGCGGCCCGTACCGCGACGTCGGCGGGCCCGGAAACCGTGTGGCTGTCGAGATGGCCATCGCCGATTTCGGCGGTTCGGTGCTTGGGCGCCCGATCGAGACCCTGCAAGCCGACGATCAGAACAAACCCGACATCGCCGCCGGCATCGCCCGCGAGTGGATCGACAGCCAGGGCCTAGACGTCATGATGGACGGCGCCGGTAGCTCCGCTGGATTGGCCATCCAGACAGTAGGACGCGAGAAGAAGCGCATCTATCTGGTCACCGGGCCGGCGACGTCCGACATGACGGGCAAGCAATGCTCCCCCTACGGGATACATTTTTGTTACGATACCTACGCTTTGTCGTATGGCACCGGTAAAGCGCTGACCAAAGCAGGCGGCGATAGCTGGTTCTTCATCACCGCCGATTACGCCTTCGGCCACGCCTTGGAACGCGACACCACCGCCGCAGTCCAAGCCGCCGGCGGCAAAATCCTGGGTTCGGTCAAAGCCCCGCTCGGAACCGCCGATTTTTCCAGCTTCCTGATCCAGGCGCAGGCGTCGCGCGCCAAGGTCATCGGGCTGGCCAATGCAGGAACGGATTTGCAGAACTGCATCAAGCAGGCCGCCGAGTTCGGCTTCAACAAATCCGGCATTCGCATGGCTACGCTTCTGATGGCGATCAACGATGTACACTCGCTCGGCCAAAAGACCTGCGAGGGCCTGACCTATACCGACTCGTTCTATTGGGACATGTCCGACGCTACCCGCGCCTTCGCAAAACGTTGGAGCGCCAAGATGAATGGTATGGTTCCCGGCCTGTTGCATGCCGGGAACTATTCGGCCGCGACACATTGGCTGAAAGCCGTGAAAGCCGCCGGCACGACCGACTCCGACGCGGTCGTCGCGCAAATGAAGGCCACGCCGATTAACGATATGTACAACAAAGACGTCAAAATTCGCGAGGACGGCCGGGTGATGCACGAAATGCACCTCTGGCAGGTCAAGGACGTCGCGCAATCGAAGCAACCGTACGACTACTGCAAGGAACTGGCCGTTATCCCAGCGTCGGAAGCTTGGCGCCCTCTAGCCGACGGCGGCTGCTCGTTTATCAAGGCCTGAACAATAGCTCACGGTCGGGCTGGCACCTGTGTTAGCCCGACCGCAGTCGCTACCCCGCTGCTTTCGTCGTCTGCGCCCCCGTTCCCCACAAGACCACCGTTGTGCGCGATCGCGTGGCGGTGTTCGAAGTCGTTAGTGCCAGCACTGCCCGCACCGACCGCTTCCATAAGCTGCGCGAATACCGCCCAGGCCGTCGATCGAGCGTAAGCGTATCGTTAACCCCACATTGTTTCGCGCCCTGGCCCATGATCCACTGA
>JBAXFK010000303.1:0-4862 GCA_037139955.1 Rhodospirillales bacterium
AGGGTCTAAACTTCCGGGGGGGAGATGTCTCACTCTTGTTGGCACGGAGGGCGGCCCCATCGGCCTGGAATATCGGGACCGACGGCCAGGCGTTGCAGCAAGCACTTTCCAATCTTGCGTCCGACGACGCGGCCGATATTTGCGCGATTGTTTGGCCCTGGAACGAAACAGACAGTTTGCGAGACTACTCCGAGCTGACAACCTTCGCGGCGGCAGCCGAGCGGTTTCTGAGTTTGGAGCGCGCCATGCTGAACCGAACGCCAGATCGCCTACCGCTAATTTGGTGGAACGCGATTCCCTATGGTTCGGCGGGTGGCATGCAAATGCACCGAGCGACAGTTGCCGCTTTGGCTGCCGATCGGACGCAGAATGTCATGATCGGCAATCCGCAAACGTCGGATACCAATCCACGGGGTTCGACTTGGGATCCGGCAACGGGCATCGCAACCGGTGGCGATATTGCCCATCGCGATAGCCTCGACAATCGGCGCCTAGCCCGATTGGCTGCGCCGCTGGTTGCGCGCGCACTTGTCGCGTCTGGCTCCGCCGATTCAATAGAGGCTGTGCCACCGGGACTACCTTCTGCGGGGGGACCTAGAATCGTCCATGCCTACCGGTTGTCCGATGTGTCGGTGATTTTGACCATTCAGCACGACGCCGGCACAGACTTAAAGGTGCCGCTGCAAGCCGCAGCGGGCATCGGTTTTGCAATCATGGACGGAGGGTCTGCCGAGCAGCCAGGAATCATCGTCAACGCAACGGCTTGCACAAGAGTCGACGCGACGCGCTTGATGATCGCGCTGCCCCATCCGCTGACCAATCCATCGGACACTTACAAACTCTATTATCCCTACGGCGGCACGACCATCGGGCGGGGCAATGCCGTAACCGACAATTACGCGACTTGCACCGTGCCAACGGGGTGGGACGTCGCGGCCGATTTGGGCACTGCTTGGAAGCTAGATTACCCGCTGGCCGCGACATTCGTTCCTGTACCGCTGAGCGATACGCCGCAGTAACCGCTATTCGATAGGCACAAAAATGGAGTGCCGCATCTTTCCACCGATTGACTGCGACAAATGCCCTTTGCCATTGATATCTTCCACCAAGATCACTTCTCCAGCGCCGATCTCGCGGGCCTCGCCATCGCTCGCGGTGATCTTCACTCCACCGTCGAGGTTGATGATGTACTGCCGACGTGGAGCCGGATGCCAATCCAGATCGTAATCTCCGCTCGTCTCACGGAAAATGATCCCGGTCGCCGGCAGCCGGTCGGACAGCTTACTGCCGTTCCGTTCTTGAACCCATTTCACTTCGACATCGCGCCAATGGGTCTCACCGGCATCGTCTACGTAGATATTATGAATCCGCATTTCCATATTCCCCTTTTACTCCAGCGGCAAAAAAATGGAATGCCGCATTTGCTTGTTGACCGATTTCGATAGATGGCCCTTGCCGGTAACATCCTCGACCAGAACGATTTCTCCGGCACCGATCGTCCGCGCTTCGCCGTCGCTCGCGGTGAGTTCGACCCCCGCGTCGAGGTTGACGATGTATTGACGCCGCGGTGCCGGGTGCCAGGGCCGATCGTGTTCGGCCTGCGTCTGGCGGAAGATGATTCCGTATGCTTTCTCCAGCACGGATGTCTTGCCCTCCGGCCCTTCTTGCGCCCAGTCGACCTGTATGTCCCGCCAATGCGACTCACCATCGGCGTCGCAATAGAGGTTGTGGATATGAATCCCCATCGGCAATGTTCCTACTTGTTCTGCCAATTCGGTTTACGTTTGGCAGAGAAGGCTTTCGGGCCTTCGATATAATCCTGGCTTTCGATATTTTCTTGTTGCGCAGGGTAGACAGTCCGCATCGCGGTTTCCAATTTTTGCTCGTCCAGCCCCTTGTAGGACGCCTGCTTCGACGCCCGCACCGCCTTGGGCGAACACTCCAGAATCAGACCGGCCCATCGTTTGGCCGCCTCCAATGCCTGCCCTTCCGGCACGACCTCAGTAACGAACCCGAGTTCGAAACCTTCTTTGGCCGAAACCCGGCGACCGGTCAGAATCATCCCCATCGCCTGTTTGATCGGGATCGAACGCGGCAACCGGTGCACGCCACCGCCGCCCGCGATCAATCCGACCCGGGGTTCGGGCAAAGCAAAAGCTGCATTCTCGGCGGCTATAATAATGTCGCAGGCCAAGGCTGTTTCGAAGCCCCCGCCCATTGCAACACCATTCACCGCAGCGATCATCGGTTTGTACATATCGAACCGATGACAAATCCCGGCAAAACCACGCGGCCCATTGGGTCGGCGCTTTCCGGCGGCCTGCACCTTCAGGTCGTTACCGGCGGAAAATGCCCTTCCACCTGCGCCGGTGACAATCCCCACCCATAAATCGTCGCGTTCCGCGAATTCGTCCCAAACCGCCGCCAATTCATCGTTGGCGTCCGCGTGCAGAGCATTCAACACTTCTGGCCGGTTGAGCGTCACAATACGAAGCCGGCCCTCGTCTTGCACCGTGCAATATTCGGTCTTCATCCCGCAATCACCTTTTCCGATTTCAACATGCCGATCGCATCGGCATCCATCTTGAGCCAATCCGCCAGCACATCGCCCGAATGTTGCCCAAGGACAGGCGCAGGACCGACGACAGGCGGTGTGCCGCCAAACCGAACGGGCCAACCGCTCATGACATAATCGCCATTGACCGGGTGTTTCATGGTTTGACGAATTTTTCGATCGAGGAAAGACTTGTCGTCGGCCAATTCGCGCGTATCGAGCACTGCACCCGACGGAATCGTCGCACCGCTGACCAGTTGCATCGCGGTGTGTTTGTCGTGCTGTCGCGACCATTCGGCAACGATGGCGTCGACTTCCTCACGCCGTTCCGTGCGCGCTGCTGGGGTCGCATAACGCGCGTCGCCGATCAGGTCGTCGCGGCCCATCACCTTCAACAGGCGCGTCCAATGCTCGGGATTTGCGGCCGACGTATAAATATAAACGTAGTCGTTGGGTCCACCGCCTTTGCAGGGGTACACGCCGATGGGCGGGTTACCGCCACCGACTGTCTTGGAACCGGCGCGCGGAGCAGGCTGTCCGTCCGTTCGCTCCATGTAAGCGAAGGCGTTGCGAATATAATGCAAGATGGAATCCTGCATCGCCAATTGAAGGTGCTCGCCCAGCCCGGTGCGCAGCCGACGCACATATGCCCCCAGAATCGAGACTGCCATGAGCATACCCGTGCCCGTATCGCCAATGGTCGCCCCGGGTTTGCACGGCGGGCCGTCTTCTTCGCCCGTGATCGACATCAGGCCGCCGCAAGCCTGCGCGATCATGTCGAACGCAAGCCCTTTCTCGAATGGGCTACCCGTCCCGAACCCCTTAATCTGGCAGAAAATGATACCGGGATTGATTGCCTTAACGACGTCGTAACCCAGCCCCAGCCGCTCGATAGCACCGGGCGCGAAGTTTTCGATCATCACGTCGGCCTGCTTGACGAGATTTTTGACGATATCCAAGCCGCGCGGATCCTTTAGGTTGACCGCCGCCGAGCGCTTATTCGAGTTATATTGCAGGAAGTAGTTGGCATCCCGATCGCTGCTCGTGCGGCCAGACGATCGGCCGGGATCGCCCAAACCTGGGTTCTCCACCTTCACAACGTCTGCGCCGAGCCATGCGAGGGCTTCGGTACAGGATGGGCCGGCCTCGAACTGGGTCAGATCGAGGATTTTCAGGCCCGCAAGGCAATTCTCTCCGCTCATGGCTGGGTTCCCTCTCTTGGTGCGTCGCCTCAGCTTACGCACGACTCCGAGCGCCCGGCAATTGCGAGGCCGTGAACGCAGCCACCGCAGCCAGCCCGGTCAGCAACCAAAAAGTCGCAGTGTAGGCGGTCGCCGGGACCGCCGTATTGGCCAAAGTATGCTGCAAAAAAATCGCCAAACCCGTTGTTCCCACCGGGCCACCAAAACGTTGACAAATATTGATCGCGGTCGTCGCATGCCCCAATGACTCTCGAGGAACCGAGGCGTAAGCAGCGGCAGCCGACGGCAAGGTAATCGAGCCGACGCCAAAGCCACGCACCAACAATGCCACCGCTAATACCTCCACCGGAACGTCTACACCGCCAAGGGCGAATGGCAATGTTCCCACCAACGCAATCGCCGCCCCACCACCCGAAATCGCTCGGGCGCCATACCGTTCGCTCAGGCGGCCCATGATTGGCAGCGCAAAAAAAACACCCAATCCCATCGGCGCCAAAAGCAAGCCGGTCAGACCGGGGGGTGTGTCACGAAATTTTAGAAAATAGAGCGGCATCAATAATTGGCCGCCGAAATTGATAGCATTCGACAAGAACTGCGTTGCAGCGGCGGCCCGAAAAACTCGCCCGGAAAATAGACGCAAATCGATCAAAGCCTCTGCTGGCCGCTTCAATGCCCTGATCGCGAAGAGGATCGACAGCGCGACACCGATCGTCAGCGCAAACGGACCCCCGGCCTCTCCATGCGCCACCGACACCAAACCGAACAGCAATAATGCCAAGCCTGGCGAGATCGTCGCGAATCCGACGACGTCGAGCCGACGAGGTGTTACTGCCTCGTCGCGCGGCAAAACCCGCCAAGCGAAAAAAATTGCGAGCAGGCCAACGGGCACGTTGACGAAAAATGTCCAGCGCCAGGATAAATATGTGAGAATCAGGCCGCCCAGGCTGGGCCCCAACATCTGACCAACCATAACAGGCATGGCGGCCGTGCCGATAACGCGAGCCATTTGCTTGCCGGCATGGCGCGCCATCATCATTTGCATCATCGGCGCTAAAAGGCCGCCGGCGATGCCTTGGAGCACGCGGAATCCGATCAACGACTCGACC
>JBAXFK010000304.1:0-4818 GCA_037139955.1 Rhodospirillales bacterium
GCCATGAACACCCTGATGCTAGGGCTGGCGTGGCAGCGCGGCCTGATCCCGGTCGGGCAGGACGCGATCCTGCGCGCTGTCGAGTTGAACGGCGCGGCCGTCGGCACCAACAAGCGCGCCTTCCTGTGGGGGCGCATTCTGGCGGATCGGCCCGAGCTGATCGCCCAAGTGCTGTCCGACACGGCCGATATGCCGGTGTTGGCTCTGGATGCCCTGATCGCGGATCGGGCGGCGCGGTTGGTTGCGTATCAGAACGCGGCTTACGCCGATCGTTATCGGTCCGTGTTGAAAGACGTTGCGGATGGCGAAACAACCGCGTTCGGCAAGCCCGGCCGGTTCGCGCGCGCCGCCGCCGAGAATCTTTATCGCCTTATGGCCTACAAGGACGAATACGAGGTCGCGCGGCTGCATTTGCTGGCGTCGTACGGCGAGAAGCCGGTGTTCCACATGTCGCCGCCGGTCCTGGCGCGGATGGACAAGCTGACCGGCCGCCGTCGGAAGGTTGCTGTGCCCGGCTGGATCGCCATCCCTTTGTTCCGGGTTTTGCGGCTGGGCCGGCATCTACGCGGGTCGTCGTGGGATTTGTTTGGGCGGCAGGACGAACGCCACGCCGAACGGGCACTGATCGAGCAATATGTCGGCGACCTCCGCACTGCAACGGCCGCGCTTGGCCCTGTCACGATCGAGGCTGCGGTCGGGTTGGCGTCGTTGCCGGATATCGTTCGCGGTTTCGGCCCGGTCAAAGACGCCAATCGGGCGAAGGCCGCTGCGCGGCGGAAGACGTTGTTGGAGGGGGTGGCGGCGCGGCCGGTGGCGTTGGCGGCGGAGTAACGGCGCCCTACACCCCGTAAACGTCACGGGTACGCTTGTGGAACGCGCCGACCATGCGGCGCACGGCTTCGTGGAACACCATGCCGATCGCAGCCTGGAGAATGCGGCTTTTGAATTCGAAATCGACAAAAAAATCGACCTCGGTGCCGCGTTCGTGCGGCACGAAATTCCATTCGTTGTTTAAATAGCGGAACGGGCCGTTTTCGTATGTTACCTGCACGCGTCTCGGTCGGTCCAGCGTGACCCGGCTGGTGAAGGTTTCGCGAAACGGTCCGAACCCGATCGTTAAATCTGCAACCAATTCCCGCTCGGTTTTTGTCCGCACGCGCGCGCCCACGCACCACGGTAGGAATTTCGGGTACGACCCGACATCGGCAACGATATCGAATAGTTGTTCCGAGCTGTAAGGAACGATCTGCCGTTCCGCGTGGGTGGGCATTAAGCGCGCGCTCTAGCGGCCGCCAAGGCGGCGAAATCGGAATCCGCGTGGTAGGAACTGCGAGTCAGCGGTGTCGCCGAAACCAGCAGAAAACCCTTGGCGCGTGCGAGGGTGGCGTATTCCTCGAACATTTCGGGGGTAACGAACTCGGCGACGGCGGCATGTTTGACAGTGGGTTGCAGATATTGCCCGATCGTTAGGAAATCGACGTCCGCGATGCGCAAATCGTCCATGACCTGCATGATTTCTATGCGCGTTTCCCCCAGTCCGACCATCAGTCCGGATTTGGTGAAAATCCCTGGCACGCGCTGCTTTACGCTGTCGAGCAAGCGCAACGATTGATAATATCGCGCGCCGGGGCGGATGGACGGATATAGTCGCGGCACGGTTTCCAGATTGTGGTTGAACACGTCCGGTCGGGCATCGGCGACGATGTCGCCGCAGCCGGGTTTGCGCAGGAGATCGGGTGTCAGCACCTCGATCGTTGTTTCCGGTGCGGCCATTCGGACGGCACCGATGACAGCGGCGAAATGGGCAGCGCCGCCGTCGGGCAAATCGTCCCGATCCACCGACGTAATGACCACATGGCGCAAACCCAGCTTCGCGACGGCATCCGCCACGCGGACGGGTTCGGTGGAATCCAACGCCATCGGCATGCCGGTGCGCACGTTGCAGAACGAGCATGCTCGGGTGCAAATGTCGCCCATGATCATCATGGTGGCGTGGCGCTGGGACCAGCACTCGCCGATATTGGGGCAGGCGGCTTCCTCGCAGACTGTCACCAGCCCGTTGGACCGCATGAGGTCGCGGGTTTCCTTGTAAACCGGGTGATTGGGCGCCTTGACCCGGATCCAGGCGGGCTTGCGCTGGATCGGATTGTCCGGGCGATGCGCCTTTTCCGGGTGGCGGTGGTCGATGACGGTGCGGGTGGCCATGGCTTAGAAGTGGATAACCCGCTTGTAAGCGTCAAGGACCGACTCGTGCATGCTCTCGCTTATTGTCGGATGCGGGAACACGGTGTTCATCAGCTCGGTTTCCGTGGTTTCCAGCGTTTTGGCGATAACGTAGCCTTGGATCATTTCCGTCACTTCGGCACCGATCATGTGCGCGCCGAGCAACTCGCCGGTTTTGGCGTCGAAAATGGTTTTCACCAAGCCCTCTGGCTCGCCCATCGCGATGGCTTTACCGTTGCCGAGGAAGGGGAAGCGCCCGACGCGGATTTCCCGGCCGCCCTCTTTTGCGCGGGCTTCGGTCAATCCGACCGAGGCGACTTGCGGTCGGCAATAGGTGCAACCCGGAATGTTCAGCGGGTCCATCGGGTGGACGCCCTTTACCCCGGCAATTTTCTCGACGCACATGACGCCTTCGTGGCTGGCCTTGTGCGCGAGCCAGGGCGGGCCGGCGAGATCGCCGATGGCATACACGCCGGGTTCGCCGGTGCGGCAATATTCGTCGATGACGACATGGGTGCGGTCGACTTTTATGGCCGTGCCTTCCAGGCCCAGACCTTCGGTGTTCCCGACGATGCCGACGGCGGAGATGACGCGATCGACGACGATTTGTTGCACCGCACCGCTTATTTCTACGCTGACGGTGACGTTATCGGCGCCCTTGACCACGCCTTTCACCGAGGCTTTCGTCAGGATTTTCATGCCTTGCTTTTCGAATGCCTTTTGCGCGAGGGCGGAGATTTCGGCATCCTCGACCGGCAGCACGCGGTCCATGACTTCGACGACCGTTACGGCGGCGCCCATATTCAGGTAGAAACTGGCGAATTCGATGCCTATGGCGCCCGATCCGATCACCAGCAGCGATTTCGGCATCGCGGTCGGGACCATGGCTTCCTTGTAAGACCAAATCAAACGGCCATCGGGTTCGATCCCCGGCATGACCCGAGCGCGCGCGCCGGTTGCCAGGACGATATGCGGGGCCTTCAATGTCGCGACCGGCTTACCGTCCTTGGTCACCGACAATGTGCCTTTGCCGGCCAGTTTGCCGAGGCCGTCGAACACGGTGACTTTATTTTTGCGTAACAAATGCGCCACGCCCGCCGATAATTGTTTGGCCACGCCGCGCGACCGTTTCACCACCTTGTCTAAGTCGAATTGCGGGGTGACCGGTGCGAACCCGAATTCGGGCAAATGATGCAGCAGCGCGTTGATTTCGGACGTGCGTAGCAGCGCTTTCGTGGGAATACAGCCCCAGTTGAGGCAGATGCCGCCCAGGTGTTCCCGCTCCACCAATGCGGTTTTCAGGCCGAGTTGGGTGGCGCGGATGGCGGCGACGTAGCCGCCGGGGCCGCCGCCGAGGACGATCAGGTCGAAGCTCTGCTCAGCCATGTTGGTTGTCTCCAGTCGCCAGGGCGGTCAGGGCCGCGCCGTGGAGTTGCCGTACGTGCCATTTTTCGATCGGACGGGCACCAAGTTGCTCGTAGAACGCGATGGCGGGTTCGTTCCAGTTCAGCACGCGCCATTCCATCCAGCCGCAGCCATCCGCGACGGTGCGGGCGGCGACGGCGCGCATCAATCCCAATCCGATACCGCTGCCGCGATGCGGCGGTTCGACGAACAGATCTTCCAGGAACAACGTCGTGGTGGCCATGAAGGTGTTGATGGTGTGGTAGAACAGTGCCACGCCGACCGGCCGGTGGCCGGGAATTTCGGCCAGAATAGCGAAGGCGCGCGGGCCGGGTTCGAAGAGCACGCGACGGAAATCGGCCTCGGTGGCGGTGAAACGGTCTAGCTCGCGTTCGTATTCGGCCAATCCGCGGACCAGACGCGCGACGTCTGGGATGTCGGTCGGGGTGGCGGCGCGGTAGGTTGCGCTCACAGCATCAGGCTCAATGGGTCTTCGACGAGGCCCTTGAACGCTTTCAGCCAAGTCGCGGCCAAGGCGCCGTCGACGACGCGGTGATCGACGCTCAGGGTGACGGTCATGACCGTGGCGATCGCCAGGGCGTTGTTCTTCACCACGGCGCGTTTCTGGCCGGCACCGACTGCCAGGATCGCCGATTGCGGCGGGTTGATGATGGCGTTGAAGGACGTCACGCCGAACATGCCCATGTTGGAGATCGAGAACCCGCCGCCCTGGAATTCCTCCGGCTTCAGCTTCCCCGCCCGTGCTCGGCCTGCCATATCCTTCATTTCGCGGCTGATGGTCAGCAGGCCCTTCTGGTCGGCCTTGCGCACGATCGGGGTGATCAGCCCGTCGGGGATGGACACAGCGACGCTAATATCGACGTCGTCGTAAAGGACCATCGCCTCGTCGGTCCAGGATGCGTTGACCATCGGCACTTTGCGTAGCGTCGCGGCCGACGCTTTGATCACCAGATCGTTGATGGTGATGAAATGCCAGTCGGGATGCTCGCGCGGCGGGGATTTGGCGTTCAGTTGGTCCATGATCGCGATCATCGCGTCGATTTCCACGTCCATGGAGACGTAGAAATGCGGGATGGACGATTTCGCCTCGGTGAGGCGGCGGGCGATGACTTTGCGGATCGAGCTGTGCGGGACAGTACGATGCGGCGCGGCGATCGCGACGGGCGCGGG
>JBAXFK010000305.1:0-4806 GCA_037139955.1 Rhodospirillales bacterium
ACCGTGCCAAGATGGCGGCGTTGGACAAGCGGCTGATGGTGGCGAAACGCGGATTCACCTCCAGCCGTTCGAAGCGAAACGTGACCGGACAGATCGGATCGAAACTGGCCGAAAGATCGGCGAGCACGACGGTGATCAGACGCTCCACCAAATTGCGTTCGATCGTGGTGTAGGGCCGACCCTCGATACGCATCGCCGCCGTTCCGCGCCGCCCACCCAGCAACACATCGACAATGGAATAGATCAGCGCGGAATCGACAACCATGAGGCCGTAATTGTCCCACTCCTCCGCCTTGAATACCGCCAACATGGCCGGCAATGGGATGGAATTCAGATAATCGCCGAACCGCAGCGACAGTATATTGTCGATGCCTACTTCGACGTTGTCGCTGGTAAAATTGCGCAACGACGTGGACATGATGCGCACGAGACGGTCGTACACGATCTCCAGCATCGGCAGGCGTTCGTACGACACCAGACCGGAACTGATGATCCGCTGCATGCCGGTCCGTGCGTCGCCGCCGGAGGGACCGTCGTCGAAGCCCAACAAGCTATCGATTTCCGCTTGATTCAATACCCGAGCGGGCTGGGTTGGGTCGGTAGCGGCGTCCGCATCGGCCTCGGCACCCCAAGCGGCAGCGAGGTCTTCGTCGGATTGTTCTTCGGACCCGCTCATTGGATCAACATCTGGGTGAACAGCACATCGACGACCTTCACCGGTTGGACGGCGACATTGGCACGGGCGATCAATTCCTCCCGCAGGCGATAGGTGCCAGCGGAGCCTCGCAGTTCGTCCGGCCGCATTTCCCGCAAATAGGTCTGGAACATGTCCAGCAGCCGCGGCATCGCCAGCTTGATCTTTTCGGCATCCTCGGCCTTCGTCACCTCCAACCGCGATTGCAGCTTCAAGTAGCTCGGCCGCCGCGGATCGCCATTCAAATTGGCAACGATATCGGGCATGTCCACGAACACGGGCACCGTCGCGACATGGGCAGCACCCTCATGATGTTCTTCGTGTTTCATGCCCAGCATCTCGGGCAGGATGCCGGTGAACCACAGCCCGCCGCCGCCGCCGAGTAGCAAGAGCACGGGGGCCGCGAATAATATCAGTTTCCGCTTGCCGGATTTGGCCGGTGGCGCGTCGTCCGGGTTCGGTTTTGCTTTGGGGTCGGGCTTCGCACTCATGCGGAGCAAGGTGACAGGGAGAAGTTAATAAAACGTTAAAGAAACCCGGTCTGGGCGGCATTTTTTGCCGGAACGGACGATTTTGTCTGGAATAGATTAAAATGGTTGCCACTCGGTCGGGCCGACGAATGCGATAAAATATATTTTATATCAACCGATTATATATTCGATGCCGTACCGGAGCGCGATGGCACACGGTTTGCGACGTTCGTAGCTGCCATCTTCCGGACCGCCATACCATGGATCTCAACAGCTCGATCGCCGCATCCCGCCTCGTCGCGCAACAACGGGCGATGGATATCGGCGCCAACAACCTCGCCAACGCGAACACCCCCGGTTTCAAGCAGGAACGGGTGCAGTTCGCCGACTGGCTCAGCCGCCAAAGCGGGGCCGACGTGCCACGCGGCGGCGATATAGTGAACTTCGCGCAGGATCGGGCGACATGGCGGGATCTCGCACCCGGACCGCTGTCGCATACCGGCAATAGCTACGATCTAGCACTGACGGGCGAGGGCTATTTTACCGTCGGTACCGCCCGCGGCACCCGGCTGACCCGCGACGGCCGGTTCGGACCGCTGCCCGATGGCACTCTGGCGGATAGTAACGGCAACGCGCTGCTGGATGCGGCGGGCCAGCCGATCCGCATTCCGCCCAACGCCACCCGCGTCAGCGTATCCGGCGACGGCACCTTGTCCGCCGATACCGGCCCGATCGGCAAAATAGCGGTCGTCAGACCCAACGACCCCACCAAATTGCAAGCCGAGGGCGGGACGCTGGCGAATGCCGCCTCCGGCACGTCGCCGATCGCCGCACCCGGCATCGTGCAGGGCGCTTTGGAGGATTCGAACGTTCAGCCGGTCCTGGAACTGACCCGAATGTTGAGCGACGCGCGCGATTTCCAATTCGTCAGCCAATTCATTCAAGCTGAATCGGATCGCCAACAGAGTGCGATCGACAAATTGCTGCCGTCCAACGGCTAACGGGAGATCCGGACCATGCGTTCCCTCGATATCGCCGGCACCGGCATGCAGGCACAACAAACCAACGTCGAAGTTATCTCCAACAACATCGCCAACATGACGACGACCGGGTTCAAGCGCCGACGCGCAGAATTTCAAGACCTGATGTACCAAAATTTGCGTCGCGTTGGTTCGAGCAGCTCCGAATCCGGCAGCGTACTGCCATCGGGCGCGCAGGTCGGCTTAGGGGTGAAAACCGCCGCGATCTACCGCATCAACGAACAGGGAAATTTGCAGCAAACATCCAACTCCCTGGACATGGCGGTACAAGGTAACGGCTATTTCCAAGTCACGATGCCGACCGGCGAAACTGCTTACACACGCGACGGCACCTTCGGTCTGGCGCCGGACGGGACGATCGTCACTGCCGACGGGCACGCGGTGCAGCCGGGCCTGCAAATCCCCGCCGCCGCGACCAGCGTGTCGATCAATACGTCGGGACAGGTACAGGTCACGATATCCGGTCAGACCGCGCCGCAAACGATCGGCCAGTTGCAACTCGCAGTGTTTCCCAACGAGGTCGGGTTGGACGCCCAAGGCGACAACTTGTTCCTGCAAACCGCCGCATCCGGTGCGCCGGTTACCGGCAATCCCGCAACCGCCGGATTCGGGTCGGTGATGCAAGGTTTTATCGAGACGTCGAACGTCAACGTGGTGACCGAAATCACCAACCTGATCACCGCCCAGCGCGCCTACGAAATGAACAGCCGCGTGATCACGACCAGCAACGACATGCTCTCCACCCTGACGAACCTGCGGTGATGCCATGCGTATATTGTCGACAATTCTAGCCATTGCCATCTCGGTCCCCGCCCAAGCCGCGACACTGCGGCCCGCCACCACGCTGCAAGCTGCCGTAGTACTGCTGCGCGACCTGTTCGACGACCCCGGAGCCGAGGCAGACCGCGTCCTTGGACCCGGCCCCGCGCCGGGCGGACGAATCGTCGTGGAAGCGCCGCAGCTCCGCGCCATTGCCCGCCAATTCGATGTCGATTGGCGGCCCACGTCGTCGGCCGATCGCGCCGTGCTCGTGCGGCCGGGCCTGCCTCTGAGCCGAGACCGCACGCTGGATGTCGTTCGTTCCGCGTTAGTCGCGGCGGGCGCGTCCCCGGACTGCGAAGTGGAGCTCGCGGCCTTTGCATCGCCGCTGGTCCCGCCGCAGACCGCCGCGCGTCCCGTCGTGTCGCAACTGGAATACGATAGCCGAGGGGGGCGGTTCGGTGCCCTGATTTCCGTCTCCGGGGAGGGTATGGACCCGGTCAATGTGCGCGTGAACGGCCAAGTGCGGGAAATGACCGACGTGCCAGTAGCGGCTGCCAGCCTACCGGCCGGGACGATCCTCGGACCCGACGACGTCCACATGGCTCGGATCGGCACCGCCAATTTGCATAACGAGGTCGTTCGCCGCATGGACAAAGCGGTCGGCCTGCAACTCGCACGCCCTGTTCAGGCTGGACAGCCGCTTGTGTCCAGCGAGCTGACCCGACCATTGCTGGTGCGACAGGGCATGCTGGTGCGACTGCGCCTAGTCAGCGCCGGGCTTTCGGTAACCGGTCGCGCGGTTGCACTCGGGTCCGCCGCGCAAGGCGAAAGGGTGAAGGTGCGCAATCCCGGCTCGAAAATCGAATTGGAAGGCACCGTCATCGGACCGGAATTGGTGCAGATCGAGCCAGGTGCACAGCCGGGCGCGGTGCTCAGCCGCGGCTCCACGGTGTTCGACCAATGAATATCGCGCCGCTGCTCCTGACACTGCTGCTGGCCGGTTGCGGTGCACTGTCGCGGCTGTCCGAAGTCGGGCGCGCGCCGGCGATGACCCCGTCGTCGGACCCGACCAAAGACGCGGCCTGGCGCCCGATCACCATGCCGATGCCGAAACTGGAAAACACACCGAATGAAGCGAACGCGTTGTGGCGCCCGGGTTCCCGTGCTTTCTTCAAGGATCAGCGTGCCGCACAAGTGGGCGATATCGTCACCGTTTTAGTAACGATGAACGACTCCGCCAATCTATCCAACGCCACATCCGCCAACCGCACCGGATCGGAATCCGCCGGGATGCCCAATATTTTCGGCATGGAGGCGCTACTGCCGAAAACGATTGTCGATCCATCGAAGTTGCTGACGACAAGCTCGTCCAATGCCAATACCGGCACCGGACAAATCAAACGGGCGGAGGCCCTGACCCTACGCCTCGCCGGCGTGGTGACACAGGTGCTGCCGAATGGGAATCTGGTGGTGTCGGCGCGGCAGGAGGTACGCGTGAACAGCGAATTGCGCGAATTGCATGTGACCGGCGTGATCCGACCGCAAGACATCGCATCCGATAATACCGTCCTGCACGACCGCATGGCCGAGGCCCGGATCGCTTACGGCGGGCGGGGACAGTTGATGGACGTGCAAAGTCCGCGATGGGGTCAGCAGATCATGGATATCGTGCTGCCGTTCTAATGCGCTGGCATGACCGCGATTTCCGGCTGCTCGGCTCGGGCAGCGATCGATGTGCGCTTCCACAAGCATCGTCTGGCTGCGGAGGAATGCGTGCCAACCCGCCCCGGTGACACGTCCCCCTTCCCCGCTTATGACAAATGCATGCCCTCCCCCGCCA
>JBAXFK010000306.1:0-4769 GCA_037139955.1 Rhodospirillales bacterium
CTAGACGGCGACCGGTTGCGCAAAGGCGGCGATGCCCTGCTGTCCAGCGGGGGGGAGGCCGGAGAAAGCCTGCTGGCCGGTGCCGGCCATTTGAATCTGCGCGCGGCCTTGGACGATTTGGACAAAGAAGCGAAATCCCTGTTCGGCGATGGCCGCGGTGCGCGGGCGCTGTCGCAGGCGACCGACCTCTATAAGCAAGCGCTCCGTGCAACCGAAGAATGCACGGTGCTACCGAAAGAGTGGCACGCTGCCGAGGCCGCGCACGCCTCCGCCGTCGCCGCGCTGGCGGAATTGCAGCTTGAATCCCGAACTCTCGCCGCCGAAAATAGCCGGTTGCAACGTGTTCGCCGTGTCGCCCCGTTGTTTGCCGCGCTCGATGCGGCGCGGTTTGTGCTGGAGTCGCTAAAAGACGTCCCGCACCTCCCCACCGATGCCGCCGCGCGGCTGGAATCCGCCGGAACCGCTCGGCGGAAAGCCGCAGGCGATATAACGCGGGAGGCCGATGCCGCCCAACGCCTGACTGCCGAACGCGCCGCGCTACCGCGAGACCCAGCCGCTTTGGCGGTGCGCGACGCGATCGATGCTTTGGCCGAACGTCGGCCGATCGCGGTGCAGGCCGAGGCGGATTTGCCCGCACGAAGGGCCTCCGCCGCGTCGTATCGTGCTTCAGTCGTGAATGCGCTCCTCGATCTCGGTCTCACGCGAGAGCCCGAAGCCGCTCGGGATGCCGTCCCACCCGCCGGAGTCCGACGCACGGTGCACCGGCTTATCGCGCAACGGGGAGAATTGTCGGCAAAAGCGGCCTCGGCCCAGGACAATCTTGCCACGGCGCAGCGGCGACGGGATCGGGCTGCTGCTGCAATAGAAGCCTCCCCACCGCCGCCATCGCCCGCTTTGGAGCGCAGTACCATCGATGCGGTGCGGTCCGAGGGGCGGCTCGACGATCAATACGACCAAGCCGTGCGCGCGGCGGAAACTGCGGAACGAGCGGTGGTTTTGGCGGCTCTGCCCTTGTGGACCGGCGATGTCGCTGCGCTGGGGGCTTGCCCTGTGCCGTTGCCGGCAACCGCGAACGCGGCGGCGACGCGTCTGGATCTGACGGCGACGGGATTGGCGGATGCCAGGGCGGCGGTGGCGCGGCTGGCCACCGAACAAGCAGCAATCGAAGCCGATATCGTGCGCCTGTCGGAGGGGGAGCCGGTTCCCACTTTCGAGGCCGTGGCGGCCGCCCGCGCGGCACGGGACAAAGTCTGGTCGATCTTGCGATCCGCGCTCGAAGGCGGGATTGCCGCCCCCTTCGAACCGTTCGAAATCTTGCGCGACGACGCCGATAGGCTGGCCGACCGGCGTGCCGACGACGCGCAGCGGGTTGCCGATTACCTCGGTGCGACCGCCAAGCGCGATCGCTTGCGTATCCGCTGCATCGAAGCCGAAACCGCGTTGACCGAGGCCGAAGCATTGGCAACCGGCGCGGAAACCGCTTGGCAAGCTCTCTGGAGGCCAGCCGGTATCATTCCCGACTCGCCTGCCGCGATGATCGAGTGGCGCCGCCAACGCGCGGAAATCCTGCAACGTGCCGAACATGCGACCGTTGCGCGCCAGCATCGCGACGACATCGCCGCTCGGCGGAATCGTGCGCGTCAGGCGCTCGGGGGACACGGCAACGATCCGCTCGCAACACTGCTGCGGCAGGCGGAAACCGCCTGTGCCGCCGCCGAAGCCGATGCCGCCGCACACCGGCAACGCGTGGCAACCCTGGCACGGGAGGATGCGCAGCTTCCCGACTTTCATTCCGCTGCCGATGCTGCGGCAACTGCATTGGACGAATGGGCCGGGAAATGGGCATTTGCCGCGACCGCGCTCGGCCTCCCTGCCGATGCATCGCCCGACATCGCCGAGGCCGCGCTTAGCGCTTGGTCCCGTATCGCGGAAGCGGCACCGGCTTGGCGATCCGACGAAGATCGTGTCGTCGCGATGGCCGGCACGTTGGCGGATTTCGCGCGGGCGGCAGAAGCCGTGCGCGTGCAACTAGGCGAATCCGATCGCGGCGATCCACCGGCGTTCCTTGCAGACCGAGCGGCGCGGCGGTTGGCGGACGCGCTGCGGGCGGAGGGAGTGGCGACCGATCTGTCGGCCCGCATTGCCGTGCATGAGGCGGAGGCCGCAGCCGCGACCCGCCTGCACCGGGAAGCCGAGGCCGATCTCGCTGCCCTTCGTCTTGCTGCCGGCGCGGAAGACGACGCGATGCTGGCCCGGATTATCGAACAGGCACGGCAGCGCGACGACACGATGAAAGACGTCGCCAAGCTCGAGCAAAACGTGGTGGCATCTGGCGACGGGCTGCCCGAAGCCGCATTGCGTGCGGAAGCCGCTGGGGTCGATCCCGACGCTGTAGCTGCGCGGCTCGCGGAAATCGGAGACCGAGCGGAAGCGCTGGGCGAACGGCGGGAAAGCCTCAGTGCCGAACGCACCCGCGGCGAAGCGACGCTGGCGGAGATGCGAACCGGGCGCGACGCGACGGCCAAAGCGCAGGAGGCCGAGGACGCCCTGTCTAAAGCACGCGACATTGCCGAACGCTATGCACGGCTGCATGTTGCGCGGGAATTGCTGCGCGCCGGTATCGATCGTTACCGGCGGGAGCAGCAGGACCCGTTGTTGCGTGCTGCCAGCGCCCATTTCGCCATGCTGACGGGGGAGCGCTACCAGCGGTTGGGCACGGACCAGGATGCCGCTGGAAAGACCGTGTTGGTGGCGATCGATGCGACCGGGGGCGAGTGCCCGGTGGGTGGGCTGAGCGAGGGGACACGCGATCAGCTTTATTTGGCGCTGCGGGTCGCCGCTATCGAGTCCTATGTCGCGCGCGCCGAACCGCTGCCGTTCGTGGCAGACGATCTGCTGGTGAATTTCGACGACACGCGCGCGGCGGCGGCTCTGCGATTGTTGGCTGCATTGGGGCGGAAGACTCAGGTCATCTTGTTCACGCACCACGATCACCTCGCCGCGATGGCGCAGATGGTGCCGGGCGCGGCGGTACAGCGGTTGCCGGGGGTGTTTACCTGATTTCGACGATTTCGATCGCTTCGCGACTCGGGCCCTCGATCGTGAAGGCGCGGGTATCGCCCAGCTTGTCGATCGGTTCCAGGACGGTAACGCCCTCGTTGCGCAATTTTGCTTCCCACGCATCGAGATCGGCAACGGCGAAAGCGATATGGTCCTGCAACTGGCCGCGCGATGGGACCAGCGGTTTGTCCCATTGATTGGCGTACCAGGTCAGCACCACGTCGCCGAATACCACGCCGGCGCGGGGCTCCCGATACATGCCGTTCAATGTTAGCGACGGCCAGGATTTCTCGTTGCCGCGCACGATTTTGCGTTCCTCGGGCGTTGGCGGAACGAACCCGGCACGGACGGGGGCGTTTAGGTGGGTCCGGTACCAATCCAGGGCGGCGAAAGGGTCTTCTTGCCAAAGATGGACGTGGTCGAAATATTCGGTAGGGAAGTCGCCGACATATTCCACCAGCGCGCCGTCCGGCCCATCCATATAAGCGAATCCGCCGCCGCCTGCCGGCCGGACGTTGTTGGCGATGGCGTCTGCGATCTGCGGTTTGGTCAGGCCGGGGGCTTTGCCCTTGGGGGCGGGCCAAGTATCGCTATTGATGTGGACGTATTCGCCGGCGTCGGTGGTGTAGAGCGGGCGGAGCGATACCTCGGGTCGGCCTTTGTAGGTGTCGATGTTGCGGCGGACGTCCGTGACGTGCCAGCCGAAATGCCAGATGGCGCTGGGCGGCGACGTGGCGGGCGGCGTTTCCACTTTATCGAACAGGATCATGATATTGTTCGGCGAGAGCAGCGCCTTATGCCCACCCCACATGCCTGCGGACGTGCTGGGAAATTGCCGCGTGTAGAAGGCGATAGCGGCGTCGGGATCGACCGAATTCAAATGAATGTGGTGGAAAGCGGGGGGCGGCAGCATCGCGGCGTTTCCTGTTTTTGGAACCGCGCGGGATTATGCTACTCGCCCTCGCTGTTGGCCAGCATGTCCCCGATGCGTACGGCCAGGTGGGCCGAGCGCGCGTTAGGGCCGATCGACGGTTAGATGTTGGTTCCGATGCCGTTGAACGTGTTGCTGATGTTGCTCGCAAGCACGCCGAAGCCGACGGCGATCACGGCGACGATGATGCCAGCGATCATAGCGTATTCCAAAGCGGTCACGGCTTTGCGGTCGGCAATCAGTGCCTTCGCTGTCTTGATCGTATCGAGCATTGTTGTTCCCCATTGCTAACGTTTGAGTAGATGCTTTCCGAGCGCGACGGCACCGGCGGCTGAATTTTACCGGATAGGGCAACGCTTTATCTAACACCGTCCGACCCGTGTATCGGTTTGTGCCTGTGTAGTGTCAAGCGACCCGGATGCGTCCGAATACGGGCTTTTGTTTGTTTTTGCCCGGAAATGAGGCGTTTCACAAAAACGTTACTGCCAATATTCGGGCCGTTTCCGATGTTGCATCCGGTATATACAACTATGGCTTGTATCGATGTTGGATTTTTTTTGAAGTCGCGTCTCATCGGCCCATGCGTGGGCCGATCCGCTCGGGTGGACCGTATAAATACGCCGCCTCTCACATGCGAATATAACTCCAGCCCTGTTCTTGCAATTCGCACAGCCGAGCTACGCCGAGTGCCGCGTCGGTCGCTTGCGGGAGTTGCGAGATGGGTTTCGGAACGTGTCAACGACTTTGATACACCGGGTTCGGCAATTTAAGCTCGCTC
>JBAXFK010000307.1:0-4745 GCA_037139955.1 Rhodospirillales bacterium
GCGGAAGCGCTGTCGTCGTCAACGCCGGCAGTATCGCCTCCTCGGGAACAGCCAGCGCGGGCGTGATGCTCAGCACCGGCAACACGCTGAATAACCAGGCCGGCGGCCGCATCGTCGGCTTCCAGGCTGTCAGTGTCAGCGGCGCAGCCACAATCGTCAATGCCGGCACTTTGGGGCTCGCGTCCGGAGATTCCGGGGCCTGGGTGATCGGGGCGGCCAACGTTACCAACGTATCCGGCGGTCGGATCGCCGGGCGTGCAGCCGTCGCGGGCCTGGGCGTGGGGGGCACCGTCGACAATGCCGGCACGATCGCGGGCAGTGGGTTCGGCGTGTACCTGCGGGGCGGCGACGTGACCAATCGAACCGGGGGTTCGATCGGCGGCGGCACCGGGGTGATGATACAGGGGTACGAAGGATCGGTCGACAATGCCGGCTCAATCGCGGGCAATTCCGCCGGTGTCCTGTTAACGCGAGGTGGGGCTGTCACCAATCGTGCAGGAGGCGCGATTTCCGGAAATTACGCTATATTATTGACCTCCCATCCGGCAACGATCGCGAATGCCGGCATTCTCGCAGGAAACGTCGTTGGAATAGCGCTCTTCGGTGACGGCACCGTCAGCAATTCGAGCGGCGGAACAATCTCGGGCCAAAATGCTATCAATGTGGTGGTCGGTGCCGCTACGATATCCAACGATGGACTGCTGACCGGTAGGGACCAAGGGTTAGCTCTATTCGTACCCAACGGCTTCGTGACGAATGGAACTGGAGGCACCATTAAAGGCGCCGCCGGCATCGGGTTCTTCAGCGGCGGTGGCAACGTCGTCAATGCCGGAACAATTCTCGGCACTGCCGCAAGCGGCAACGGTGCGAACCTCACCAACGATAGCCAACTGATCAACCTAGCGGGCGGTCTGATCGCCGGCTTCGACGCGGTCGTCGCGAGCGATGCGAGCACGATCGTCAACGCCGGCACTTTGGGGCTCGCATCCAACGACGCAGGTGTCTGGTTGCTCGGAGCCGCCAACGTCACCAACCAATCCGGCGGACGGATCGGGGGGCGCGATGGGATCGCGGCCCTCGGTGGCGGCGGCACAGTCGACAATGCCGGCACCATCGCGAACACCGACCTCGGTGTTTACTTGCGCTTCGGCGGCACGCTGACGAACCGTGCCGGCGGCTCGGTCAGCGCAGCGACAGGCGTCGACATGCACGCCGGTGCGGCTACTGTCGAAAATGCCGGCACCGTCGCTGGAACGACCGCCGCGCTCCGGTTCGCGGCCGGATTCACCAATCGGCTGATCGTCGATCCCGGCGCCGTGTTCTCGGGCCTAGTCGAGGGTGGCAACACCATCGGCGCCACCGCTGTCAGCACGCTGGAAATGGCGTCCGGGGCGTCGGCCGGCACCCTGTCCGGGTTGGGTTCGCAATTCCTGCACTTCACCCAAACCGCGATCGACGCGAACGCATACTGGGTGCTGACCGGGGCGAACACGTTTGTCGCGGGCGGGAGCGTGACGAACAGCGGCACTTTGCTCAACGCCGGCACCCTCGCCGGGACCGGCTACGGATTGGATCTGACCGGCGGCAGCTTTACCAACCGATCGGGCGGGCTGGTCAGCGGCGTGAACGGGGCGACCATCCACAGCGGCGCCGCCACGGTGGTCAATGCCGGCAGCATCGCCGGATCCTCGGCCGCCAACGGCATCGTGTTGTCCGGCAGCAACGTCCTGATCAACCAGTCCGGCGGCCGCATCTCTGGCTTCAATGCCGTCAGAGCGAACGGCGCAGCCACGGTATCGAATGCGGGGACGCTGGGGACCGCGTCGGGCGACAAGGGCGTCGCGTTCTTCGCCGTCGGCAATCTGACCAACGAATCCGGCGGACAGATCGCCGGGCGCGACGGCGTGGCAATGTACGGCGGCAGCGGTACCGCGACCAACGCTGGCACGATCGCCGGGACCGATTTCGGGGTCTATTTCGCGCATAACGGCACCTTCACCAACCAGAGCGCTGGATCGGTGAGTGCTCACCACGGAATTTACGTGGCAAGCGGGTCCGCGATCGTCGAGAATGCCGGTAGCGTATCCGGCAGCATCGACGCCGTACATTTCGCCGCCGGGTCCGACAACCGCTTGATCCTCGATCCCGGGTCCGCGCTCTCGGGTCTTGTGGAGGGCGGCAATACGATCGGCGCCACCGCCGTCAGCACGCTGGAGCTGGCGTCGGGCGCCACCGCCGGCACGATTTCCGGGATAGGTTCGCAGTTCGTCCACTTCGCCCAGACCACGATCGACACAAACGCCTATTGGGAACTGGCCGGGACCAACACGTTCGTCTTGGGCGGGAGCGTGGTCAACAGTGGCACCATCATCAACGCCGGCACGGCGGTTGGCGCGGTGCGCACCGGGGGCGTGCTGATCAACGGTACCGCCGGGACCATTGCCGGCTCCGGCTACGGCCTCGACCTGACCGGCGGCAGCTTCACCAATCGGTCTGGCGGGCTGGTCACCGCGACCAACGGCGCCATCGTGCGGGCCGGCGCCGCCACGGTCGTCAACGCTGGCAGCATCGCCGGGCTTTTGGCCGCCAACGGCATCGTGCTGTCGGACAGCAACGTGCTGGTCAACCAATCCAGCGGCCGCATCGCCGGCTACAATGCCGTCCGAGCGAACGGCGCGGCCACAGTCGTGAATGCCGGCACGTTGGGCATCGCTGCGAGCGACAAAGGCGCCGCGTTCTTCGCGGTCGGCAATTTGACCAACCAATCCGGCGGACAGATCGCCGGGCGCGACGGCGTCGTGTTTTATGGGAGCAGCGGCACCGCGACGAACGCCGGCACGATTGCCGGGCGCGATTTCGGCGCCTATTTCAGCCACGGCGGGGTCTTTACCAACCAAGCCGGCGGCTTGGCGAGCGCCCACCACGGTATTTACGTCGCAAGCGGGTCCGCGACCGTCGAGAATGCCGGTAGCGTATTCGGCGACATCGACGCCGTGCATTTCGCCGCCGGTTCCGACAACCGGTTGATCCTCGATCCCGGTTTTGCGCTCTCGGGCCTTGTGGAGGGCGGCAATACGATCGGTGCCACCGCTGTCAGCACGCTGGAACTGGCGTCCGGCGCCTCGGCCGGCACCATTGCAAATCTGGGCGCGCAGTTCGTGCACTTTGCACAGACCACGATCGATACGGGTGCCTCGTGGACCCTGACCGGCAGCAACACCCAGGCCGCCGGCACGACGCTGACCAATAGCGGCACGCTGACCCTGCTGAACGCAACGCTGACCGATGCGGGATCGTTCCAAAACGACGGCGTGGTGGTCATCGACCCCAGCAGCCTGACGGTGGCCGATGCGATCGGCACCGGTTCCATCACCATCGCTGCCGACAGCACGCTAGAAGTCCAGGGCACCGTCGCCAGCGGAGAAACGATCGTCCTAAGCGGCACCAACGCGGTACTGAGACTGGATAACCCCACCGCCATGGCCGGGACCATCGCCGGTTTCGCCTTGGGCGGTACCATCGATCTGGCCGGCGTCGACCCCGACAGTATTGTCTACAACGACGGCTTACTGAACTTCGCCCTCACCGGTGGCGGCAGCGGCTCGATCCACATGCCGGTCGGCAATGCGTTGATTTACCCCAGCAGCAACGGGGCCGGGGGCGCCGGGGTCACGCTGTGCTTCCTATCGGGCACGAAAATCGCCACGCCTGCGGGGGACGTGTTCGTCGAACAACTGGCCATCGGCGACACCGTCCGCACCGCGCGCGGCGGCACCAGCCGCATAACCTGGATCGGCGAGGGTCGCGTTTTGGCCACACAGGGACAACGCAGCGCCGCCACGCCCGTCATCGTCCGCCGAGGCGCGTTGGAGGCGAACGTGCCGTACTACGATCTGCGGGTTACCAAGGGCCACGCCTTCTGGATCGACGATGTGCTGATCCCCGTGGAATTCCTAATCAATCACCGCTCCATCCTGTGGGACGATCGAGCGCGGGAAGTGCATTTGTATCATGTGGAGCTGGAGAGCCACGACATCCTGTTGGCCAATGGCGCCCCGGCGGAAAGCTATCGCGACGACGGCAATCGGTGGTTGTTCCAAAATGCCAACAGCGGCTGGGGACTGCCACCGCAGGAACCCTGCGCGCCCGTGCTGACCGGCGGCGCCATCGTAGATGCAGTCTGGCGGCGGCTGCTGGATCGCGCAGGCGACCGCCCTGCCCTGCCTTTAACCGAGGACGCCGATTTGCATCTATCGGTCGACGGTCAGCGGCTGGACCCGCTGTCCATGCACGACGGGCTTTACGCTTTCCAACTGCGCAGGCGCCCTACCGATCTGCGCGTCGTCTCGCGCGAGACAACCCCGACGGAAATCGGTCTGTCGCGCGATGCTCGCTCCCTCGGGGTCGCTATTCGGCAAATTCGGCTTTGGAGCGGGCCTAACGTAACGATTTTGGACGCGAACGATCCCAGCTTGACCGATGGCTTTCACGCATTCGAACCGGATAACGGCTTCCGCTGGACGAACGGCGATGCTGTCCTACCCACCACGCTGTTCGGCGCTGCGGCCAAATTCCCGTGCGAGCTGGAAATCCAAACCGGCGGAACGATGCGATATTTGTTATGGAAAGACCGCGCGGCCTAACGCCATACGGGCTCGGGACAAAGCGTTTGGAGTGTCGCGCATAGACCCGGCCCTCCGTGCCAACAAGAGTGAGACATCTCCCCCCCGGAAGTTTAGACCCTG
>JBAXFK010000308.1:0-4743 GCA_037139955.1 Rhodospirillales bacterium
GGATAATACGACCACAGGTTGTATCGAATGTCAAGAACATTTTGCGAACACGGGGCCACTAGGCTCCTTCGCATTCCCACGACACACTCGGGTATTCGCCCCCTTTCGACAGGCGGAGGGGGGTAAACTGGATTGTCCGCCGTTAGTAACCCAGGGCCAACCCGTCCTTACGAGGCTCCGATCCGGCAACCAGACAACCGCGCTCCCGATCGATCCAGATTGCTTGGCCGCCGCCATGCGGGCGATCGGCTTCCACGAGATCGTGGCCCATACGGGTCAAACCCTCGCACACGGCACGAGAAATGCCGCGCTCGACCTCGACCTTGCCGCCATAAGGGAACAGGCGCGGCAAATCGATCGCCTCCTGAATGTCCAATCCGTGTTCCAAGAAATTATGTAGGAACCAGGTCTGACCCATCGGCTGGAAATGTCCGCCCATGACGCCGTAGGGCATAACCGCCTGCCCGTCCTTCATTACCATGCCCGGGATGATGGTGTGCAGCGGGCGCTTATTCGGCGCGATGCAGTTCGGATGACCGCGCTGCACTCGGAAGCCGAAACCCCGGTTTTGCAACATCACCCCGGATTGCTCGGCCAGAATGCCGCTGCCGAAAGATTGGAACAGCGAGTTGATGAAGCTGCACGCGTTGCCGTCTTTGTCGACCACGCAAAGATAAACCGTGTCGCGATGGCGCGGCAGAAAATCCTCCCCGGCGGTCGGCAGATCCTTCATCGCGGCGGTGTCGGAGATCAGCGCCCGCATCTTCCCCAAATACTCGGGGCTGAGAAGCTTCTTCAGCGGCACGTCCGACTGGCTGGGATCGGCCAGGAACGCATCGCGGTCGCGGTAGGCAAGGCGCGCGGCCTCGATATGACGGTGCGCGCGTATCAAGCCGTTCGGCCCGTCGTTCGGGGATAGCCCCTCCAGCATGCCCAGCAGCATCAGTACGATCATGCCCGAACCGTTGGGCGGGCACTGGTAGACCTCGTGGCCCCTGTAGCCGATGGAGATGGGATCGACGAACTCGGCCGCGTGCAGGCCGTTGTGGAAATCTTCTTCCGTATGCAGGCCGCCGCGCGCACGCAATGTGGCGACGATATCGGCCGCGACCGGACCTTCGTAGAACGCCTTGGCGCCGTGCTTGGCGATGCCGCGCAAGGTCTCGGCCAGCTCGGGCTGGCGGAAAATATCGCCGGGTTTCGGTGTCGTCCCGTTCGGCAGGAAGCGGTGCGTGCCCTGCTTGCGTAGCTTGCCTTCCACGCCCGCCCAATCCCACGACACTTTGGAGTGTACGGGCCAGCCATTTTCCGCATAGCGAATAGCGGGTTGCAGCAACTCGTCGAAGCCTTTGGTGCCAAAGCGCTTCAGCAGCGTTTCCCACGCGCTGACAGCGCCCGGCACGGTAACGGAATGGGCCGAGGTATTTTCGATCCCGCGAATCTGGTGACTCTCGAACCAGTCGATGTTCGCCCCGGCCGGTGCCTTGCCCGACCCGTTCAGGGCGTAGACCTTGCCGGTGCCGTTCGGCGCATACAGACAAAAGCAATCGCCGCCGATGCCGGTCGATTGCGGCTCGATCGTGCAAAGCACTGAAACCGCCGCGACGGCGGCGTCGAGCGCGTTACCGCCGGCCCGCAAAACGTCCAGCGCCGCCAGGGTCGCGGCCGGCATGGATGTGGCAGCCATGCCGTTCATGGCATAGACTGGGCTGCGGCCGGGCATCTGGTAATCGCGCATGGACGGTCCTCGGATCGGGGCTAATTTCCGACCACGCTTACGCGCCAACCGTGGTTTTGCAAAGTGGAGACAGTCATGACCGAACAGATTGGGTTCGCGGATTTCGAGCGAGTAGATATACGGGTCGGGACGGTCGTCGATGCCGAACCCTTCCCCCAAGCGCGCAAGCCGGCCATCAAGCTGACGATCGATTTCGGGCCGGAAATCGGTATCTTAAAATCGTCTGCGCAACTGACCGTGCATTACCACCCGGACCAACTGATAGGCCGGCAGGTTTGCGCGGTGGTGAATTTTCCGCCGCGCCAGATCGGGCCTTTCATGAGTCAGGTCCTCACGCTAGGGATGCCCGACGCGCATGGCGCGGTGGTGCTGATAAAGCCCGACTTCGTTATGCCGAACGGCGGCAAATTGTTCTGAAAGACACGAAATGGCACGCGACTATCTGACGGTCGGCTGGGAACAACTGCACCGCGACGCCCGCACGCTGGCCGGCAAACTGCTGGGCGTCGGTCCATTCCGGGGCATTGTCGCAGTAAGCCGCGGCGGCCTGATCCCAGCCGCGATCGTCGCGCGAGAACTCGATTTGCGACTGGTCGATAGTATCTGCGTCGTGACCTATCGCGACGAAACAATCGGCACACCGACGGTGACCAAATCCCCCGATATCGCCGGCGACGGCACCGGCTTTCTAGTGATCGACGACTTGGCGGATACCGGCACCACGGCCCGCGTGGTGCGCGGCCTTCTCCCCAAAGCGCATTATGCCTGCGTCTATGTGAAGCCAGCGGGCAAGGACACGGCCGACACGCATGTCGCCGAGGTGCCGCAAGACACCTGGATCCTGTTCCCCTGGGATACCGTGCCGCAGTTCATCCAGCCGATGGCACGGCAGGAAGACGGTTAGTCTTCGATTGGGCGGGCCGATTCACCCGACATGCGGGAGCCGAAGGTCTGGATCGGACCGCTAGTCCGCCTCCGCCTCGTTCAGCTTCGCCGCTAGAGTCGGCATGCGCGACGAACTACCCATTAGCCACGTCTGCAATCGCGACATGTATAGGTACACCACGGGCGTGGTGTACAGCGTGAGTATTTGGCTCAGCGCCAGCCCGCCCACCATCGCGTAACCCAGGGGCTGCCGCAGTTCCGATCCGGCACCATGCCCGAGCATGAGGGGGAGGCCGGTGAGGAGTGCGGCCATGGTGGTCATCAGGATGGGACGGAAGCGGAGCAAACACGCCTCCCGAATCGCATCGTAGGGCGTGGCACCGCCTATGCGTTCGGCCGAGATGGCGAAGTCCACCATCATGATACCGTTCTTCTTCACAATACCGATCAGCAAGATCACTCCGATCAGCGCAATGATCGACAGATCGAGCCCGGCGTAACGCAGGATCAGGAACGCGCCCACGCCGGCCGAGGGAATGGTCGACAGAATGGTGATCGGCAGCACGAAGCTTTCGTAGAGAATGCCAAGGATGATGTACACAGTGATGAACGCGGCGGCGATCAGATAGGGCATGGTCTTCAACGACGCCTGGAACGCCTGCGCGGTGCCTTGAAACGAGCCTTGCAGCGACAGCGGCGCCCGCATCTCGGCCATCGCCGCGTTGATCGCGACCACGGCATCGCCCAGCGCCGCGCCTTGCGCCAGATTGAAGCTGATGGTGACGGCCGGGAACATGCTCTGATGGCTGATCGATAGGGGCCGGACAGGCACGGTAGACCATTTCACGAACGAACCGAGCGGCACGACCTGACCGGTGTTGGATTTGACGTAGAGCTTGTCGATGGTTTCAAGATCGCCGCTCTGCCCCGGCATGACTTCCAGGATCAGACGGTGTGTGTTCACCTGACTGAAATACTGTGTGATCTGACGCTGCCCGAACGCGTCGTACAGCGTGTCGTCGATAACCTGCGGCTGAATGCCGAAACGCGCGGCGGCGTCGCGGTCGATCGTCAACGTCGCTGTGGTGCCGCCGCTCTGCTGGTCGCTGGTGACGTCGCGCACCATGGGCAAGGATCGCAGCTTGTCCAACACCTTGGGCGACCATGCCGACAATTCGTCGAGATCGGCATCTTGCAGGGTATATTGGAACTCGGTCTTCGTGGGCCGACCGCCGACGCGGATGTCCTGCGCTGCTTGCATGAACAACTGCCCGCCCTCGATCTTGGCCAGCTTTGCGCGATTACGAGCGATGAATTGCTGGGCCGTCCCGCCCTTGCGCTGCTCCCACGGTACCAGCGCGATGAACACCCGGCCGTTGTTGGTCGTTTGCCCGGTGATGCCGGTGCCGACATTCGACGCGAAGCCCGCAGTGTCCGGGTCCGCAGCGATCACTGCGGTCAGCTTCTTTTGAAGTTCGGACATGTGCTGGTACGAAATGTCCTGCGCGCCCTCGGTAATGCCGACGATCACACCGGTATCCTGCGCCGGGAAGAAACCTTTGGGCGATACCACGAACAAGTAGCCCGACAGAAATACCGTGACGAAGAAGACAATCAACGTGCAAAACCGAAACCGTAGCGCGATATCGAGTGTCCGAGCATAGCCGTTCAGCAAAGCGGTGAAGAAACCCTCGATGCAGCGATAGAGAACGTTGTGGCGGCCATGATGGTGGCTCAAGAAACGCGAGCACATCATCGGAGTCAGCGTCAGCGACACAACGGCCGACACCAGCACCGCGATGGTCACGGTCATGGCGAATTCGCGCATCAGGCGTCCGACGATACCGCTCATGAGCAATAAGGGAATAAACACCGCGACCAGCGACAGGCTGATGGAAACGATGGTGAAGCCGATTTCGCCGGCCCCTTTGATTGCGGCTTCCATCGGGCGCATGCCGTTTTCGATGTGCCGGTAAATGTTTTCCAGCATCACGATGGCGTCGTCGACCACGAACCCGACGGCGATCGTCAACGCCATCAGCGACAGATTGTCCAGGCTGTAATCGAGCACATACATCACCGCGAAGGTGCAAATCAGCGCCACGGGGACAGTGATGGAT
>JBAXFK010000309.1:0-4739 GCA_037139955.1 Rhodospirillales bacterium
GCACGAGGGCAAGCAGGTGGCGGATTCGATCGGCGGCTCCGCACTGTTCCAGCGCCTGGATGTCACCGATGAGGCGAGTTGGGCCGATGTCGTCGCTGCGACTGTCCGGCATTTCGGCAAGCTGAACGTGCTGGTGAACAATGCCGGCGTGTCGGGGAGCGCCGAGCAGGACCTGTATTCGACCGATGCGTGGAACCGGATCATGGGGATCAACGCGACAGGCGTGTTCCTGGGCTTGAAATACGGCGTCGCGGCGATGGCGGCGGGGGAGGGCGGTTCGATCGTCAATTTGTCCTCCATTGCCGGCATTATCGGATCCGAGGGGATCCATATGGCCTACAACGCGTCGAAGGCGGCGGTGCGGTTGATGACCAAATCGGTGGCGGTGCAGCATGCGAAGGATGGAATCCGCTGTAACTCGGTACATCCTGGGATCATGCCGGCGATGCGCACATCCGGGCGCACGGCAGAACCCGAGGTGCGGGCCAAGCGCATGAACGTTATCCCGATGCGCCGGCCGGGCGAGGTGGACGAAGTCGCCTATGCCATCTTGTTTCTGGCGTCCGACGAGTCGTCCTATATTACAGGGTCGGAGATCCACGTGGACGGCGGGGCGATTGCGATCTGATAGGGGGCAGAAGTGGATTTTGCGCCGTCGTCCGAACACGCGCGCCTGCGCGATCGTTGCCTGGAATTGGCCGCCGATTTCGCCACACGATCGGCGGCGCACGATCGGGACGCGTCGCACCCGACCGAAAACTACGACATCCTGCGCAGCGAGGGGTTTCTGGCTCTCACGGTGCCAAAGGCTTATGGCGGGCAGGGTGTCGGTTTCCTCGGTCATACTCTAGCATACGAGGCGCTCGGGCAGGGCTGCCCCTCCACCGCGCTGTCGTTCAATATGCATGCCTCGGTGGTGAACCCAGTGCTGGAAAGCCCGGAGGTGTCGGAGGCGACCAAGCGCTACATCGCCGATTTGGTGGTGAACCGAGGGGCTCTGATCGGGGGTAATTTCTCCGAACCCGGCCATACCTCTCTGATCGGCGAGCGCCCCCTGACCGCGCGCACCGTCCGAGTTCCCGGCGGCTATCGCATAAACGCGCGGAAAATGTTCGCTTCGATGTTGGGCGCAACCGACTATGCGATGGTGCTGACATACCCCGATGGGATGACCGCCCCGACCGCTGGGGCGTTGATGCTGGTCCCGCGCGATGCGCCAGGGCGGCGCGTCGATGCGAACTGGGACGTGCTGGGGATGCGGGCGACTCGTAGCGACGCGCTGCTGTTGGACGATTGCGCCGTCGACGAACGCGCTGCGCTGTTATGGACCAACGACCTGCGCACGTTCCGGCGCAGCTATTTCAATTGGTTTTGGGGCTCGTACACCGCCGTCTATCTGGGAGTCGCAGTCGCGGCCTACGATGAATTGCGGCGAGTTGTGCGCGAACGCCGCCCGGAGGGCTATGCCCAGCCGCTAGCCTACCATCCCGATGTTCGCCGCCATGTCGCCGAACTATCCGCCGATCTCGAGGCGGCCCGGTTGATCGTTTACCGATCCGCGTGGCTCAGCGACCGCGACGGGCCGACGGATGAGACCACCGCCGCCTTATACCGAGCGAAATACGTGGTGGGGGAGGCCGTGGGGCGCATCGGCCGGGTGGCTTTGAACCTCGGCGGAGCGCATGCGATTTTCAAAGGTTCGCGGCTGGAGCAACTGTTCCGCGACGCCGCGCCAGGAGCGATTCAGCCTCCGCCGTCCGATTTTTGTTTGTGGAACATGGGGATATACGAACTGGGCCTGGATCCGGCGTCGGTCCAACCGCCGATGATGATTAAATAGTGGGCTTAAATATTTTGCATAAGGCTATTTTATAGTCTAACTTATCACGATATTTATCGCTTGCACATTAAACGACCAAATGAATATGCTGCACTGCACAACGCGAAGTCGGCGCCTCCCGCGCCGCACATTTCGCATGCAGGAGCGCGCATATGGTTTTCGGCCGATTCCCAAACTTACTGACCGTCGCGGCGCTCGCGCTGGGACTGACCGGCACCGCACAGGCTGAGTCCGTCCTGACGGTCGGCATGACCGCCGGCGACATTCCGGTCACCACCGGTAACCCCGACCAAGGCTTCGAAGGATTCCGTTTCGTCGGCTACAATCTATACGATGGCTTGGCGCTGTGGGACCTGTCGTCCCGCGATAACGCGTCCGACATCAAGCCCGGTCTCGCAACGAGTTGGGAGATCGACCCCAACAACAAGCGTCGCTGGATTTTCCATCTGCGGGAGGGTGTGAAGTGGCACGACGGATGTCCCTTCACCGCCGACGACGTGGTCTGGAATATGGCTCGGGTGACGGACCCGAAAGCGCCGCAATATTTCACCCAGCAGATGGCTTTGTCTCGTGCTTACACGACGAATTACGAATCAATCGAAAAAATCGACGACCATACCGTTGCCATTACAACAAAGGTTGTCGAATCCCTGTTTCCATACTCGATGGCCTACACATTGATGATCAGCCGTTGCAAAGCGGAAGCCCTGAAATACGATTGGAACGCCTACGCTAACGATCCCTCAGGCACGGGACCGTATCGTTTCAGCCGCATGGTCGCGCACGAGCGCTTGGAATTGCTGCCCAACAAAACTTACTGGGACCCTAAGCGCGTCCCGCATCACGACAAATTGGTACTGCTGCCGATGCCGGAAGCGGCAACCCGAGCGGCTGCATTGATGACGGGCCAGGTGAATTTTATCGAAGCACCGTCGCCCGATACCATTCCGCGCCTGAAATCGGCCGGCATGCAGATCGTGACCAACAAATATCCGCATAATTGGCCGTTCATTCTAAATTTCGTGCGTGGACCGATGACCGATATTCGGGTGCGGCGTGCGGCCAATCACGCGTTGAACCGGTCGGAGTTCGTGGAATTACTGAACGGCATGGCGATCGAGGGTTACACCACGATGCCGCCGGGCTCGCCGACCTACGGCAATCCGATGAAATACGAATACAACCCGGAAAAAGCTAAAGCGCTACTGAAAGAAGCCGGCTGCATGCCGTGTAAATTGACGCTGGCGATTTCGACCTCCGGTTCCGGCCAGATGCAGCCGCTGCCAATGAACGAATTATTCAAAGCGCAGTTGGAAGCAGTGGGTTTCCAGATCGAGTTCAAGGTGATGGACTGGAACAGCCTGATTGAAATCGCGCGTTCCGGCGTGGTGAAATATCCAGATATCGACGGTTACAACGGATCGCGCGGTTTGCTGGACCCTTTGAGCGCGCTGATCAAGCCGGTTTGGAAATTTCACTGGTCGCCGGCCGGTGCCAACTGGGGACATTTCTTCGATCAGGGCGCGGAAGACCTTGTTACCGAAATTCTGAACGAATTCGACGGACCGAAGCGTTTGGCTCTGCTGACGAAATTGCATGAACTGCACAGCGAAAAAGCGCTGATGATCTTCGTTGTGCACGATATCAATCCGCGTGCGCTGTCGCCGAAGCTGAAGGGTTTCGTCCAGGCGCAAAATTGGTTCCAAGACCTTACGCCGATCGAGGTGATGCCGTGATAAACCTGTTTATTCGCCGGCTCCTCTACGCTCTTCCCATCGCGTTCGGTGTTAGTGTTGTCTGTTTCTCCCTGGTGTATCTCGCACCGGGGGATCCCCTGCAAACGATCTTGCCATCGGATGCATCGGCGGACACCATCGCGATGGTGAAAGCCGCCTATGGATTCGATCAACCGTTGCCAATCCAGTTTCTGAAGTGGCTGGGTCGCGTTCTGGTCGGCGATTTCGGGCAATCCATCGCAAGCCGCCGGCCGGTAATTCTGGAAGTCATGGGCGCTGTCCACAACACCGCAACACTGGCTTTGTTTGCGGTACCCATTGCGTTCTCGACCGGTTTCGCCATGGGCGCCATTGCCGGTTGTTTCCCCGGCAAATGGATCGATCGACTTCTGACCGGCACCGCTGTGATCGGTGTCAGCCTGCCGAACTACTGGTTCGGTATCGTGATGGTCATTCTCTGCGCGGTCGAGGCAATGGTGCTACCCGCCACCGGCATGGGTGCCAACGGTTCCGACGGCTTCAACATCTTGGTCTGGGCCGATGCGCGATTCATGATCCTGCCGGTGATTACTCTGTCGATGGTGCCGATCGGCATCATCGCCCGCACCACCCGAGCGGCGGTGGCCGAGGTGATGAATCAAGATTTTGTTATTACGTTGCGTGCCAAAGGCCTAAGCGAAACCGCTGTTATCCGTCATGTGTTGAAGAATGCGCTGCCGCAAGTGCTCGCGGTGATGGGCTTGCAATTCGGCTACCTTATGGGGGGATCGATCCTGGTGGAAACCGTTTTCACCTGGCCCGGCAGCGGTTTTCTACTGAGCAAGGCAATTGTCAATCGCGACGTGCCGGTTTTGCAGGGAACAATCCTGATGCTGGCTCTGATTTTCGTGGCTACCAACCTGCTGGTCGATCTAATGCAGTCCTGGATCGACCCGCGCATTCGGCGGACCTGACCATGTCCAATTCTATGACCCTCCCGCATTTCTCCGCGACAGAACAAGCTGCACCGAAACAAAGAGGCTATTGGGGCTCCGTCGGTTACCGGTTACGTTACGATCCGGTGACCGTAATTTTCGGTCTTGTCGTTTTGTCGATTATCTTGTCGGCAGTCCCCTCCGTGCCAACAAGAGTGAGACATCTCCCCCCCGGAAGTTTAGACCCTG
>JBAXFK010000310.1:0-4734 GCA_037139955.1 Rhodospirillales bacterium
TTCCACAATTGTCCGTATGAGCGTGTGTGGAAAAACAACCGCCGCCGGCATGAGGAAGTCATTCCGACCTGGCAGGTCCTGCGCACCTATGGACCCGATTACAAGCTGATCATCGTCGGCGACGGCGCCATGAGTCCCTACGAGATCACCATGGCTGGCGGTTCAGTCGAGCACTGGAACGAGGAAGCCGGCACGGTATGGCTGGACCGCCTCAGCGGTCACTACCGGCGCGCAGCATGGCTGAACCCAACCCCGAAACAGAGCTGGGGCCATGTGCGGTCGATCACGATGCTGAACGATCTGATGGAGGGACGAATGTTCCCATTGACAGTCAACGGAATCGACGAAATGACACGAGAATTGAGCCGATAGGGAAACGTCGCACATGAATAGACTGGCAGGCAAGGTGGCGCTGATCACCGGTTCGGGCACCGGCATCGGCCGTGCCACGGCGCAGAAGATGGCGGCCGAGGGCGCGCGCGTGGTGGTCGCCGAACTGAACGTGGCAGCCGGGGAGCAGACCGCGCAGATCATCCAGCAGGCCGGCGGAGACGCGATCTTCGTCCGCACCGATGTCACCGATCCGGAAAGCATGCAGGCCGCGATCGCGCGGTGTATGCAACATTACGGCGCACTGCATGTGCTGCACAACAATGCCGGCGGTTCCACCAACATCGACGATACCGTGATCGACGCACCGATCGACGAATTCTGGCGGGTGATCAAACTGGATTTGTTCGGAACGTTTTTGGGCTGCAAGTTCGGCATTCCCGCGATCGTCAAGTCCGGTGGTGGATCGGTGATCAACATGTCCTCCAACGTCGCGCTGATGGGAATCCCCGGCCGCGATTGCTATACCGCCGCCAAGGGCGGGGTGGCGGCGATGACTCGCTCCATGGCCGTGGAGTTCGCGCCGCTGGGCGTGCGCGTCAACGCCATCGCGCCGTCCGCCACGATGACCGATCGGGTGCGCAATCTGATTGCCGGTAACGCCGCACTGGATAACCTAGCGAAGTCCCATTTGGTGGGGCTGATCGAACCGGAAGACATCGCCAATATGGCAGTTTTCCTGGCATCCGATGAGACCGCGAAAGTCACCGGGCACGTCTATCCCGTCGATAGCGGGGTTACAATCTCCTGAAAAAATTTCGTCGCCGTATCAAGGCCGTTTTACACCTTGGCCTGTTTGCACTGCTACGGGCCGTCGTCATCGGTCCGCTGCTGCTGTCGAGCAATCGCACCCAGCGTCATTTCTTGTTCGAAGCCATTTCCTACTCGGGCTACGGTGGGCTGCTGATATCCCGCGACGGCGAGGTCAGCTTCGTGCATGACAGCCGCGATCGCGGTCCGGGCCGGGAGCTGTTCATTCGTGGCACCCAGGATTTCGCCAAGCTTGAAATCGCCCTCGGTTTGCTGCACGACGCAGGGCGACCGCCAATCGATCGGCTGCTGGATATCGGGGCTAATATCGGAACGATCTGCATTCCCGCCGTTCGCCGTGGCCTGATCGCATCGGCCATCGGCGTGGAGGCGGTGCCCGCGATTGCCCAGTTATTCGCCGCCAATCTCGCACTGAATGGCGTGGCCGATAAAATCGGCGTCGTGAATGCGGCTGTCAGCGCGCAGGCGGGGGATATCGTCGAAATCGCATTGAATGCCACGAACCAGGGCGATAACCGCGTTGCCACTGCCCGCGCCGCAGAGGATGCGGCGCAGTTTACTGGCATCGTGCGGGTCGCGACCACGACGATCGACGATTTACTGCCGGATGGCGCCGAAACCACGCTGATCTGGATGGATATTCAGGGTCATGAGGGCATCGCTTTGACGGGTGGCAAGCGCAGCTTAGCGGCGACACCGCCCCTGGTGTTGGAATTTTGTCCGCTGCTGATGCAACAGGCCGATAGTTATGACGCCCTTAAGACCGCATTGGCTGGATATCGGGGTTTCCACGACCTGGGCCATCCCGGCGATTTGCGAGGCTTGGCGGAGCTGGATACGCTCTATGCGACGCTGGGATTGCGGGGCAATTTCACCGATATTATCGTGCTTTAACGCACTGCGGAGGAACCGGACATGAAAATCAAGCGCGTCGAACATATCGCCATCGCCGTGGATTCCATCAAGGAGTCCCTCGGTCTCATGCGGGATACGTTCGGGCTCGAACTCGAATACGAAGAGCAGATCGGCCAAACGCGCTTGGCGATGCTACCGGTGGGCGAAACCTACATCGAATTGCTGGAAGGCCAGGGGCCGGAATCGGGCGTGACTAAGTGGATCGCCGAAAAAGGCACCGGTCTATTCCACATTTGCTTCGAAGTGGACGATATCGAGGGCGCGATCGCCGAGTTGAAGGCTAAGAACGTGAAGCTGCAAAGCGACACGTGGAAAACTGGGCACGGCGGATCGAAAATCGTGTTCCTGGATCCCTCGGCGACCGGCAATGCTGTGATCGAACTCGCAGAACTCGCACCGGGGCACTGAGACATGGCAAGTTTCGTCCATCCGGAATTTTTGGTCGATACCGATTGGCTCGAACAAAATCTGTCCAATCCCGATGTGGTCGTACTCGACTGCACGGTGCATCTGCGGATTCAACCGAGCGGACCGTATAAGATCGAGCCGGGTTTGGGAGATTATGCGAAGGGGCATGTGAAGGGCGCGCAGTTTTGCGATGTGCAGCGCGACGTGTCGGATTCGACACAGAAAACCAACTTCATGCGCCCGACAGCCAATGCATTCGCCGCCGCGATGCGTCGTTTCGGGATTAGCAACAACACACGAGTGGTAACATACAGCACGGCAAATCCGTGGTGGGCAACGCGGGTGTGGTGGCTTATGCGCGAATTCGGCCACGACAACGCTGCGGTATTGGATGGCGGTTGGCAAAAATGGAGCAAAGAAGGACGCCCTGCCGAAACCGGTCCGAGTATCTCGCGCCCTGCCGGAACCTTCTCGGTGACGGCCGAGCGTGGGTTGATGGCCGATTTGAACGATGTGAAAGCGGCGATGGGCGACCCCGCGATCTGCACGCTGAATGCGCTCATGCCGGCGCAATATGCCGGAACGACCTACGGGCGGCCGGGGCAGATTCCCGGCAGCGTGTCCGTGCCGGCTGGCCATCTTCTCGACCCCGCTACCAATACGTTCCTACCTCCGGACGAACTAGCCAAGCGGCTCGGCGCCGTGGGTGCGCTGAATCGCCCGGTCATCGCCTATTGCGGCGGTGGGATCGCTGCGAGCGCGGATGCCCTGGTACTGACGATGCTGGGACATACGAACGTGAAAATTTACGACGCATCGTTGTCGGAATGGTCGAAAGACGAGAGTCTTCCGATGCACACAGGAGCATAATATCGTGCGTATGAAAGATAAAATCGGCATCGTATCCGCAGCCGGGTCCGGTATGGGCCGCGCCGGGGCGATCCGTTTCGCGGCCGAGGGTGCCTCGGTCGCCGTCGTCGATTTGAACCCCGATGCGGTCGCAGCGGTGGTGAAGACCATTACCGATGCGGGCGGCAAGGCCATCGGCCTGTCCGGCGATCTGACCGACGAGAATTTCGCCCGCAGCATCGTGCGCGACACGACCAAGGCATTCGGCGCACTGGATTTCGTGTGGAATCATGTCGGCTCCCCCGGCCCGGCATCGGTCGAAGGTTTAGACTGGAAAGAATACGATTTCACGATGCAGCTGAACGTGAAATCGGTACTGATTACCACCGAAGCCGCCTTGCCAGAACTGCGCGCGCGCGGGGGTGGATCGATCCTGTTTACCGCATCTACCTCCGGCTTGGTCGGTTCGCAGTTCAGCCCGGTCTACAATGTTGCCAAATTCGGCATCGTCGGCATGGTGCGTGGGCTGTCGAAGCGTTACGCGCGCGAAAAAATCCGAGTCAACGCAATCTGCCCCGGCCCAATCAATACGCCGATGTTGCGCGTGTTCGTCGCGCGCCCGGACAGCCAAATGCCAGCCGGTGAAACTGCGGAATCGTTGGTGTGGAAGCGCGCCGGGCAAACCCCGATGGGTCGCCCGGGCGAGCCCGAGGAAATCGCCAACGCCGCGCTATTCCTATTGTCGGACGAAGCTTCGTTCGTGACCGGCGTTGCCCTGGCGGTAGACGGAGGCGCCACCGCTTAGGCGGCGTTCTCCAGAATATCGGTAATCGCGCGTTCTAGGTGACGGAGTGTGTTGCACACCGTCACCAGATTGCAGAACGGCGCATAACGATACATATCCGAGTCGCCCGTCCCCCACGCGGATTTATATTCCGGGTTCAGCCAGATAATCCGTTTACACCGATCCGACAGACGCGAAACGATATCGGTCCGGGGATCGGTTCGGTTGCCGCGCGCATCGCCCAGAATGATGACGGTCGTTTTATTGCTAACATCCTTCATCCAGGAATCCTCGAAATCGGCGAAGGAATTTCCGAAATTCGAGGAGCCGAACCCGATCGTTTCCATAATTTTGGTAATGGCTTGCTCGACCGGCTCTTTTTCCAGAATGTCCGACACTTCGATCATCGACCCGGCAAAGGCAAACGATCTGATATCGGACAAAGCTTCGTTCAACGCATAAAGGAACATCAGCAAGAATTGCGACATTGGCGCGACGGAGCCGGAAACGTCGCAAAGCACCATCACACGGGGCTTTTCGATCCGCTTCTGTTTCCATACTGTGATGAACGGGATGCCGCCCCAGCCCATATTGCGTCGCATGGTGCGGCGAATATC
>JBAXFK010000311.1:0-4717 GCA_037139955.1 Rhodospirillales bacterium
GGTATGACATGGCCGAAGAAATACGGCGGTCACGAGCGCAGCGCTTTGGAACGCTACGTTGTGCTGGAAGAAATGCTCGCCGCCGGCGCCCCCGTCGCGCTGCACTGGATCGCCGACCGCCAGTCCGGCCCGCTCATCCTGCGCGTCGGAACCGAGGAACAACGCCAAACCCTGCTGCCCCGCATCGCCGCCGGGGAGGCGTATTTCTCGATCGGTATGAGCGAACCGAACATCGGGTCCGATCTCGCATCGGTCCAAACCAAGGCCGCTAAAGTCCAGGGCGGCTATGTCGTCAACGGCACCAAGGTCTGGACCAGCTTCGCCCACCGATCCCAATACATGATCCTGTTCTGCCGCACCGGAACTTCGGAACAACGCCACGGCGGCGTGTCGCAGATGCTGGTGGATCTGCGGAACACGCCAGGCGTCTCGGTCCGCCCGATTATTGCGATGACCGGGGAACATCATTTCAACGAAGTCGTGTTCCAAGACGCCTTTCTGCCCGACACCGCCATTTTGGGCAAAGAGGGCGACGGCTGGAACCAAGTCACCTCGGAACTCGCGTTCGAACGGTCCGGCCCCGAACGGTTTTTGTCGTCGTTCCAGATGCTGGTGGAACTGACGCGGGTTTTGGCGGTCAATCCCACCGATGCCGGGCTGGTGGCCCTCGGGCGCTTGTCGTCGCATATCATCGTGCTGCGACGCCTGTCGCGATCGGTGGCCGGCATGCTGCAAATGGGCCAAAACCCGGCGTTGCAAGCGGCGATGGTCAAGGACCTCGGCGCGCTGGTCGAACAAGAAATCCCCGAGATCGCACGCCAATTGGTGGATGCCGAGCCGGATGCGAAATCGACACGGGATTTCTCGGCGGTGTTAGCGCATACGACGATGCACGCCCCTTCGTTCTCCCTGCGCGGCGGCACGCGGGAAATCCTACGCGGCATCATCGCCCGCGGGCTCGGTTTACGATAACGCATTCGGAATGGATAAAAATATGACCGACAAAGTACTCTACGAACAAGACGGCGGGATCGTTACGATCACGCTGAACGATGCCGGCATGCGTAACCCCATCTCCGAAATGGACATAGTCGACGGCATTGTGAATGCGCTCGACCGGCTGAACGCCGATACATCCGTCCGCGTCGCGATCCTGACCGGCGCCGGCACCGCGTTCAGCTCGGGCGGCGATTTGCGCAAGATGCGCGACGATTTCGATATTCGCCAGCAACAACCGCAACTCACGACCCGCTACTATAAGTACGGCATCCAGCGCATCCCGATGGCATTCGAAAAGCTGGACGTTCCCATCATCGCCGCTGTCAACGGCCCGGCGATCGGCGCCGGCCTCGATCTCGCTTGCATGTGCGACATGCGCGTCGCCGCCGAGAGCGCCCGTTTCGCCGAAAGCTTCGTCAAGGTCGGTATCGTCCCCGGCGATGGCGGGGCCTGGTTGCTGCCGCGTGTCGTTGGATTCTCCAAGGCCTGCGAAATGGCGTTTACCGGCGACATGCTGAACGCGGCCGAGGCCCTGGCCTGCGGCCTCGTGTCGCGCGTCGTGCCCGACGCCGAACTGCTGGACGCGGCAAAAGCCTTGGCACAGCGCGTGGCGGTGAACCCGCCGCAAGCCGTGCGCATGGCCAAGCGCCTGTTGCTCGAAGGACGGTCCGTGAAGCTGGACACGCTGCTGGAAATGTCCGCCGCGATGCAGGCGCTAGCCCACGCAACCGGCGACCATCGGGAGGCAGTGAACGCGTTCCTGGAAAAGCGCAAGCCGGTGTTCAAGGGGAACTGAGGCAACGAAGCGGGGCGGTTCGTTCGTGGGCCGTCCCACCCGCGTATCCGCCTGCCTAGATCCGGCCCGGTCGCCATTACCGGGATAAGCCTGCATCGGAAATAGCCCTTGACATTTACTAACAATAAATGTTAACGTAGCCACCATGCACCGGAAGGCACCAACCTCCGAACCAAGCCCGAGCCCCGTTCCCCCCAAGGAACGGGCAGTACCGCCGTACATCGCCTTCCTGCTGCGGATCGTCGACTCACTGCTGCGCTACGGGCGCCAACTCGACGACGTCCTGCCGACGAAAGCCGACCACCCACGCTTCCCCACCTTGGCTGCCGGCTTCGGCACGCACGACATGAAACGCATCCTGGCACATGTCCAACGCGGCATCCTCCGCGCGATGATGCTGCAACGGTTTTTGTTGGCCCGCGCCGATCGAAACCGCGACATCGAACCCACGCGTCCCGCCGAACCGGCCGACGCCACGGCCATCGCGGCGCTGAACCTCAAGCTTGGTAGCCCCGCCCCGCCGCACCCGAAACCGAAACCGAAGAAGATCGACCCGGACCATCCGCTGCACTTCGCCATGCCCACGATGCAGGAACTCGAATCCCAAGTCCGCCGCAGGTCCGTCGGGCGCACGATCGCCGAAATCGCCTTAGACCTCGGCGTCGCCCCCAGCCTATGCGAGGGCGAGACCTGGAACGACATCCTTCAGACGTTGATGCATTTCGGCGCCGATCTCGCACAGTTCTTTGCGGTCCAGCAGCGACGGCGGGAAACCTTTGCGCACGAACGCGAAAACCGGACGAACAACTGGTCCACCGACTGGCGCGACCGCCCCCTCGACGCGGTCCGCGACCTCTTGGGCTGTCTGCTCGGCGAATCCCTGCCGGCGTAAACGCACGGGTTTTTTGTTACGATATCAAACTAATGACCCGGGATTGCGCAAGTAATTCTCCTTAATCGCATCGGCTGCCCAACAAGCCAGCATACCGATCGTTTCGGTCGGACCGTTCGCCGGGTTTTGCGGAAAGGCGCTGCCGCCCACCACGAACAAGTTCGAAACATCCCAGGATTGAAGGTATTTGTTAACCGCGCTGGTCGCAGGATCGTTACCCATTACCGCGCCGCCGACATTATGGGTGCTTTGGTAGCCGGTGATACCGAAATGCGTCCCCTTATTCTTCCCGCCCAGACTCGAACCCTTCAACGCGCGGGCGATTTCGGTACAGCGCTCGTTCAGGTATTCCATCATCCGCAATTCGTTCTCGTGCCAATCGAACGTCATGCGCAGCAGCGGCTGACCGAACGCGTCGCGGTAGGTCGGATCGAGGTCGAGGTAGTTGCGATCGTAGCTCATGCACGACGCATGAATGGTGATTGCCATGTTACGACGGTAATTATGCGCAACGGCTTTCTTCCACTCGGCGCCCCAGCGCGGCGTCCCTGTCGGGACCTGCTTGCCCTTGATCGGCGCCGATCCGCGGGCGGCGGTGTTGACATAGGCGCCACCGATGAAACCTAGCGGTCCGCGATCTATCACGTCGCCGTTGAATTCGTCGATCGAGGTGTTGATTTGGCCGCCGCCGAAGAACGGGTTGAACTCCCGATCGTCGAAGAACACCTGCACCGATCCGCCTTGTTGGTACGAATAGTTACGCCCGACAACACCCTTGCCGGTGTGCGGATCGTAGGGCGTTCCGATGCCGGACAGCAACATCAGCCGCACGTTGTTGAAGCAGTAAGCACCCAAGATCACGATGTTGGCAGGCTGCTCGACTTCGTTGCCGCGTGCGTCGATATAGGTGACGCCGGTGGCTTTTTTGCCGGTGGAATCCTTATTGACGCGCAGGACGTTGCACAAGGGCCGCAACTCGAATGTCGGTTGCCGGATCAGCGCGGGAAATACCGAGGTCATTGGATTGGCCTTGGCACCCTGGCCGCAGACATGGCTCGAACAGAAGCCGCCGCGCGCGCATTCCAGCATCTGCACGCGATACAGATTGCGATAATCCTGCGTCATCGCCGCAGTCGGCCCTTGGAATGGCACATAGCCGAGGGAACTCGCGGCGTCGGCGAACAGCCCGCCCTCGTGGGTGCGCTGCGTCGCCGGATTCGGATATTCGCGCGACCGAGCACCTTCGAAAGGATTGCCGCCGGCTTGGATCTCGCCGTTCAAGTTGCCGGCCTTGCCGCCGACGCCGTAGATTTGCTCGAACTGGTCGTAGTATGGTTCGATTTCATCCCATTCCAAACCCCAATCCTGGAGGTTGCAGCCCTCGGGAATGAAGGATTTACCGTAACGTTGCTGAATGCGGGACCGCATTGCGAAATCGTGCGGCAAGAAGCGTCGGGCATTGCCGCCCCAATGCGCCGCCGTGCCGCCGACCATCTCCCCCGGCTTGAACGCCCCCATTTCGCGCATCGGCAGCGCGGTTTGGGCGCCGTTGTTACGGAAGGTGATGGTATCGCGCGCAAGATTTTGGAATATGTCGCTGTGCCGATCGAATTTCAGCTCGTCGTACACATTGGGTTTTTGGAAATCGGTATCCGGATCGAACTGCTTGCCGCGTTCCAGACACACGACGCTTAGACCGGCACTGGCCAATTCCATCGACATGATCGAACCGACCACACCGCTGCCCACGACGACGACATCGACCGCCCTCAATTTCGTAGCCGACATCTCAATTTCCCCTGTCGCGTTCGATAATGGTATGCTTCGGGAAGCCTTCCGCATCGACCCGCACCCGACCGGTCTGCACGTCGAGCACGCTGACCGGTTCGGCGCGGTAAGGCTCGCTGCTGCCGATCAGATGGCGGTAATCCCCGCTGGGCAATCCGGGAAAACCGAGCAGCTTCCAGCCTACTTTGTCGCGGTTGCCGCCATAGATCGGATCGGCGAAATAGCCTTCTTCGGTGCTACGC
>JBAXFK010000312.1:0-4708 GCA_037139955.1 Rhodospirillales bacterium
TTCGCGGGGAAACTTTCGAAAGAACCAACCGCTCGAAACCCGAAATTCAATGAATCGATTAACAGATTACTAACACCGGTCCGGCAGCCAGTAGCCCGCAACCGGCGGAAATAGGCTGTATTGTCGAAAGGGCCGATCCTCTGGCGGTGCCATCCGGGATGGTTTTTCCTGGGTAGCGCCACCGGTAAGGTTCCCCGCGAAGGGCACGAAGAATCAAAGCCGCGAAGATGCGCGAAGGTCGCTAGAGACGGTAGAACCACCATCGATTGCGTTGGAAATGCCGCGACCGATCGCCGGTCGGCATCGACTGACACGAGTGGGGGCGTGATCCTTCGCGCATCTTCGCGACTTTGAGGCTTCGTGCCCTTCGCGGGGAAACTTTCGAAAGAACCAACCGCTCGAAACCCGAAATTCAATGAATAAAGCAGCCGAATATTAACACCGTTCCGGCAGCCAGTAGCCCGCAACCGGCGGAAATAGGCTGTATTGTCGAAAGGGCCGATCCTCTGGCGGTGCCATCCGGGATGGTTTTTCCTGGGTAGCGCCACCGGTAAGGTTCCCCGCGAAGGGCACGAAGAATCAAAGCCGCGAAGATGCGCGAAGGTCGCTAGAGACGGTAGAACCACCATCGATTGCGTTGGAAATGCCGCGACCGATCGCCGGTCGGCATCGACTGACACGAGTGGGGGCGTGATCCTTCGCGCATCTTCGCGACTTTGAGGCTTCGTGCCCTTCGCGGGGAAACTTTCGAAAGAACCAACCGCTCGAAACCCGAAATTCAATGAATCGATTAACCGAATATTAACACCTGCCAAGTAGACTGAAGCCTGCAACCGAAAGGCATACGCGATGTTTCAAGACGAGTACAGCAAACGCGTCATAGGCCTCTCTATCGATGTCCATCGCATTTATGGCCCAGGCATGTTGGAATCCGCCTACGAGGACATCCTGTGCATCGAGCTAGCGGAAGCAAGGATACCCTTTGCTCGCCAAGTTTCGATTCCGACCGAACACAAAGGGCACACAATCCGGAACACGTACCGCGCCGATATCGTGGTTGGCCAAGACCTACTTGTGGAACTCAAGGCCGTCGAAAAACTGACCTATATCCATGAGGCACAGATGGTGACTTACCTCCGTCTAAGTGGCTTACGCGTAGGCCTGTTGTTCAATTTTAACACGATCCGCCTGAAAGACGGCATGAAGCGGTTCGTCAACACGCACGAAGCGCATCGACCGCCCGGTCCACATCCGCACTGCAATTATACCCATGAAAACTGATCCGCACCCGCCCGTGTCCATTCCACGCCCACACCCCCCGCTCGGCCATCGTATCGACAATTGCCCGAGCGCGTGGACTGGCAACACAAACGCTGGCACCGTGGCGGGATGGATCGCGCGGGGTCGTCGACGGGATCTGCAAATCCGCCAACCGATCCAAAAGCGCGCCGGTCAGCGATTGCACATGCGCAAGAATTGCCGACATTTCGAACCGGGCCAGATAATCCAGCGCCCCGTTCAACACATAAATCGACGCATGCGCCGGATTGCCGCGGGTGAACCGCATGGCATCGGCGCGCAACGGCGGCACGGGATCGTAACCATCGGCTGCCGAACCCAACGAGTTCCAGCCCGCCGAGGCCGGAGTCCAACCCGGCTGCCGTGTTCGGTTCCAATAGGCCACCGCCACTCCGGTCGTGCCCAACATCCACTTGTAGCAAGCAGAAAACGCAAAATCGGCAACGGATGCTTCGATCGGCAAATAACCGGAGGCCTGCGTATAATCCACGATCAAAATCGCCCCGACCCGATCTGCCGCCGCCCGTATCGGGGCCAAATCGAACCGCTCGCCGGTCAGATACGACACCGCACTGACACCGATCAGTCGTGTGCGATCGTTGACCAAGGCCGCAATACGATCCGGCTCTCCACCGTTCGCGCAGCGCAATTCGATCGCCGGCGCACGCCGCATCGCGAACGGACCGACAACGGACGGGTATTCGCGCGCGTCGATGCAGATATTGTCGCCAGCCTGCCAATCCAGGCTTTCGGCGACCATCGACACGCCCTCGGCGACATTCGAAACGAACCCGATTTCGTCCGCCCCCACCTGCCATAACCGAGCGAGCCCTGTTCGGGCACGTTCGATTTGGACCTCTTGGCCGATGCGCCCGGCCATGCCGTTGCTTTTATCCTCGGCGTATTGCCGCAGCGCATCATCGTGCCGGTAGAGAAACGGTGTCTCGCCGGCCGCGCAGACATGCGAAATCCCGGGCGCGATACGAAAATCGGCGGGATCGAACAGCGGGTCCATCATCCCTCCGGCTGCGTGACGGTGCCGGCGGTGATCCCGCCGTCGATGACCAATGTGTGTCCGGTGGTGAAACTGCCCGCCGCCGAGGCCAGGAACACCGCCGCGCCCGCGATTTCGTCCGGCTCACCGATGCGCTGCAATGGGGCTTGGCTGGTGGTTTTCTTGTAGCGGATCGGGTCTTCCCACAATGCCTTGGCAAAATCGGTGCGCACCAGACCCGGCGCAATGGCGTTGGCGCGAATGCCGGACGGCCCCCACTCGACACAAATGTTACGGATCAGCGCCATATCGGCGGCTTTGGAAATTCCGTAGATGCCGATCTTCGGCTGCCCGACGATGCCGCCAATGGACGAGATAATGGTGAAAGATCCGCCGCCGCGCGCGATCATGTGCGGGATCGTCATGTTCGCCAGTTGGAAATTAGCGCGAACATTGGTTGCCATCACGCGATCGAAGACCTCGTCCGAGGCGCCGGCCGCCGGGCCGAAATACGGGTTGATGCCGGCGTTGGCGACGACGATATCGATGCCACCGCATTCTGAGACGGTCCGGTCGACCAGATTTTGCAATTCCTCCCGCCGGCCGACATGGCAGGGGATCGACACCGCTTTCCAGCCCTGCGCGCGGATATCCGCGACAACAGCCTCGCACGCATCGGCCTTGCGGCTGGAAACGACCACGGTCGCGCCGTGTTCCGCCATGCGGCGGGCGATGGCAAGGCCGATCCCTTTGGTGGAGCCGGTGACGATTGCGACTTTGCCGGTCAGGTCGAACAGCGATGACATTGGATCGATTTCCTCATTTTGGCCGATTAATTATGCGGCTGGCCGACTCGATCGGCAACATCCGCTTGGCGAGGCGGGCAAACGATGTCACGTTATCGTGACCGACAAAGATCGGACTCGCGAGGAGGATTTGCATGGCATCGACGACTGCAAACGGATTTTTGCACCGGGACCGTACTATTGCCGGCCCAGGATTCAGCCGTTGGATGGTGCCGCCCGCTGCACTTTGCGTGCATTTGTGCATCGGCCAAGCGTACGCGATCAGCGTATTCAATTTACCGATGACCAAGTTGATCGGAATTTCCAAGGCCGCCCCGGACGATTGGAAACTGACCGATCTCGGCTGGATTTTCAGCATCGCGATCGTATTTCTCGGTCTGTCCGCTGCCGTTATGGGCCGTTGGGTAGAAGAAGGCGGGCCTCGCCGAGCGATGTTCACGGCGGCCTTGTGCTGGGGCGGCGGGTTTATGATTTCTGCTGTCGGAATCAAGATCCATAATATTTGGCTGATCTACCTCGGCTATGGCGTATTGGGCGGATGCGGGTTGGGGATCGGCTATATCTCCCCAGTTTCGACTCTCATTAAATGGTTCCCGGATCGGCCCGGCATGGCCACCGGCATGGCGATTATGGGCTTCGGCGGCGGGGCGTTCATCGCCTCCCCCTTATCCGTTTGGTTGATGGACCAGTTCAAGACCGCGACCGATGTCGGCGTCATGCAAACCTTTATCGTGATGGGTATCGTCTACTTTTGCTTCATGATGGTCGGTGCAGCGATCGTGCGCCTGCCCCCGCCCGGCTGGGCGCCAGAGGGTTTCGTGCCCCCATCCGAATCCAGTTCCATGATCACAACCCACAATGTTTATGTATATGAGGCACCGAAGACCCCGCAATTTTGGATGATTTGGATCGTCCTGTGCATGAACGTCTCCGCCGGCATCGGCGTGCTCGGCCAAGCCTCGGCCATGAGCCAGGAGATGTTCCCCGGTAAAGTCACCCCGGTCGCCGCCGCCGGTTTCGTTGGGTTGTTGAGCCTGTTCAACATGGGTGGGCGCTTCTTCTGGGCGTCGATTTCCGACTTCATCGGGCGCAAGAATACCTACCTGGTGTTCTTCACCTTGGGCTTCGTGCTGTACGCGACGGTGCCGAGCATCGGACAGGCCGGCAGTCTGCCGATGTTCGTGCTGTGCTTCTGCGTGATTTTGAGCATGTATGGCGGCGGTTTCGCCACCGTTCCGGCCTATCTGCGGGACATGTTCGGCACCCGTTATGTCGGCGCCATTCACGGCATGCTGCTGACGGCGTGGTCGACGGCAGGCATATTGGGACCGGTGCTGGTGAACTACATCCGGCAATACAACGTGGATCATGGGGTCGCCACGCGCGACGCCTATAACAACACGATGTACGTGCTGGCCGCGTTGCTCATTATCGGCTTCGTCGCCAATTTGTGCGTCAAAGCCGTCGACCGGAAACACCACATGACAGAGACCGGGAGCTAACCATGGACCGCAAAGGCACAACGTCCCTGCACCTTGCCCTCGCTTGGGGCTTCGTCGGCATCCCGCTGCTGTGGATGAACGTCTACCGCCAGCAGTATCCAGAGCTC
>JBAXFK010000313.1:0-4690 GCA_037139955.1 Rhodospirillales bacterium
CTATTGGACGCTGTTTACCCCCGGAATCTGGAAAGGTTTGCACGCTGTTTTGCACCGGACAAGAGACGATGCCCGCGCCGACGTGTTCGATTATGTCGAACGCTTCTACAACCCAACCCGGCGCCACTCGACCATTGGCTATCTCAGCCCTATGGAATTCGAGCGGATCGCCGCAGCGGCTTAAACCAGGTGTCCGCGAAACCGGCAGCAGCTCACTATTGGATGGACCTGGCGTGCGATGTTTTGTTATTAATTCGGATCGTATTCGATTTTGATTGGATTAAACAACAACTATCCAATCTATCAGGTCCAAAGCCGCATCGATATCCGTAATATCGTCACCAACCTCTCGAATTGGACGGAAAATGCGCCGACAATCGGGTCCGCCTCTTCGCGCTTCTTCGCGGCTTTAATCCTTCGCGCTCTTCGCGAGGAACCTTGCCGACCTACTATCCGCCAGGACCGATCGGCGAGTGCACTACCCTACCCCTTGGCAGCCATAACAAATAATATTAATCTACTGATCGTGGTCTAAACGTTATTGCAAACGCAGCTCCGTGCCGTGCACATCGATCCCGACGATCCCCTTCATTTCCGCATGCCGACGCTCAAGGAACTCGAATGCCAAGTCCGTCGTCGTTCCGTTATCTGTACAATCGCCGATATCTGCCTAAATCTCGGCATCGCTCCAGGCATTTGCGACGGCGGATTTTGGAATGAGATTTACCAAACCTTGTTGCACTTCGCCGGCAATTCCGAAGATATTTTTAGCGCCCAAACAAACCGGCGAAAATCGTTCGGGAAAGAACGGGAAAAACGCCCTGGTAGCTGGGCCCTCGACCGGCGCGACCGGCCCGAAGACGCCATCTGCCAATTGCTTCGCTTTGTCCGTGGGGAGTCACCACCCATCCTCCTCGCCGCGTCCTAGCGACTGCGAAAACGCGCACACAGCATAGGGCGGCGCGGCGCAACGACATTCTCAACGTGCCTGCTGCAAGCCCTGAGTCAGCCAATCCCGCAGACTCGGTATTTTCGCCGACCCGATGTCCGCGATCCGCCAGCCCGCCGCTGTGTGCACCAGCTTATATTCGATCGTCACCGCCCGCGAACCGAACGCGAAACGTGCGGTGGCCTCGTCGCCGCTTGGTCGGACGGCGACTTGTACGCCGGTCAGGCCCTCGGGGTCCTGGCAGTCGCAGATCGGGTCCCAATCCATCAGCCCGGCTTCGCCTTTCGCTGCCTCTCGGTCGCGTTGGAACAGTGCAACCAGCGACTTGTCGAAAACCGACGGGGCGTCTTTTCCCAGATAATCCGGTCCGGTCCCGCGATAGCGTTGGTACAGGCCCCGTACAAATGCCTCGGCGGTCGGGTCCGAGGCGGCTTGGGCGATCGTCGGCGTAAGAAGCAGAAACGCCGCGACCCACAGGCCGATCGGACGCATCGCTCAGCCCCCGTGCGTCTTTCGTAAAAAGCCGGTGCGGGATTGCGCGCCGGCCATCATGAAGCTGCCGTCCTGACCGGATAGAATGAACCGAGCGCCCATGTCGATGTAACGGGGCATGATCGCTTCGTTGTAGATACCGGCCATACCGGGGAATTTGCCGGCTTTCTCGCAGGCGGCAATCATAGTGCCATAAGCCTCGGCGAGACGGTCGTTGCCGAAATCGCCGGGGATGCCCATCTCGGCGCACAGATCGTTGGATCCGATCAGCAGCACGTCGACGCCCGGCACCGCCGCGATCTCGGCGGCGTTGGCGATGGCCAGCGGGGTTTCTAGCATGACGACGGTCAAGTTGGATCGATTCAGCACCGTCACCGCGTCCCCGGTGGATAGCTTGCCAAGCTGGTAGTGCGGCCCCCATCCTCCGACGGATCGGTGGCCGATGGGCGGGTATTTCAGCTTTTCGACGACCTCCCGGGCTTCCGCCGCTGTATCGACATGCGGCATCACGATCCCCAGCGCGCCGTTATCCATCGCGCGTGTGGCGATCGAGTATTGCCCGTTCGGCACACGCGCGATGGGCGCAATGCCGGCGTCCAGCGCGGCAGCGGATATCTGGGCACAAGCCTCCAACGACATGACCCCGTGTTCCATATCGAGGAACAGCCAATCGAAGCCGGCGGTGGCCATGGCTTTGGCAATCTCGACAGAGCGGGTCATGCGGATGCCGACGCCGAGGGACAATTGCCCGGCTTCCAGTTTCTCGCGGGCAACGTTGCGGACGGTGGTCATATTCATTTACCCCAAGTATCGATGGCGGTGGCGATCGTACGGTTCAGTGCCCCCAAGTCCATCTTATGATCGGTCTCGTTCGTGACGGTGACAACCAGACCGGCGCGGCGCAGGACGAACACCTTGTTGTCCGATGCCCCCGCTGCCCATGCGGTATCGGCCGGTAGATCGGGGAATAGCCCGTCGGAATTGGTGCGGAAGCACGCTGCATAGCTGGTGCCGGTGTGGGTGGCGGTCAGGGCGTAGTCCACCCATCCCTCGGGCAGCAGCCGCTCTCCGCCCCAGACACCGTCTTGGAGATATAGGACGCCCAGTTTGCTGTAGTCTCGCACCGTTGCGTATCCGGCGCCGGAGGCAATGAAGTTGCCCGCGATATCGGCCGAGTGCTGGTAGCTGGTCATGCCCAGCTTGTCGGCCAACAGGCTGTAAGCCGTCGCATGATACGGCAGCCCGCGCCGATCGATTTGGTCCCGTACGATGGACCCCAACACATTCATGCCGGAATTCACATAGCGGAACACCGATCCCGGAATGGCGGCGACGACCGATCGTTGCGCCGCCTCGAACGCGTCCACACCGTCTTGGTAGACGGCGCTGTTCTCGAAACCGAGCACGGTGCGGCCGTCTTCGAGGCGTACGGGGAAACCGATGCCGGAGCGCATGCGGACTAGGTGGTCCAGCGTGATCAGCCGATGGATGCCGCGCGGATCGGCCCATAGCGGCGCCGGTGCGGGGTCGTGCATCGAATGCAGCCAGCCCTGGTGGATCATCCGCCCGATAACCGTGCAAGTGATCGCTTTGGTCATCGACCAGCTCGGCGTCGCGCGGTCGGGGCCGCCGAAATCGCTGTAGCGCTCCAGCAAGACCCGGTCTGGCTTCGCGATTAGCACGCCGTAAACACCGGACGACGACGCCATGAACGCGTCCAATGCGGCGGCTATCGCGGGCGGTGGGGCCGCTGGGGTGCCCACATCCTCCCCATACGGCCAAGGTTTGCCAGCGGGTGTCGGGTGGCGGTGGATCGGCTTGGGATCGAACTGGGGCACCGCGTGCTCGCCCAGCAAGATACTGCCGTAGCCGGGGCGGGTCAGGGCGGACCCAACGATAGGCGGCCCGAAGGCGGGATCGTTCCAGGCGACGGTGACGCGCTGGTCGGCAGTATCGGTCTCGACCCGGATCAAACCGTTGGCTAGCGCCGCGTTCAAATCGGCCGAGATATCCGTATCGTCCGAACGCGAATCCAACCCGGCCGGCACCGCCGCCGCCCTGGGGCGGAAGTGCAGGTTGGCAGTGTGGTGGTCGAACCCGGTGACATACATCATGTCTGCGAACCGCTTCGCCGCGAAATTCGCAGTCCGTTGCCGCAACGATCGCGGTGAGGCGTCGTAAATAGACGGTGCGACCGGCCCATCCCCGAACGGATGCGGTGCGGAGTCGAAAATCGGCTCGACGGGGCGCGCCATTACACCGTCTCCGGCACCGCGAAGAAGCGGTTTTTCATGCCTTTCTGGTTCTCGTACAGCGAACCCTGCTTGACGGCGGGCGGCAGCGGCAGGCGCACCGGGGCTGGCGCCATCCGGGGCTCCCGCGTCTGGCCGGCAACCATCAGCTCGTCGAATTTCTGGATCCCGCCCGAAAAGCCCAGGATCGGCCAGGCGTCGGCGGTGCGGAATTGGAACAGCAGCAGGCGGCGGTCCTTGTCCGACACGTTGGGGGCGGAGCCGTGAACGGCGCGCACGTGATGCACGGTAATGGACCCGGCCTTGCCCAGCAGCGGGATGGCCTTGCTGTAGTCCACATCGTTGTTGGTGGGGTCCATCGCGCCGCAGAACACCCCGTCGGCGTGGTGGTTGTAGGTGGGGCCGCGATGGCTGCCGGGGATAACCATCAGCGGGCCATTTTCCATCGCCATGTCGTCGAACATCACCCCTACCGCCGCAAGATCGTCGTTGGTATGCGGATAAAAGGCCCAATCCTGATGCCACTCGACCGGCGCGCCGAACCCAGCGCTTTTCATGTTCAGTTTGGCGGAATCGAACCGGATGTCCGGCCCCCACAAATCCTTCAGCACCGCCAAAATGCGCGGATGCCGGGTCAGAGCCGCATAAGCCGGATGGTGCTCGGTTGCCTTCTTGATTCGCCGCACACGCGGGTTTTCCGGCGTGTGGCTATCTTCGAGATCGTAAATCTCATCGTGCCCGGCAACACCGCGGGCGCGTTCCACGAACCCATCGGTGACCGAACGGAGGTGCTGAACCTCCGCAGCGGACAGTACATCCGGCACAACGATGGCGCCGATTTCGTTGTATTCTTGTATTTGAGCCCTGGTAAGCACCGGTTTTCTCCCGCTGGTCGGCGGGACGCTAGCACCGGCGGCGCTAGGGTAAAAGGTTGCCCAAAAATGTGTTAGCGCTCAATAGGAATGTCCCCTCCGTGCCCAATTAGAATGTCCCCTTT
>JBAXFK010000314.1:0-4678 GCA_037139955.1 Rhodospirillales bacterium
GGGTATTACATGTGGGCCTTCACGCCCTTGTCGGAGGCAGTGGTCCAGGCTCGCGGCCAAGGCGGGCAACGACAAGTGAAGACCAACGATTACGTGCTGGTCAGCGGCAATGGCGGGATTCTGAACTTCCATTCGACCATGATTCTCAGCCGCCACGCGTCATGAGGTTCGTGGCGCGCCGACTGGTGGACCGACCGATCGTCGGCCCCGATCTGCATCCCAGTATCGGGGTCAACATCCAGGGGCCGTCGCTGATTCGGGTGCCGGACTGGATCCCGAACCGCCTGGGCCGGTATTATCTGTATTTCGTCGATCACAAGGGCAGTTACATTCGGCTCGCCTTCGCCGACGATGTCGCCGGCCCTTGGACGATCCACCCACCCGGCAGCCTGCATCTGGCCGATTCCGGCTTCCCCACCGAACCGCCGCCGATGACGGACGCGGAATTCGCGGTCCTGGAAGCGCGATGGAAACAGACCGGCGCCCGCCTGTCGCACGATCTGCGTTCCGAGTTCACCACCCCGCACATCGCCTCCCCCGACGTTCATGTCGATGCCGTCCAGCGGCGGATCGTCATGTATTTCCATGGGCTGGAGGGGCCTGGGTGTCAGGTCACCCGGCGCGCCATCTCGACCGACGGGATCGATTTCGTGGCGGAACCGGACGTGTTGGTCGGGCGGTCCTATCTGCGGGTATTTCAGCATCGCGGCGAGACCTACGGTTTGGCGATGCCCGGACAGATTTACCGGAATTTCGAGCCCGGTCCTATCCTGTTCAACCCCAAAATGCGCCACGCCGCTTTGCTGAAACGCGACGATACGCTGTACGTCTTTTGGACCCAAGTGGGCGATGCGCCGGAATCGATCCTGGTCAGCCAAATCGACCTCTCCGGCGATTGGCGGGCTTGGCGAGATGGCCCCGCTACTGCGATCTTGCGCCCCGAACACCCCTGGGAGGGTGCGGACGCGCCGAACGAACCGTCAATTCGCAGCACGGCCTACGGTCGGGTCAACCAACTCCGCGATCCCGCAATTCTCGAGGACGACGGTTGCGTCTATCTTCTTTACGCGGTCGGCGGAGAAAGCGGCATTGCCATCGCCGCGCTCGACATGCAGCGACGGGCGTGAGCGAAACCTTGGCGGTGTTGTGCGACGCAAAAAAAAACGCCTCGCACCGGTTTCCGGTACGAGGCGTCTTCTTATTCGGATCGCGCGGTTACGCGGCCTTGGCGAACGTTTCGACGGCGGCGGTGACGCGCGCGGCGATCGGGGCCATCGCCTGCTCGCTGAGTTTCAGCGACGCTTCGGTCAGGCTGGTTTGCACCGACATCGTTTTTTCCATCGCCGAGCGGGCCATGGCAGACTGCATTTCCATTGCTTCCTTCAGCGACTTGACGGAAGTCAGTGCTTTGAATGCGTCCATCGTCTCCTGGAAGGAGGACTGCATCGTAGCCGTCGCCTTCTCGGCGATGTCCTTTATGCCGGCGGTCCAGATTTGGCTGGATTGGGTCATAGCTTCGAGGTTGCCTTTGCCGAAAGCAACGAATTGTTCGGCAGACTTGGTGGTGTCGATCATGGTCTTATTCCTGTCGTCGGTTGTTCCGATGCCCCCCGCCCGCATCCCGCGATGGCAATGATCGGGTTGGTGCTAACCGGTGGTCAATTATTGCTGCACCGCAGCCTGGAGTTTCTGCTGCACCGCAGCATGGAGCCTATCTAGGCGCTCGCTTGGGGGATGGCAAGAGGAAAATTGTGCGGTGCAGCATAACGCCCTGGCCGCTCCACATCGTCGGTCCGGGCATGCACCGGGACGACGTATCGGGCTGTTCGTATAACCCTGTCAGGTTGACGCGACCCTCCGATTCCACCTTCCTTCTTTCTCGACCGACAGGGACAACTATCCATGAACACCATCCGCCTTGGCTGCGGCGCCGGCTTCTCCTCCGATCGGCTGGGGCCTGCCGTGGACCTCGCGCAGCGCGGGGCACTCGATTACCTCGTGTTCGAATGCATTGGCGAGCGTACGATGGCGTTCGGCCATCGCGACCGCATGCTCGACACAAATCGAGGCTATAACCCGCAACTCGGTGCCCGCATGCGTGGCGTTCTCGCGCATTGCCATGCCAACGGAACCAAGATCGTGACCAACATGGGTGTCGCCAATCCCCGCGCCGCCGCATTGCTGGTCATCGACATCGCCCGCAAACTCGGCTTGCACGGGCTGAAAGTCGCCTGTGTGGAGGGCGACGACGTCACCCATCTGATCGGGCCCGACACCGCGTTCATGGATCACCCCGGCACGGTTGCCGATGTCGGCTTGCGCATGGTCGGCGCTAATGTCTATCTGGGAGTGGAGGCTTTGTTGCCCGCGCTGGAGGCCGGTGCCGACGTGGTCATCGCCGGACGGATAGCCGATCCCTCATTGTTCCTATCCCCTCTTGTCCACCGCTTCGGATGGAAGCTCGACGACTGGACCGCGCTCGGTCGCGGTACTTTGGCCGGGCACCTCATGGAATGCGGGATGCAAATCACCGGCGGCTACTTCGCCGATCCCGGTTTCAAGGATGTGCCGCGCCTTGCCGATTGCGGTTTCCCCATCGCCGAGGTCGCCGCCGACGGCAGCTTCGTTATTACTAAGTTGGACGATACCGGCGGCTGTGTGACCACCGCTACGGTGAAAGAGCAACTTTTGTACGAGGTACACGATCCCCGAGCGTACCTTACGCCCGACGTGGTCGCCGATTTCAGCGGCGTGTCGGTGTCCGAGATCGGCCACGATCGCGTCCAAGTGACCGGCGCGAACGGTCATAAGCGGCCGGAGCAACTCAAAGTTACCATCGGTTTCGACGGCGGATTTTTGGGAGAAGGCGGGGTGTCCTACGCCGGCCCCAACGCCAAGGCGCGTGCCGCACTCGCGGCCGAAGTCGTGCGGGAGCGTTTGACCCGCATCAACCGATTGGGCGGCGACCTGCGCGTCGATCTAGTCGGCCTGAACGCGCTGCACCAGACTGCCGAGCAGCCGGTTGGCGATGCGAACGACGTGCGATTGCATGTGGCATTGCGCTCTACCGACCGCGACGACATCGACACCATGCTTTGGGAGGTCGAGTCGCTACTGTGCTGCGGCCCGGCCGGCGGCGGTGGCTATCGCGGTCAAATCACCCCCTGCGTCGTCACCCACTCCTGCCTTATCGACCGCTCGGCGGTTGCCCCTAGCTTCGAAATGTTCGTCGCATGACCCAACGCCGCATCCACGATATCGCCCATGCCCGCGCGGGCGACAAAGGCAACACGTCCAACGTGTCGGTCTGGGCCTACGATCCCAAGGATTACCCTTTGCTCAAGCAGCAATTGACGGCCGAACGTATCGCTAACGCGTTTCCGAAGCTGTTTACCGGTGCGGTGACACGGTACGAGATGGACGGGCTGCACGGGCTGAATTTCGTCATGCTGGACGCGTTGGAGGGCGGAGTGAACACCTCGCTCAATCTGGATTCGCACGGAAAATCGTTCAGTTATTTGATCTTGGGATTACCGATCGAGGAATAGTCTCCCGTGTTGTCGCATCCGTTGGATGCGTCAGCGGTTTCGTCTTCCGATATGCAGCGGCCCCCGGTTCTGCGGGGGCCATTCGCTAAGCTCTGCATATCCCCGTTTGTTCCAAATAAGCGGCCGCGCGCATGGCGATATCCTCGCGCCAAGGCGCGGCGATCGCCTGCACGCCGATCGGCAGCGGCGCGTTCGGCAGCCACACCGGAACTGCCGCGACCGGCAAGCCGACAAACGAGATGGGCTGGGTGTAAATCCCGATATTCGGCCGTAACGGCACCGTCTCCCCACCCAGATCCAGCGTCGTTTGCCCAAGCAGAGGGGCGGGGCAGGGGGTGGAGGGTGCAAGAAGGATATCTGTGTCGGCGAACAGCCGCATCGTGCTTGCCTGAAACCAGCGGCGGAATTTCTGCGCTTTCACGACCAGCGGTGCCGGTATCAAGGCACCGGCAATCAGCCGATCGCGAACTGCCGGATCGAAATCGCCCGGGCGGGTTCGCAACCGTTCCAGGTGCAACGCGGCGCCTTCCGTTGCGGTGATGACATAAGCGGCGGCACGGGCGCGTGCGGCTTCGGGTAATTCCACCGTTCCGGCTGAACCCAGCGCGGCGGCGACGGCATCGACGGCGGCCAGTGCCTGGGCGGTGGCACCTTGGCGGAAATAGCCGCCGAGCACGCGGACGCGCAGTCCGCCGATTCCACTCGACAGGATGCCGGAGATCGGTTCGGCCGGGCGGTCGGTGCAGAAGGGATCCTCGGGGTCCGGTCCCTGCATGGCATCGTAGGCCAGCGCCAAATCGCGGACGTTGCGTGCGAAAGGTCCCAGATGGTCCAAGCTGGCAACGAAGGGGAAGGTGCCCGCCCGCGATAGTCGCCCGAATGTCGGCTTCAACCCGAAAATGCCGCAGAACGACGAAGGCACCCGGATCGAGCCGTTGGTGTCCGACCCCAGCGCGATCGGAACCAAGCCGCCGCCCACCGCGCTGCCCGACCCGCCGGAGGAACCGCCGCTCATGCGCGCCAAATCGTGGGGATTGCGGGACGCACCGTCGTGGACGTTCTCGCCGGTAAAGTCGTAGGCGTATTCGCCCATGTTCAGTGTGCCGACAAGCACCGCGCCGGCCGCCTCC
>JBAXFK010000315.1:0-4663 GCA_037139955.1 Rhodospirillales bacterium
GTTGACGGCCAGATTCATCAGCACGCGGCCCAGCGCCGCCGGGTCTGCGCGGACCGACACATCCGGGTCCGCCGGCGCCGCGCGCACGCCGGCCAACATTTGGGAAACGTCTTGCATCGCGGCATTCACCGACAGCAACGCCACCGCCGGCTCCCCCACCAATGCCCCCATCTGCTCGGCGACCCGCCGCGCCAACGCCACATCGTTCTGCGACAGCGCGCCAAGCAGCGCCGTCAGCCAGTGTCGCAAATCGTGTTTCAGTGCGTCGCTCATCGCCGTGCCGCGCGGTTCAGGCGCCATACATAAGCAATGATTTCCGCCACAGCCTTGAAGTGTTCGGCCGGAATCTCCTGGTCCAGCTCCACCGAATGCAGCACCCGCGCGAGAGGCGGGTTCGCCACAAGGGGCACGCGGTTCGCCGTGGCGACTTCCCGGATGCGCGCTGCCATCGAGTCCACTCCTTTCGCCACTACGCGGGGCGCGGCGTTTTTCGCACGATCGTAGGCTAGCGCGACAGCGTAATGGGTGGGGTTGGTGATCACCACCGTCGCTTTCGGCACCGCTGCCAGCATGCGCCTGCGTGCGCGCGCCATGCGGATTTGGCGGATGCGGGCTTTGATCTTGGGGTCGCCATCGGCCTCCCGCTGTTCGTCGACGATATCCTGCCGGCTCATGCGCATTTGCTGGGCGAAGCGGAGGCGACCCCACAACACGTCCAGCAACGCCACAGCCGCCTGCACCGCCAACACCGCGAACAGGACGCGCATCGTCGGGCCCATCGCGCGCGCCAGCAATTGCCGCGGGTCCTGGAAGGGCAGGGCGGACAGCGACGGCAGCGCCCCGCCGATTGTTAACCACACCGCCCAGCCCATCGCCAGCAGCTTGGCGATCGACTTCACCGCCTCGATAGCGCCATCGGCCCCGAAAATTCGCTTCAGGCCGGCGGAGGGGTTCAGCTTGGAAAAATCCGGATGCAGCGCCGAGGGGCGGAGCAGAAACCCTGTCTGCACCAGCACCGCAGCTGCGCCGGCCAGCATCGCCGCCAGCACGAACGGCGCCATGCCGCGCAACAAATATTCCGATACCAACACGAATGCTTCCGGACCGATTGAATTCGGCGCGTCCAGATGCAGCAAGAACAATGTCAGGCTGCGCCCGAGTGTGCCGAGGGTGGTGGGGGCGGCGTAGACGAAGGCGAGGGTGACGCCGGCGAGACCGGCGAATCCCACCAACTCGCGGGACACGGGGATGCGCCCTTCCTCCCGCGCTTTTTGCAAGCGTTTGGGAGTTGCGTCTTCTGTGCGGTCTTGTTTGGAACTGCCCGACATCGGCTAGCCGGTGCCGGGCATGGTCGCGAACCCGGCGCGTGTTGCTTCCAACCAAGCGGAGAGCAAAGCGCCGGACAGCGCGCCCAGCAGCAGCATGCCGCCTAGGATTTGTCCCGGCACCGCCACGAAATACACCTGCAACCGGGGTAGAAAGCGTGCCATCAGCCCGGTTGCGACATGCCATACCAACCCCGCCAATACGAAGGGCGACGCGAGGCGAAGCGCGAGGGTAAAACTTTCTACGATGGCCCGCAGCACGGTTTGGGTGCCGTCGACGGCGGGCAGCATGCTGCCGGCGGGGATGAGGCGATACAGCCCCTCCATCGCTGCGAGCGGTATTTTATAGAGACCGACGATCAGGATCAGCATCGGCACCGCCGCATCGAACAGCCGTGCCACCGCCGTGGTCTGCGGTCCCAGCTCGGCATCGGCTTGCAGCACGTTGGAAATGCCGACCATGTAGGCGACGAACTGCCCGGCCATCGGCAGTGCCAGCACCAGCAGGCGTGCGAGCCAGCCGAACCAGATGCCGGTCGCGATTTCGGCGGCGAGCATCAGGCCGCATTGCAGCCCCGCCTCCGGCGGCGGCGGAAGCTCGGGCAATAGAATGGGCAGCAGTAATAGCGTCACGCACAGCGCCAGCCCGGCGCGCACCATCGACGGCGGCGCGACCTCCCCCAGGCCGGGCAGCAACATAATCGCGCCTACAACGCGCGCCAGCACCAACATCAGGCCGAACGCCCAGCGGTCGAGATCGGGTGGGAGGACGAGTTCCATGCCGGCAAGATGACGGGGAACGGTTAAGAAAAGGTTAACGGTTGGGTAGAAAAATGAGGGGGCCTGCGTGCGTGGCCCTTCGACCCAGGCCGTGTTAACAAACATTCCAGACGCTCCAAGGCACCAACAAACAGAAGGATTCCCCATGCCCGATCCGGAAATCGTCGCCCTGCGCGCCCAGATCGCCGCCCGCGCCCGCGCTACCGAACTTCCGAAAATGCGCAGCGACTACGACGCCCGCGGTCTCGGCTTCGGCCTGCCGTCCGATGTCGTTGTCGAGCCGGTCTCCGCCAACGGTGTGAAAGCCGAGTGGACATCCACCCCCGGCGCCGATGCCACGAAAGTCATTCTGTTCCTGCATGGCGGCGGTTACGTGATCGGATCGCTCGACAGCCATCGGCATTTGGTCGCCGAATGCGGGCGCGCGGCCGGCTGCCGGACCCTTGCGATCGATTACCGCATGGCCCCCGAGCACCCGTTTCCGGCGGCGGTTGACGATACGGTGGCGGCGTACCGGTTCTTGCTGTCCAGCGGCATGGCGGCCGGTAAAATAACGATCGCAGGCGATAGTGCCGGCGGCGGGCTGGTGGTCGGCGGCATTCTAGCCATCCGGGACGCCGGCCTGCCCCTGCCGGGCTGCGCGTGGTGCATCTCGCCTTGGGTGGATATGGAGGCCAAGGGTCAATCGTTCGTCGATCGGGCCGAAACCGATCCGACCGTCCAGCGGCCGACGATCCAGTTCATGGCAAGTTCGTATCTGGCCGGCGCCGATCCGAAATCCCCGACCGCGGCGCCGATCCACGGCGATCTGCGCGGCCTGCCGCCGATGCTGATCCAAGTCGGTGCCTGCGAAACATTGCTCGACGATTCGATCCAACTCGCTCGGATTGCGGGGATCGCCGACGTACCGGTGGATTTGCAAATCTGGCCGGAAATGATCCACGTCTGGCACACCTATCATACCGTTCTGAACGCCGGAAAACGCGCCATCGCGGCCGGCGGTGCCTTCGTTAAGTCTCACGTGTAAGGAGTTTCGAAAATGGACGTACGTTACGACGATCGCGTTGCTATCGTTACGGGGGCCGGTGCCGGCCTCGGCCGTTGCCATGCGCTTCTGCTGGCTTCGCGCGGTGCTAAAGTGGTTGTGAACGATCCCGGAGGATCGGTCGACGGCACCGGCGGCGCCAATCGCGTCGCCGACGCAGTGGTCGCGGAAATCGTGGCGGCCGGCGGGGAAGCCGTGGCCAACTACAATTCGGTCGCCGACGAAGCATCCGCGCAGGGCATTATCGATACTGCGATGGATACCTGGGGCCGGTTGGATATCCTGGTCAACAACGCCGGTATCCTGCGCGACAAGGCGTTCAATAATATGTCGATGGCGGACTACGAGTTCGTCAACCAAGTGCATCATTTCGGCACCGCGTACTGCATCAAGGCCGCTTGGCCGATCATGCGCAAGCAAAGCTACGGCCGCATCGTTGTCACCACGTCGGGTTCCGGCACGGTCGGCAATTTCGGTCAGGCAAACTACGGGGCCGCGAAAATGGCGGTGAACGGACTGATCAACGTTTTGCGGCACGAGGGCGCGAAATACAACATCCGCCTGAATGCGATTTCGCCGTCGGCTTATACCCGCATGACCGAAACATTGCTGCCGCCGGATATCGCGCCCTGGATGAAGCCGGAGCTTGTTTCGCCCATGGTGGCATGGCTGTGCAGCGAGGAATGCGACCAGAACGGCGAAATCATGGCCGCCACCGCCGGCGGTTATGCCCGTGTGCAGTATTTCGTCACGGAAGGCGCGCAATTCGATCCGGCCGAACCCGTTACGATCGAAATGGTGCGCGACTCCTTGGGTCAGATCCGCGACCTGTCCACCGTGAAGCCGTATTTCGGCATGATGGGCAACGTGGTGGAGAAGCTGCGGGAGATGGGCCGCATTAAGTAAGGACGATCGGTCGGAAGGCGGACCGTCTAATATTCTCGTTCCGTCATGGCCGGGATCGACCCGGCCATGACGAATGGCGCGGCTGCTGTCGCTACGGCCCTATCTTCGGGTATCCGAACAATCGAAAATCTTCGTCGAACAACGCTCCGATCTTGTCGATCGAGGACGCGTTCATCGCGCTTGCGTAGCGGTATGTCCCCATCGGCGCGACCGTGCTGCCCGAAAAATTGCGGTCGATCGTCGGGGGCACCGGCACGCCGACTTCTGCGCAGAAATCGGTTAGATCGGCTTCGAAATTTTCCACTTTACCCACGAAGGAGACATAACGTTCGCCGCACAGATGCGTCCAGTAATGTGCGGGATGCAAGGGAAATCCGGTGTTGACGCCGACGGCGCGAATTCGGTCCTCCGGCAGGTGTGCCACCCACCGATCGAAGTCGTAGTCGGCCGCTATAAGCCGAGCGCGGTTTTCCGCCAATTGTTTCAGTGCAAGTTCCTTGATCCAGGGGGCCGGGTAGGGGGCGTCGATTTGGCTTTTCAGATCGCGCTGTACTGTCAACGCCCAATAGAAATGTCCCCTTGTTCTGCCAGATAGGAATGTCCCCTT
>JBAXFK010000316.1:0-4615 GCA_037139955.1 Rhodospirillales bacterium
CACCTATGAAGCCGTGGCGCAAACCACCGCTGCGGGCCTGGGTCAAAGCAGTTGTGTCGGCATCGGCGGCGACCCGGTCAAGGGCACCGATTTCGTCGAAATCCTGGAAATGTTCCTTGCCGATCCCGAGACCAAACAGATCGTGATGATCGGCGAAATCGGCGGCCAGAGCGAGATCGACGCCGCCGAATTCCTCGCTCGGAATAACGTCAAAAAGCCCACGGTCGGATTCATCGCCGGCGCCACCGCACCGCCGGGACGGCGTATGGGCCATGCCGGCGCGGTCATCGGCGGCGGTAAGGATACCGCCGCAGCGAAGATGGACGCGATGCGCGCCGCCGGAATCTATGTGTCCGAAAGCCCCGCCGAACTCGGCACGACCATGGTCGAGGTTCTCAAGAACGGCGGCTAAGTTTTTCGGCCGCTGTTAACGGTGTCTTAACTCTTTCCGCGTAGGACTGGACCCAGCCCGATCCCCGGGCGGGGACATCGCCGGATGTGCGCCAATTCTACCGAGGCATTGTATCGACCCGGCTTCACTCCAAGCCTGTGCCACCGGCTGTGGTCGCTCTTGCCGCCTGTCCAACGGCGCGCCGTCCTCGCCCATCTCGCCGCCTGGGTCGCCCCCTGCCCCGCTCGATCCGCGCCCCAGCCGTTCCAGGGCCTCGCCGTCGCGGGGGAGTTTTCCCACGCCTCGGGTATCGGCGAAACCGCCCGTGTCATGGCTGCGGTCGCCGCCCGAATGGGCATCCCGGTCTGGCGCACGGATATTCCGCCACCATCGGGCGAGCACGGCACACTGCCGGCAACACCGGACGATGCCCCGCCGCCGGGTGCGCCCATGGTGGTCCATATCGCAGCGCCGATGCTCCCGCTGGCCTTCCTCCGCCTGCCCCGCACTTGGGCCAAAGCCCGCCGGATCGTCGGTTATTGGGCGTGGGAGCTGCCGTCGGTGCCACCCGACTGGCACGCCGGCATCCGGTTTGTGCACGACATCTGGGCACCGTCCCGCTTTACCGCTTCCGCGCTGGAATCTTTGGCACCCGGCCGGGTACGGGTCGTGCCCCCGCCCCTTGCGGACGCGCCGCCAATGCCGTCGGATCTAACCCGCGCGGCGTTCGGGCTGCCGGATGCCGCCGTGGTGACGCTGGTGTCGTTCAACCTCGCATCCTCCTACGCGCGCAAAAACCCGCTGGCCGCCATCGCCGCCTTCAAAGCGGCATTCGGCGATCGAGCGGACCGGGTGCTGGTGCTGAAAATCGGCTACCCCGATCACGCACCCGCCGACTTCGCCCGACTGCGGGATGCCGCGAATGCACCCAACATCCGCCTTGAAACCCGCACCCTGCCGACGGCCGACAGCCACGCGCTGACAGCGTGCTGCGACATTGTGCTGTCTTTGCACCGGAGCGAGGGCTTCGGCCTCGTGCCAGCCGAAGCGATGCTGCTCGGAAAGCCCGTGGTGGCAACGGGATGGTCGGGCAACATGGATTTCATGACCCCCGACACAGCGGCCCTGGTGGGCTATCGGCTGATTCCAGTACATGATGAGCGTATGGTTTATCGCGACTCCGTTTGGGCCGAGCCGGACATCGGAATGGCCGCCGAACACCTCCGCCGTCTCGCCTACGATGCCGGGGCGCGCCGCGCGTTGGGCACGCTTGGGCAACGTCAAGCGCGGCGAGTCCTGACACACGCCCCGTTGGCTGCGGCGATGCGCGATATCGGGTTGCACGTTCAGGGATGACCCAGCCGACACGGGTTCTTGTGTGGCAATGGGGGCGTTTCGGGTCCGGCCCAAAAATCGCCGTCGCGCTGGCGGACGGTCTCCGCGCTCTGCCCCAGGTTTCCGTGTTCCTGTCGCTGTCGGACCGAGCAGAGATCGTGCTCGGCCCCGAACCGCCGCATTGCGACTTGTCGGTCGCGACCTATAACAACACGATCGGCGTCGTCGGCCGGCTGCTTTTGGCGCCCTGGACCATTCCTGTCCTGGCGTTGCGCCTGCGACGGATTGCGCCGGATTTGGCGGTCTGCGCGATGCCCGGACCGATCGATTTGCTAATGTCGGCAGCACTGCGCTTAGCCGGCATCCGGTCGGTGATCCTGGTGCACGACGCCGACGCCCATCCCGGCGACGCCGGACGGCTACAAATGTGGCTTCAGCGGCAATTATGCCGCTCTGCCAACGTATTGGCGTCGCTGAGCACCCATGTTGGCAACCGGTTGCGGGAACAGGGGCTGATCCGAGGCAACGGGATCGCGCTCGCGCTACCGCCGATGGACTACAATGTCGCACCGATCGTGCCGCACGACGGGCCGCTGCGGCTGCTGCATTTCGGGCGCCTGCTCCCCTACAAGGGCCTCGATCTGCTTGCCTCGTCGCTCGCCATGCTCGGCGCCAGGGCGGATTTAACGGTGCGGATTGTCGGATCGGGCCCGGAAAGCGCCGAATTGGATGCACTCCGGCAATTGCCGAACGTAACGGTTGAGAACCGTTGGGTGCGAGAAGACGAAATCGCCGGCCTGCTCGGCTGGTCCGACGCGCTGATTCTGCCGTACCGCGAAGCCAGCCAGAGCGGCGTCGCGTCCATGGCCCTCGCGGCGGGCCGAGCGGTGGTATCGACCAATGTCGGCGGTTTGAAGGAGCAGTTGGCGAACACCGACCGCGCTTTGCTATGCAACCCCACGGCCGGAGCTTTGGCCGACGCCATTGTTGCGCTGCTGGATGGACAACTCGCGTTGAGCGGCGCCCATGCCGATGCCAACGCCGCGTGGCGGGACATGGCCGCCAGCTTACTGCGGCAAGCCGAGCTTTCGCGCGGCTGATACGCGACACCCCCGATCGGTCATGATACGGTAGCCCGAAATCCAGAGGGAAACCGCCATGTCCGTCTCCGCCGACCTGCTTGCGACCGCCTTGACCTTCGTTGGCTGCGCGCTGGGTAGCACCGCCGCCGTCGCCCCGCCGACCGCGACTAACCGTCGGCGCGAAACGATTATCGCCGGAAAGCGCATTAAAACCGTCGACATCCACGCCCATTGCATCGTTCCCAAGGCGGCGGCGGTGGTGAAGCACCCGCTGGAAGCGCCGGGGTTGATGATGCAGGACACCGCGCTGGCCACCCGCCTCGCGGCAATGGATGCACAGGGGATCGACGTCGAAGCGCTAAGCATCAATCCGTTTTGGTATCGCGCATCGAAAGACGAAGCGGCCGAATTGATCAAAATCCAAAATGAAACGCTGGTGGAATTCTGCGGTGCGAACCCGGATCGTTTCGTCGGCTTCGCTACCGCCGCGCTGCAACATCCCGATCTGGCCGCCGAACAGGTGGAATATGCGGTGAAGAAATTGGGGTTCAAAGGCGTGGGTGTGGGCGGATCGGTCGCCGGCGAGGAATTGGCCAATCCCCGCTTCCACCCTTTCTGGGCCAAGTGCGAGGAACTGGGCGTGCTGGTGTTCATGCACCCGCTGGGCGTGCGGGAACTGGAACCGTCTGGCCGTCTGGCGGGCAGCGGCTTGCTGACCAACACCATCGGCAATCCGTTGGAAACCACCATCGCGCTGTCGCATTTGATTTTCGAGGGCACGTTGGACCGCTTCCCCGGCCTAAAAATCTGCGCGGCACATGGCGGCGGGTTCTTGCCGTCCTACGCCAATCGTTCCGATGCCGTCACCCGTTGCTTCCCCGACAGGGTTGGGCCGCTGCCGAAGAAAAACCCCACCGCCTATCTGCGCGATGGGCAGTTGTTCTTCGATACCATCGTTTTTACCCCGGAAGCGCTGCGCCATTTGATCGCGGAAACCGGGTCGAGCCAAATCATGATCGGCACCGATTATCCCTTCCCCTGGACAAGCACCGAAATCGATCTGGTCATGAATACGCCCGGCCTGACCGACGACGAGCGGATCGCCATCCTCGGCGGCACCGCCGCGCGATTGATGGGCATTCAGTAATACAATGTCGAACAAAATCCGCCTTGGCCTAATCGGCGCCAGCGTATCCGGCACATGGTCGTCGCGGTCGCATCTTCCGGCGATCGCGGCGAGCAACGACATCCAACTCACCGCTGTCTGCACCACCAAACCCGAAAGCGCCGAGGCCGCCCGCAAGGCCTACGGTGCGCGTTTGGCCTTCCACGATTACAACACCATGATCGCCTCGCCCGAAATCGATGCGGTCGCGGTGGTCGTGCGCGTGCCAAGCCATTACGGCCCCACCAAAGCCGCTATCGAAGCCGGCAAACATGTTTACTGCGAATGGCCGCTGGGCCGCACCACCGCAGAAGCCGAGGAATTGACGGAACTGGCGCGCAAAAAGGGTGTCGTAACCGCCATCGGCCTACAAGCCCGCGTCAATCCGGCAATCCTGTATATGAAGGAATTGATAGACGCGGACTGGATCGGGGAAATTTTGGCTGTGCATATCGGCCTGATGCGGGACGGCGTTTTGTCCCGCCCGTCGCACCGGGTGTGGCAGCGCGATGCATCGTTGGGCGCCAATACGTTAACTATAGCCAACGGCCATACCATCGACGCGATGCGCTTTGTCGTCGGCGATATCGCTAGCCTGTCCGCTATCGTGACGACTCAGGCCAGGCAATGGCTGGATACCGG
>JBAXFK010000317.1:0-4575 GCA_037139955.1 Rhodospirillales bacterium
GCGGCGCCGTTGGGTCCATGATCGGTGAACTAACATTGAAAGTTATTTTTGTCAAGGGGGACGATGGGCAATTGCATCGGGCGACAGATACAGGGGACGGTCGCCCCACACCGCCGTCATGCCGATTTCGACCGGAGCACCCATCGCCAGCGGCGAACAAGCGGCAATTACCGAGCGGTGACAAAGGTTTAACCCAGATTAAGGGCGTTTAACCATCGCGCATGGGGAACGTTCATCCGCCCGGCCCCATTCTCGATGCTGTCCCTTTCAGGAGAATGCCCATGACGCAAACCATCTGTCGCACCGCTTTCGTCGCCGCGTTGCTGGCCAGTACCGCGCTTGGTGGCCTATCGCCGGTTCATGCCGCGCCCGGCCCGGTCAACCCGCCATCCAATATGCTACCGGCGCATGCGTTGCCCGATTTTTCCGCCTTGGTGACGCAGGTAAAACCTGCCGTCGTTTCGATAACCGCCCGCCTTGGCGCTACGCCCGTCGCGCTGGAAACCGACGAAACCGAAAGCCCCTTCGGCCGCCTTATGCCGCGCCAGCGCGGCGGCGAACGTCCGAACGGCGAAGCGCGGGGATCGGGCTTCATCATCGCCGCCAACGGGATCGTCGCAACCAACAACCACGTTGTAAAAGATGCGACACGAGTCACCGTCACCCTCGACGACGGCACCGAATTGCAGGCCAAAGTGCTGGGGCGCGATGCCCGCACGGATATCGCCGTGCTCAAAATCGAAGCCGGCCGCGACCTGCCTTACATAGAGCTCGGCCAATCCCGCGACGTAAAACCGGGGGAGTGGGTGGTGGCGATGGGCAACCCCTTCGGCCTCGGCGGTTCGGTCACCGCCGGCATCGTATCCGCCGTCGCCCGCGACATCGGCGCCGGTCCCTACGACCAGTTCATTCAGGTGGATGCACCGATCAACCAAGGCAATTCCGGCGGGCCGTTGTTTTCCCAGGACGGCAAGGTCATCGGCATGAATACCGCGATCTTCTCCCCCACCGGCGGCTCCGTCGGTATCGGCTTCGCCATCCCGTCCGACCTAATCCGCTCGGTTTCGGCCCAATTGGAGAAAACCGGGCAAGTCGCGCGGGGCTATATCGGGGTGGAGGCGCAAATGCTGACCGGCGCGACCGCCAAGGCACTGCGTGTGCCGGAAAACAGCGGCGCGCTGCTGGCTGGCGTCATGCCCAAAGGCCCGGCGGCGGTGGCGGGGTTAGAGCCTGGCGACATCGTCCAGGCGGTGAACGGCCAGAAGATTGCCAACCCCAAGGAATTGGCGTTGAACATCGCCGCCGTCGCGCCGGGACAGGAAGCGCGGTTGTCGGTGCTGCACGACGGCAAGGTGCGCGATGTCGCGCTGAAGGTCGGACAATTGCCCGACGACAAGCAGGCCGCGACCGAAGACACCGCGCCGAAAGCCGGCCCCCGCATCGGCTTGGCACTGGCACCGCTATCGCCGGAACTGCGCGACCGTCTGGATGTGCCCGAGGGCACGGCCGGATCGGTGGTGCGTGGCGTGGAACCCGGCTCCCCCGCCGAGATCGCGGGGCTTCGGACCGGCGACGTCATCGTGTCGGTGGATCGCCATGCCGTCGGGTCCCCCGCCGAAACGGCGCGGGCTATTCGCGGCGGGTTGGAAGGCAAGAACCGGTCGCTGGCGATTCGCATCCTGCGGAACGGTGCCCCGGCATTCGTGGGTGTGACGATCGACGGCGCGGCCCCCCAAGGGTGATCGGCGACACGCCCGCGCCCGTTAGGAGCGCGGGCGTTCGTGCCATTTTTTGCACGCGCTGCGATCGAGAATTGTATTACGACCCAGAAAATTACCATCGGAGGAAAAATTAAGTATATCGGCCAAAAAATATGAGAAATCGGCGCTTAATTGAATATTAAAATGGTATTTACAATATTCATCGGTAAACAGCTCGTGATTTCACTTTCTTATTACTATGTTGCACCGCACCGTCCGGCATAGCCTCCCGGCATCGCGCGAAATAAGCGCATGGATGGGGAATTCAGCCGATGGCCTCGATTACCGTAATGGGCGCGCACGCCCAAACCGTTACGCTTGCATTTTCGGCATCGGCCAATCTGGCCCTCGCGAAACAATTGGCCGGCGCGATGACGGCAAGTATCGCGGCCCATACGACTTTGGCGTTCTCCAGCCTGGACGGCCCCCCGCCATCGTTGCCATCCGGCAAGATCGGCGAATACGCGGTACAATCGGCAGGATCGACCTTACTGCCGGCAGGCTATAAGTCCGTCGTTGTCGCTTACCCCAATAGTTTCGTGTTGGGATCGGGCGATAATGGGGAATCGGTGCTGTCGGGTTCCGGCGGACTGACGTTCCTTGCCCCGGCGGGGTCGGGCACGGTCGTCGCCGGAGGCGGCAATAACGACATCTTAATTACGCCCGGATCGACCGGCGCTTGGGCGATCGCGACCGGCGACGGCAACGATACGATCTACGCGACCGGAAACGGCAACGACACCATCCAGCCCGGCGCCGGCCGAAATACAATCTTGCTGGGGGCCGGCAACGATTTCGTTAAACTCGGCGGCTACGACAACGTATCGGCCGGGGCCGGCGCGACCACCATCGACGCGTCCGGCGCGCGATCTGCCTATATTCAAGGCGGCACCGGCAGTTTGCTGTTCATCGGCGGCGACGGACCCGCGACGGTATTCGGCGGGGCCGGCAGTGCGACTGTCGTCGGCGACCGCGACGCCGGCCCTTTGGAGGCGCATGGCGGCGCAGCCGGCCACAATTTGCTGATAGCCGGCGGCGGCGCTGCGACCTTGTTCGGCGGCGGCGACGGGGATCTGCTGATCGCAGGCGGATCGAACCAAGAACTGCATGCCGGGTGGGGGAACGAAACCCTGATGGCCGCCATCGGATCGGGCGGCGACACGCTGTACGGCGGGGCCGGCCGAGACCTGATGATCGGCGGCGCGGGTAGCGACGTTTTCTTCGCCGGCAGCGGCGCCGCGACCATGACCGGCGGCGGCCATGGCGATCTATTCGCGTTCATCGATGGCGCGGCGGGCGGGCAAGATCTGATCGTGGATTTCACGGCTGGGGATTTGATCGGCCTGGAGGGTTACGGCAAACAGGAAATCCAACAAGCGCTGCGCAGCCAAACCGTCGGACCGCACGGTGTCACCATCACACTGTCCGACCGCACCGCCATCACTTTCGCCGGGCTCGGCAGTCTGCGTGCTCGGGATTTCGTCACTCTCGACAGCGGACTCGACTGCGGCGACGACGATTCGAACATCTTCCATCGGTTCGGAAATTCCTGAGAACTGCACCATGCTGCACTGCACCGTCTTGTTTGGCACGGGCCGATGGGCTACGGAGGCGCCAGATTTTCCGCTCCAGAAGGACCCAACCAATGGCCCGCAACAAGATCGCCCTCATCGGCGCCGGCAACATCGGCGGCACGCTCGCCCATTTGATCGGCCTGAAAGAATTGGGCGACGTCGTTATGTTCGACGTGTTCCCAGGTGTCGCAGCCGGTAAGGCATTGGACATCATGCAGTCCGGCCCGGTCGATGGCTTCGACTCGAACATGTCCGGCACCAAGGATTACGCCCAAATCGCAGGGTCCGACGTGGTCATCGTGACCGCCGGCTTCCCGCGTATGCCCGGCATGTCGCGCGATGACCTAATCGGCAAGAATGCCGGTGTGATCGCCGAAGTGGCCCAGGGTATCAAAACCCATTGCCCGAACGCATTCGTCATCTGCATCACCAACCCGCTCGATGCGATGGTTTGGGTGATGAAAGAAAAATCCGGCCTGCCCGCCAATAAGGTCGTCGGCATGGCCGGCGTGCTGGACAGCAGCCGCTTCCAACTGTTCCTGGCGCAAGAATTCGGCGTGTCGGTCGAAGATGTCCGCGCCTTCGTGCTGGGCGGCCACGGCGACACGATGGTGCCGCTGACCCGCTACTCCACCGTCGCCGGCATTCCGGTGCCCGATTTGATCGAGATGGGCTGGACGACACAGGCGAAAATCGACGCGATCGTCGACCGTACTGCCAATGGCGGCGGCGAAATCGTGAAACTGCTGGAACGCGGTAGCGCCTTCTACGCCCCGGCGGCGTCGGCGATCGCGATGGCCGAAGCCTATCTGAAAGACAAAAAGCGCGTCCTGCCCTGCGCGGCTTGGCTGACGGGCGAATACGGCATGAACGATCTGTATGTCGGTGTGCCCGTCGTGATCGGTGCCGGCGGTATCGAGCGGGTCGTCGAGGTAAAGCTGAACGCGACCGAAAAAGCCGCATTCGAAAAATCCTGCGCCGCTGTCAAGGAACTTGTGGAGGCTGCAAAGTCGCTGATCGGCTGAGTAACAGCCATGAACATCCACGAATATCAGGCCAAAGAACTTCTCAAACGCAATGGCGTGGCCGTCCCCGACGGCCATGTCGCCTGGACCCCCGATGAGGCGGTCGCAGCGGCTGAGAAACTCCCAGGCCCGGTATTCGTGGTGAAGTCGCAAATCCATGCCGGCGGACGCGGCGCCGGCCGATTCGCCGACGACCCCGACGGCAAGGGCGGCGTG
>JBAXFK010000318.1:0-4524 GCA_037139955.1 Rhodospirillales bacterium
TTGCTCGGCCTGAGTTTTCGCGCACGCTGGCTGAATCTGAGACTTTTTTGTTTAGGGGGTGACGTTCAAACTGACCCACTCTCCGCGGTCGCGTCAGCTTGACCTGATCCGGGCCGGATGGTGTGGTGGACGCAATCAATCAAGCAAACCGGAAGCGCCCCGCCATGAATACCAATGTTTACGTCGGTGTCTCCAACCGCACGGGCGGTGAGATCAGCGGTCTGTTGCGCCGCGCCGCGGACAGCGATCAATGGTCGCTCGCGCCGCTGCCGGCGGACACGCATGTGCATGCCATCACCGTCCACCCCGATGATCCCGCCATCGTCTATGCCGCCGCCAGTTCGGGGCTGTATCGCAGCCGGGATCGCGGCGAAACCTGGCACCAACTGATCGCCTCCCACGCGCCGGAACAGTTTTGGTCCGTACTGATCCACCCCACCCATCCCCGCACAATCCTTGCCGGCACCGCCCCGCTCGGCCTGCACCGCAGCGACGACGGCGGGGAAACCTGGCGCGCGATGCCGCGCCCCGCCATCGCCGAAAGGATGATCGGGGCCTTTCCGTCGCGCGTCATGCGGATGGCGGTCGCCCCATCGAAGCCCGACACGATCTGGGCGGCGATGGAGGTCAACGGCGCGATGCGCAGCGACGACGGCGGCGAAAGCTGGATCGACCTCAGCGACGAACTGGTGGCCTTGTCCCGCCAACCGCATCTTTCCAGCGCGATCCTGACCAAGGACACCTCGGAAGGCATGTTGGACGTGCATGCGCTGTGTGTTTCGCCGGCGGCGCCCGACACACCGTTCCTCGCACTGCGGATGGGGCTGTTCAAGGGGGAGCAGCGCGGCGCGCATTGGTCCGATCTGAATATCGGGCAGCACGCGGCCCATTTGCGCTACGGGCGCGACGTGGTGGTGGCCCCCTGGGCGGCGACGACCTTGTTCGCCTGCGTGGCGGACTCCTCGCGCGGCAAGGCCGGGCGGTTGTATAAGAGTGAGGATGTCGGCGCGACGTGGTCGCAGATCGATCGGGGCGTGCGGGTGAACAGTACGATGATGGCCGTCGCGGTCGATCGGACGGATCGCGGCGCGCTGCATTGCGTCGCCCGCGACGGGCAGAGCTTCAGCACCGACGACGGCGGCGCAAGCTGGCGGGAAGTGCCGCTGCCGACGGGTGCCGGCTCCGCCGTCGCCATCGCGTGCGGTTGATCGCCATGCGACGGATCATGGTGCTGTTGGCCGCGCTGTCGATGTGCGGTTCGGCGTTGGCGCAGCGCGAGGGCGGCGTGTTGCGCATTCTGCATCGCGACAGCCCCGGCGGGATGTCAATTCACGAGGAAACCAGCAACTCCGTGCTGACGCCCATGATGGGCGTGTTCAACAATCTGGTGCTGTACGATCAGCACATCGCGCAAAGCAGTCTGGAAACCATCCGTCCAGAACTGGCGACGGAATGGCGGTGGAGCGAGGATCGCACGCAACTGGCCTTCAGGCTGCGCCAGGGCGTGCGGTGGCATGACGGCAAGCCGTTTACGGCGGCCGACATCAAATGCACCTGGGACCGCGTTCTCGGCACGTCGGAGGAAAAGCTGCGGATCAATCCGCGGGAGGGCTGGTTCAAAAACCTGGCCGGCATCGATGTGAAGGCCAATGACGAGGTGGTGTTCCGCCTGAAGCGGCCGCAGCCGTCGTTTCTGGCCTTCCTGGCCGCCGGGTATTCGCCGGTCTATCCCTGCCACGTCACGCCGGCGCAGATGCGCACGCATCCGATCGGCACCGGTCCCTATCGTTTCGTGGAGTTTCGCCGCAACGAAGGCATCAGGCTGGAGCGTAACCGCGACTACTGGAAACCCGGTCGTCCCTACCTCGACGGGATCGAGTATACGATCGTGCCGAACCGATCGACCGCGGCGCTGTCGTTCGTCGCCGGCAAGTTCGACATGACCTTTCCGTATGAAATGCCGATTCCCATCGTCAAGGACATTCAGGCGCAGCTTCCCGCCGCGCGCTGCGAGGTCTCACCGAACAACCTGACGGTCAACCTGCTGGTCAATCGCGCCAATCCGCCCTTCGACAAGCCCGACCTGAGCAAGGCGATGGCGCTGACGCTGGACCGGAAGTCGTTCATCGACATTCTGTCGGAAGGGCAGAGCGACCAGGGCGGCGCCTTGCTGCCGCCGCCCGAAGGCGTCTGGGGCATGCCGAAAGACATGCTGCTCGCGCTGCCGGGTTACGGCGGCGACAAGGCCGAAAACCGGGCGGCGGCCAGAGCCATCATGGGGCGGCTGGGCTATGGCCCGGACAAGCGCCTGTCGGTTAAGCTGGCCACGCGCAACGTGCCGCAGCACCGCGATCCCTCGGTGATCCTGATCGATCAGTTGAGCCAGATCTATATCGACGCCGAACTGGAACTGATCGAAACCGCGGTCTGGCCGGTTCGCCTGACGAAGCGGGATTACACGCTGGCGCTGAATCTGACGGGTTCCGGCGGCGACGATCCGGATATTCAGTTCTACGAGAACTATGCCTGCGGGGCGAGCCGCAACTTCTCCGGCTATTGCAACCCGGAGATCGACACGCTGATCGATCGCCAATCGGTGGAAACCGACTTCGCGAAACGTCGGCAGATGGTATGGGACATCGATCGGCGCCTGCAGGAAGACGTGGCTCGGCCGATCATCTATCACCCGCGCTCCGGCACATGCGCGCAGCCATGGTTGAAGAACGTTACAATCATGGCGAACGGCATGTACAGCGGATGGCGGTTGGAAGATGCCTGGCTGGACCTTCCGGCGGCGGGGCGTCCTTAACCAGCGGCGAGACAGAACACGTCCAGGCAGGTGGGCGGCAGCATGTGCTCCGCCCAGGTCTTGCCGCCGTCGAGCGTGGCGAACACCTGTCCGACGCGCGAGACGCAGAAGACCTGATCGGGATCGCGCGGGTGCAGCGCCACCGCCATCATGGTCGCCCTGGCCTGGATTGTGTGGTCGAACCGGGTCCAGTTCCGCCCGCCGTCGTCGCTGCGATACAGCGATCCGTCGCGGCTGCGCGACGCGGGGCTGAGACAGGCATACATGACCGAGGCATCCAGCGGCGAAACCCGCACATCGCGGCCATAGCGCAGCGGGGAGAAGCGGCCGATCTCCATATCCTCCCAGTGTTGGCCGCGATCGTCGCTGCGGAACAGACCCATGCGGCAGGCCATGAAGACAGTGTCGGGGGCGGCGGCGCTGACCTCCACCGCGTGACCGTCGAGCATGCCTTCCGCCTTGATCGTCGTGCGCAGATGGTTCGTCAGATGCGGGCGTTCGGCCATGGTCAGCAGATCGGCGCTGGTGTCTTCCCAGGTTTCGCCGCCATCCAGGGACCGCATCACGCCGTCGACCTCCAGCGTGGCATAGAGGATGTCGGGATTGGCCGGATGGGCGGACAGCCGCATCACGCGGCAGGGGAAGGGCATAACGATGCGGCCGGGCATGCCGGGGTCGGGCATGGCGCGCCAGGTTTCCCCGGCATCGTCGCTGCGGAAGACCGAAACCGGCGCGCCGCCGATATACATGCGCCTGGGGTCGGACGGATTGACCAGGATCGACCAGGCCTGCACGCCGGGGAACGGGAAGTTCATCCGCGCCCAGTGGTCTCCGTGATCGGTGCTGACGAAGGGTCCCTGCTTGGTGCCGAGATAGACGACGCCGGGCTGCGTGGGATGCAGGGTGATGGCGTGGACGTCGGTATCGGGGGGCAGGCCGTTGGTCAGCTTGACCCAGTCGCCGCCGTTGGTCGGTCGGCGGAAAACACCGCCCTCCGAGTCCTCGGTGATCAAGGCCACCCCGGCGTAGATATAGCCTGGCGCGTTTGGCATTTGCGGTCCCTCCTGCTTTGGCCGGATGTTAGGGGCTTGTCGGGTGAAACGGCAAACGGGCCGGGGTTGCGTCAGCGCCCGCGAGGGATGGCTAACACTGCATCAGTTCGATGCTGACACCATCGGGGGCGGCGACGTAGCAGAGCAGGCTGCCGCCGACGCCGTGCTTGAGTTCGACCGGGAAGGTGACGCCCTTGGCGCGCAGGGTGGCACAGAACGCGGTCAGATCGCCTTGATAGAGGAAGCCGAAATGATCGGTGCCCCAGGTGTTGTGGCTGGAGAAATCGGCATAGGGGCGGATCGGTTTGCCTTGGGTCGGGTCCTCCCCAGGGCGGCGTCCGCGGATCAGGATCGTGGTGCCGCCGAGTTCGACAAAGATTTGCGGCGCGCCGCGCGCGACCGTGTCCCTGACGATGGTCGCGCCGAACATATCCACGTACCAGGCGGCGGAGGCGTGGGGGGTCTCGCTGATGATGTGGACGTGGTCGAACCTGAAGGCCGGGTTGCTCATGGGGTTTTCTTTCGCTGCGGTTCTGCGGGCCGGCATTTCAGCGGGGGACGGCGGCAATCGCAACATCGATGTCTTCGTCGACGATCACTGGCTATCGCCAGGCCTCCACGCGGTTTTCCTGCGGGATCGGCCGCTCAGGCTCGCTCATACAC
>JBAXFK010000319.1:0-4500 GCA_037139955.1 Rhodospirillales bacterium
CACCCCCAGCCTGGTGCAATTGAAGACGGCCCTGGCGCGGCAGGGGCAGGCTTCGGGGAAAGCGGTATGAGCTATATCGGTCCCATTCCCGCGCCACCGGTCTTGCAGGCGAGCGGTGTCGCCTTGCGCTATCCTGGGGCGGCGGCGGCTGTGCTCACGGGACTCAACCTGTCCGTCGCACCGGGGGAGATCGTCAGTGTCCTGGGGCCGAGCGGGGTGGGGAAGTCGACGCTGCTGCGGGTGTTGGCGGGGTTGGAAACACCAAATGCGGGCCGGATCAGCATGGACGGCATCGTTCTGGACGCCGTCCACCCCGAGGTGGCGATCGCGTTTCAGAATCCCAGTTTGCTGCCGTGGCTGACGCTGGAGAAGAACGTCGCGTTCGGGCTCAACTTCAAGCATCAAAAGCGGCTTGGAGCGCGGGAGCGTCAGTCGCGTGTCGATGCGGCGATCGACGCGGTCGGGCTGCGGCACGCCCGTCATCAGATGCCGGCGACCCTCTCGGGCGGCATGGCGCAACGAACGGCCTTGGCTCGGTGCCTGGCACGTGATCCCAAGGTGCTGCTGTTGGACGAACCCTTCGGCGCGCTGGACGAGGTCACGCGCGCCGAGATGCAGCACCTGCTGTTGCGCATTGTCCGGGAACGCCGGCCGGGAACGGTCCTGATCACCCACGACATCGATGAAGCGTTGATGCTGTCGGACCGCATCCTGCTGCTGGGTGGGCGGCCTGCCGAGGTGATCGGCCAATGGCCGATTTCCCTGGCCCATCCGCGCGACGACCTGATCGCCGAAACCGGCGCGGTTCGGACCGAAATACTGCGGTCGCTGCGCCACGCCATTCATCATTGATCCTGGGTCTCCAACAGCCATGTGCATGAACTGCTTTACGTCCCGCCGAGACGTGCTGAGACTTTCGGCGATGTTCACCGCCGCCGGAGCCGCGCCTCTGCTGGGCGCAGGCTCCGCGAGGGCCCAGGCGGACGACGCCCCGGTACGCATCGGCTATCTGCCGATCACCGATGCCACGCCGCTGCTGATTGCGCACGCCAACGGGTATTTCGAAGCCGAGGGAATCAAGGCCGACAAGCCCGTCCTGTTGCGAAGCTGGGCGCAGATCATCGAGGCCTTCATGGCCGGTCAGGTCAATCTTATTCACCTGCTGTCACCGATGACGGTTTGGGCGCGATTTGGCTCCAAGGCGCCAATCAAGGTCGTTGCCTGGAACCATGTCGGCGGGTCCGGCCTGACGGTTCTGCCCGAGATCAACAGCGTGGCCGATCTGGGTGGCAAGACCGTCGCCGTGCCGTTCTGGTACTCGATTCACAACGTGGTGTTGCAGGCGCTGCTCGCCGCCAATGGCCTGACCGCCGTCGCCCGCAAGACCGGCGCACCGGCCGCGAATGAGGTCAATCTGGTCGTGATGGCGCCTTCTGACATGCCGCCGGCGCTGGCCGCGAAGCAGATCGCGGGGTTCATCGTCGCCGAACCCTTCAACGCCCTGGCCGAAACGATGGGGATCGGCAAGGTACTGCGCTTCACCGGCGATATCTGGCGGGATCATGCCTGCTGTGTGGCGGTGATGCGGGAGGACGATCTCACGCGGCGCCCGGACTGGTCGCAGAAGGTTGTCAACGCCATGGTCAAGGCGCAGGCCTGGACACGCGCCCATCGGGCCGAAACCGCGGCCATTCTATCGAAGGATGGCCCGAACCGATACACGCCACATGCAACGCCGGTGTTGACCAAAGTGCTGGCGCCGGAACCCACCGACCGTGACGCCTATCTGGCTCGCGGCGCCATCCGCCACGCTGGCTGGCAGGATCGGCGCATCGACTTCCAGCCCTTTCCCTATCCCAGCTACACCGAGGAGCTGGTACGTCGCCTGAAGACCACAATGATACCGGCGAACCGGGAGTTCCTGGATGCGCTCGACCCGGCCGCGGCGGCGGCGGAACTTGTCGACGATCGCTTCGTCCGCGCGGCGATCGCACGCAATGGCGGGATGGAGACATTCGGTGGCGGCACGTTTTCCCGTGGTGAACTGATTGATCCATGACCGGAGGAGCAGCCCTGACCCAGCCCGCCGCTGAAGGCCTGCCCGGCCGTGTGGCGCTGGTGCTGCATATCCGGCGCGTCGGTCTTGGGGTCGCGGGCATGCTGCTGGGGTTCGCGGTGTGGTGGGTGCTGACCACCGTTCTGCTGGCCGGATCACCCATGGCCGCCGCTTTCGCGCCCGGACCCGCGTTGCGGGCGCTCGGGGAGTTGCTGCTTGGCTCGGACCTGCCCGTGCATGTCGCTGTCAGCCTGCGTCGGGTCTTGGTCGGCCTGGCGTGCGCGCTCGCCATCGGCGTGCCGCTGGGCCTTGCCCTGGGCGCGTCGCGGCTGGTGGAGGCCGCCGCGTCGCCTGCATTTCAGTTCCTGCGGATGACTTCGCCGCTGTCCTGGATGCCGATCGCCGTCATGCTGTTCGGGGTCGGGGACGCGCCGATCTATTTCCTGCTGACGTTCGCCGCGGTTTGGCCGATCATGCTGAATACCGCGGCCGGTGTGCGGCAACTCGACCGCGCCTGGCTGCAACTGGGCCGCAGCTTGGCGGCCACACGGTGGGAGACTTTGCGCCATATCATCATCCCGGGCGTGTTGCGCCACGTGCTGACGGGCGTTCGCCTCTCCATCGGTATTCTCTGGATCGTTCTCGTCCCCTGCGAAATGCTCGGCGTATCCGCGGGGCTGGGTTACTTCATTCTGGATACGCGCGACCGGCTTGCCTATTCGGAACTGATGGCGATGGTGCTTCTTGTCGGGTTTCTGGGGTTCCTTCTGGATAGCCTCGCGCAGGGCGCGTTCTGGCTGCAGACGCGGGAGAAGCGAAACTAGAGCACGCGTTGCGACGTTCGTGGCGCCACGGGCGCGTCCAAGCACCCGAAGGCGTGGGTTAGCAATCAATCAAACAAAGGAGATAATCGCACATGCCCAACGGGGATGACATACTCAAGCCAATAGACAAGGCAGGCCTGGTCGCGTTCGCGGAAAGGGGCCGTAACAACCCCAACAGCCGCGGCACCGTAAAGACCCAGACCTTCTATGACGGCCAGTTCCGCTCGTTGTCCTATTCCGGCCAACACACGGCCGTCGTGGTCGATGAGCCGCCGCATCTGCTGGGGCAGGACACCGCGCCCGCGCCATCCGAGGTCCTGCTGTCAGCCCTGGGCGGCTGCCTGTGCGTGGGCATTCACGCCGTGGCCACGGCGCGCGGCGTGACACTTTCGAAGCTGGTTGTCGCAATGGAAGGCGATATCGGCAATTCCGCCGCATGGGGGGCGTTCGGGGCCGAGAAGAAGCCCGAGGAGATGGGCTTCCAGGCCGTCCGCGTGAGCGTGGAAATCGAGGGCGATGCGCCGCGTGCCACACTGGATGAAATCGTCGCCCATGCGAATTACAACTCGCCGATGGCGAATTGCTTCCGTAACCCGATTCCGATGGACGTGAAGGTTACCTGATGGCGATCTGGCGGGCGTAGGCTGCCGACCGCAGACTGCGCCGCGTCAATCGCCCCGAATGCCGCCGTCTCACAGCCGGAACGTGTCAACGACTTTGATACACCCGGGTTCGTAATTTAAGCTCGTGTCCTGACCCTCGGCTGGTATTGCTCAGGGACAAGGAAGATGACCGGCGGGAGTGCCGGATCCGGCCGGATGAATGCCGTGACGGCTTCGTGGGTGCGCCCGGAGAGAGAACGTTCCGGTATCCAGCGGAAGCGGCCGCGATGCGTGGAGCAAGGGGCGGCGGAGGCTGCGATCGCCTGAAACGTTACCAGCGAGTGGGCACGAGACGTCATGACGGTTTCAACCGAACCGGATCCGGCCATTCAGGCCGCCTTTTTCGGCGTCGGCGGGTTGATCCACGCCGCCGTGGGTTTGGCGGGCGGAACGGGCGGTTTTTTGACAAAACGTTCCGGGTTTTCGCGGAACGCCCGGTCGAGCGTGACCTGGCGGGCGGCGTGAACGGCATCGATCTGGCCGTAATGCACTTGGTTCGGGGTCATCAACCCGATCCCAGCGTGGCGATGGTCCTGGTTGTACCAGTCGAAGAATTCGCGGCAGAAGCTTCTGGCGTCCTCGATGCAGCCGAAGCGTTTGGGAAAGCGCGGCTGATATTTCAGCGTTTTGAAGGCGCTCTCGGAGAACGGATTGTCGTTGGACGTATGCGGCCGGTTATGCGAGCGGGTCACGCCCAGGTCCGCGAGCAGGAACGCGGTGGCTTTTGCCTTCATCGGCCCGCCGCGATCGGCGTGAAGTGTGAGCTGGCCGGGCGGAACGTCGTGTTTCTCCATGGCATCCTTGAACAGCGGCTCGAACAGCGCCGCGCTCTCGGCATCGCCCACGTACCAGCCGACGACACGGCGGCTGTAGATGTCGAGGACGACGTAGAGATAGAAGTAGCTCCACTTCGCCGGTCCCATCAGTTTGGTGATATCCCAGGACCAGACCTCGTTGG
>JBAXFK010000320.1:0-4470 GCA_037139955.1 Rhodospirillales bacterium
GCGCAATCTGGGCGGGATCATCATCATCGATTTTATCGACATGGACAATGCGGACCACCGCGCGGCGGTGCTCGCGGAGTTCAACAAGGCGCTGGCGCGCGACCGCACCAAGATGACGATAAGCGATTTTTCGGTGCTGGGGCTGGTGGAAATGACGCGCAAGCGCACGCGCGAATCCCTCGAGCATGTGCTGTGCGAGACCTGCATGACCTGCGGGGGGCGCGGCGCGGTGCGCGACAAGGCGTTTGCCGGGGCATGGCTCGGTGCGCTACAGGGCGTGCTCCGCCAGGAGAAATCGTAGCCCAATGCCCGTGATGTCCGACCGCTGGATCCGCCGTATGGCGCAAGATCACGGCATGATCGAACCCTTCGTCGAGGCACAGAAGCGCGACGGGGTCATCAGCTACGGACTGTCGAGCTACGGCTACGACGCCCGCATTGCCGATGAGTTCAAGATTTTCACGAACATCGACTCGGCGACCATCGACCCCAAGCAATTCGCCCCTACCAGCTTCGTGGACCGGAAGGTGCCGACCTGCATCATCCCACCCAACAGCTTCGCTCTGGGCCACACCATCGAATACTTCCGCATCCCCAGGGACATCCTGGTGGTTTGCCTCGGCAAATCCACCTACGCCCGCTGCGGCATCATTGTGAATGTGACACCGCTGGAACCGGAATGGGAGGGACAGGTGACGATCGAAATCTCCAACACCACCCCCCTACCCGCTAAGATCTACGCGAACGAGGGCATTTGCCAGTTCCTCTTCCTCCAGGGGAACGAGCCTTGCGAAACCAGCTATGCCGACAAAGCCGGCAAATACATGGGACAGCGCGGCACCGCCCTGCCCCGTATGTGATGACGAGGATAGGATCGTGGACAGCATTCGAATTCGCGGCGGCCGGCCCTTGTCGGGGGAGATTCTGATCGGCGGGGCCAAGAACGCCGCTTTGCCGCTGATGGCCGCCGGCTTGCTGACAGACGAGCGGCTGGTGTTGTCCAACGTGCCCCGGCTGGCCGATATCGCAACCATGAGCGCGTTGCTGGCCCAGCACGGCATCGCCGTCGAAAAGCAGGACACTGCGGGGCGCATTATGTCCCTCGGCGGTTCTATTTCGAATACCGAGGCCCCTTACGACATCGTCCGGCAGATGCGTGCCTCCTTCCTCGTACTCGGCCCCTTGATGGCGCGCGTTGGCGAAGCACGCGTGTCCCTGCCCGGCGGTTGCGAGATCGGCGCCCGGCCGGTGGATTTGCACATCAAAGGCCTGGAACAGATGGGCGCCCGCTTCGACCTGCAAGGGGGCTATATCGACGGAAAAGTGGATGGGCGGCTGCACGGGGCGAAAATCGTGTTCCCCTTCGTGTCGGTCGGCGCCACCGAGAACCTGCTGATGGCCGCCGCTTTGGCCGAGGGTACCACCGTCCTGGTCAACGCCGCCCGCGAACCGGAGATCGGGGACCTCGCGCATTGCCTCGTCGCGATGGGCGCCCAAATCTCGGGCATCGGCAGCGACACGCTGACGATCGAAGGAGTGCCTTCATTGCACGGCGCCGAGCATACGATCGTCCCGGATCGGATCGAAACCGGCAGCTACGCCTGCGCCGCCGCCATCGCCGGTGGGTCCGTCCTGCTCCGTCATGCTCGGTTGGAACACATGGGCGCCACGATTCGGGTCCTGCGTGAGGCCGGGGTCGAAGTGACCGAGGCCGAGGGCGGGCTGATGGTGAAGCGCCTGAACGGATTGCATGGCGCGGACGTGATGACCGAACCCTATCCCGGCTTCCCCACCGACATGCAAGCGCAGTTCATGGCGATGCTCTCGGTGGCCGAGGGCGCGTCGATGGTCACCGAAACCATCTTCGAAAACCGCTTCATGCACGTGCCGGAATTGAATCGGATGGGCGCGCGGATCAACGTCCACGGGTCCTCGGCGATCGTGCGCGGCGTGTCGTCGCTGTCCGGCGCCCCGGTGATGGCGAGCGACTTACGAGCCTCCCTATCGCTGATCCTTGCCGGTCTGGCGGCTAAGGGTGAGACGGTGGTGAACCAAGTCTATCATCTGGATCGCGGTTACGAGGCGGTGGAGCAGAAGCTCGCGGCCTGCGGGGCGGATATCGAGCGTATCGCCGGCTAGCGCCGTACCGCCGACGCCCCGTACGCCTGTGCAGACTGGGCGAACGCGCCGTACACTGCTTCTGGCTTCTGGAAGGACCGGTATGCCGCCTGCTCCGTCCGGGCCTTGAACGCGAGGTTGGGGCCTTTCCACCGTAGCATGACCATCGCACGGTAGGCGTCGCCCAAGGCCGGAGTGGCCGAGTGGTAGGCGCCGATCGCGGCCGACCAATCTTCTCCCGGCCCGCGCAGAACATTGAGAAATTTTGCCGCGTACGCCGCATTGGCGCCCGGGTTGAATGCGTCGTCCAGACTGGCGAAGGCGTCGGGGTGGTGCATCAGGTTCACCTGCATACAACCGATGTCGATCGATCGCACGCCGCGTGCCTGAAACGCCTTCCCCGCGTCGATCGCCTCGGCTTTGGAGGGATAGTAATGCCCCTCTCCCGCTGCGTTGATTGTCCAGGGCCAGGGGCGCACGGCGCCGGCCGCTTCGTCGTAGCGACCGCTTTCGACCGTGGCGATCGCCATCAGCATGCGGGGCGGCAGGCCGCCCGCGTATTCCGCCGAGGTAATGGCCGTCTCGCAAAGCGCCGAAGGATCGGGTGCGGCTTGCGCCGAGCCAATGGCGAGAAGGCACAGAAATAACGGGAGGAAACAGCGCATGATGGCGTTGTACATAAATACCGAACGATGTCGATAAAACCGGGTCAATCCTGCCCCAGCAAAAAATGCCCGAACCGAGCAGCCGGGTCGGTCCAGCGCCGCAATTCCGTCCAGCCGGCGGCGCGCGCCAACGCCAGGATACGCTCCGGCGGGTGCTTGTAGCTGTTTTCGGTGTGGATGGTTTCGCCCTCGGCGAAGCGGATCGATGTGCCGGCGATCCGCACGATCTGGTCGCGTACGCTTTCCAGATGCATTTCGATCCGGCTCGCGCCGTCGTTCCACAGTACCGAATGCCGGAAGAACAATGGATTGAAGTCTGCGCCTGCCTCACGGTTCAAACGCATCAGCAGGTTCATATTGAAGGCGGCCGTCACTCCGGCAGCGTCGTCGTACGCCGGAATAAGCACCGAGGGCGCCTTGCGCAAATCGGCCCCAAGCAAGAAACGCGCACCTCGCCCAAGGGTCGTGCGCGCCCGATCCAGGAACGCTGTGGCGGCTGCGGGATCGAGGTTACCGATCGTAGAACCCGGAAAGAATCCCAGCACCGGGGCGCCGAGCGCCAGACTCGGCAACACGATCGGTTGCATAAAATCGGCAACCATGGGTTGAACAACAATATCGGGATGACTATCTACCATTCGCTCACGCAACCGTTCCAACTCGGGACCGGCGACATCGATAGGGATGTAGCCCTGGAAGGCGCCAGGGGAGCCCAGCAGATAGACGGCCTTTTCCTCGTGGCTTGCACCATATTCGACCAAGATCGCATCGGGACCCGCTTCGGCCGCGATGGCAGGTCCGATCTCGTTCAACAACGCGCGTTCTGTTCGAGTCAGGTAGTATTCCGGCAGTTCGGTGATTCGGTAAAATAAGCGGCAGCCCTCCTCATCGTAGAACAGGAAGGGCGGTAGGGTTTTGCGGGGGGCGAGCAACCCCTCCAACGCAACGCGCACGATCTCGGGATCGGTCATGCGCGGTCGCGCGCCAGACGGAGGCCGGTGAACTGCCAGCGTTTGTCGGGATGGAAAAAATTGCGGTACGGCAAGCGCGCGTGACCGGGCGACGTGGCCATCGAACCGCCGCGTAACACCATCTGATTTATCATGAATTTCCCGTTGTATTCACCGACCGCGCCGGGCGGCGGGCGGAATCCTGGATAGGGGCGATAGGCGCTGTCGGTCCATTGCCACACATGGTCGGTTGCCTCCTGCAAATGGGGTGCTGCGGCTTCCCATTCGAACTCGGTCGGCAGCCGCGCACCGGTCCAGCGGGCAAAGGCGTCGGCTTCGTACCAGGCGATGTGGCGCACGGGGGCATCGGGATCGCGCGGAACAAGCCCGCCGAGCGTCATCTGCATACCGTCGTCTCGCCAATACAATGGGGCAGTCCAGCCTTGCGCCTGCGCGGTTGCCCAGCCGTCGGACATCCATAACGACGGTGCGCGGTACCCGCCGTCGGCGATGAAATCGGCCCAATCGCCGTTGCGCACCAACCGGTCGGCGATTGCATACGGGCGCAACAGCACGTCGTGCGCGGGTCCTTCGTTATCGAAGGAGAACCCAGCCCCGGTGTGGCCGATGCGCGCGATGCCGCCGGGGCGGTCCAAGAACTTCGTCGGCCCTGGGGCGGGGGCGGGATCGTGCCAGCCATGGACCCCCCGGAGACCTCGACCCCGGCCACGCCCTCC
>JBAXFK010000321.1:0-4447 GCA_037139955.1 Rhodospirillales bacterium
CCCGCCGACGCCGCCGCAACCGACGCCGCCGAAGCCGGAACCGCCGTTGCCCTTGCCACCGCCGCCGGTCCCCCCGCCGCCGGCACCGCCGAGCACGACGTCGCAGCCGAATCCGACGAAGAACCCGGCGCCGAATAGCGAAGCGTTGGAAAACACGTTGGAGAAGTTGCGGCAGGCGTCCAAACAGTCTCAGCCGCCCAAGGCGCGGCCTAATCCCGCTGCCGGGGGAAGCCCGCAGGGGGGCGGCAATCCGCTGGGTAACGACACGGCCGCGCTATCAGCGGGGCAACGCGGTGCGATCGGCGAGCATGTGCGGGAATGCTGGACGAAGGATGCCGGCGCACTGGACATCGAGAAGCAGCGGGTGACGCTGACCGTTGAAACCGACCCGACGGGCATTGCCCGTAAGGCCGAAGTCTCTGGCGACGATCTCGCGAGGATGGGCGACCCCCGGTTCCGCGCCTTCGCCGAGCGTGCGATACGGGCAGTGATGGATGTACGCTGCGCGAATTTGCCGCTGCCCGGGAATATGCTGGGTAAAAACAATGTGCTGACCTTCCGGTTCAGCCCCTGATCTATACACCGCACGCAATGCATACCGACCGAACGCAATGGAGCGCCGCGCCATGATCTTCCTTCCGAGTCCCGGTTTTCGCCGCCGCGAAATGTTGATTTCGGCGGCCAGCGCATTATTGGTTGCCGCGACCCCAGAGTCGGTGCGCGCCCAAGCCCTTTCCGGTTCCAGCGCTTCGAGCGCGGCGATCGACGTGGCTGGCGCGCGGGTCGAGCCGATCCCCATCGCCATCCCCGATCTCGGCGGCAGCGACGGCGCGTCTGCACAGTTGGGTCGCGATATAGCGGGGGTTATTTCCGCCGACCTCGCGCGCTCCGGGCTGTTCCGATTGATCGATCCCGCTGCGTTCATCCAGGCCGGTCCTTCGCGTGGGGAAGCGCCGAATTTCAATAATTGGAAGCCGACCGGCGCCAAGGCGCTGGTTACCGGCCGCACCGAGGCGCAGGGCGGCGGTCAAGTACGGGTCGAATTCCGGCTTTGGGACATCCTGCCGGGCGTACAAATTCAGGGCACGGCCTACACGACGTCGCAGGCCAATTGGCGGCGTATCGCCCACATTATGGCCGATGTGATTTACGAGCGGCTGCTGGGCGAGAAGGGCTATTTCGACACGCGCGTCGTCTATATCGGCGCCACCGGTCCGCGCGATCGGCGCACCAAGCGGCTGGCGATCATGGATCAGGACAGTGAGAACAACCGTTTCCTGACCGATGGTTCTTGGTTGGTCCTGACCCCGCGCTTCCACCCGACACAGGACAAGATCGCGTTCATGAGCTACGCGAACAACCGCCCGCGGGTGTATTTGTTCGACCTTGGCAGCGGTCGTCAGACGGTGCTGGGCGATTTCGGTGGCATGACCTTTGCCCCGCGCTTCGCGCCGGATGGCGGCAGCGTAGTGATGGCCGTTGCCAATGGCGGCGGGTCCGACATCGTTAGGACCGGTCTCGGCGGCGGCGGCGGGCGTAAGTTGACCGATTCCGGATCGATCGATGTTAGCCCCTGCTTCAGTCCCGACGGATCGCAAATCGCGTTCGCATCGGATCGTGGGGGCGATCAGCAAATATACGTGATGGGTGCGGACGGTGGCGGTGCAAAGCGCATCAGCTTCGGCACCGGCAAATACGCGACCCCGGTCTGGTCGCCGCGCGGCGATTTGATCGCATTCACCCGCTACGGCGGCGATGAAAGCGACTTCACCATCGGTGTGATGCGACCCGACGGAACCGGGGAACGGATTTTGTCCTCCGGCTGGCTAGTGGAGGGGCCGACTTTCGCACCCAATGGCCGCGTATTGATGTTCTGGCGGGAGACCCGTGGGCAGGGGAATCGGGGGGCCGGCTTCTCATCCCGTTTGGTATCGATCGACATCACCGGCTTCAATGAGCGCGTGGTACCGACCCCGACGGATGCGTCCGACCCGGCTTGGTCGCCGTTGATTGCGTGATTCGGTCGCGTAAGCGGGTTTACAACAACAACATAGTAGCAATGTCCTGCGATATTTTGCGCAATCGCTTGACCGAAAAGCGCAAAACAAGCTAAGTGCCTGCACGGACGAGAGCGACGCTATGTTAGGCATAGTTTCGGCTCGGCTATTCATAGCTTACACCCCATCCAGGGACGAAAAAGATGAACATCAAGACTCTCGGCGCTTTCGCTGCCGTCGCCCTGCTGGCGGCGTGCGCTCAACAAGCTGAAACCCAGACCGGCGCTGGCAAGACCGGTATCGTTCCAGGTAGCCAGGAAGATCTGGTCGCGAACGTCGGCGATCGCGTTTTCTTCGACCTGAACAAATCCGCCGTCCGCACCGACGGCAAAGCGACGCTGGACAAGCAAGCTGCTTGGTTGAAGCAGTATGCCTCCAACAATGTGCAAATCGCAGGCAACTGCGACGAGCGTGGCACGACCGAATACAATCTCGCCCTCGGTCAACGCCGTGCGAACGCCGCTGCCGGCTATCTGAAGGCCAAGGGTGTCGCCGCGACCCGCATGACCACGATCAGCTACGGCAAGGATCGTCCGACCGCCATGGGCTCCAACGAGCAAGCCTGGGCGCAGAATCGCAACGCTACCACATCGGTACGCTAATTCCCTTTGCATGGGCGCGGTCTTCACGGACAGCGCCTCCGAATTCGGATGATGTTGGGAAATCGGCGGCCTGATGGCCGCCGTTTCTTTTTGTACGGTCGATTCATTGATACGAAGGGTCTCTAGGACCCAAATTGTTCGAAGGGATAGGCGAAATGCGCGTGTCATGGATCGCCGCGGTATCGTTTGCCGCACTGTTGTCGTTGCCTTGGCTGTCGCCGCCGGCCAGTGCTCAGGTCGATAGCCGGGAAGGCATTGCGCTTCAGAACCAAATGTATCAGTTGCGTCTGGAAATGCAGACGCTCCGCGATCAGGTCGGTCGCGGTGGCGGCAGTACGGTCACAGGACGGCCGACGACCGTCGGGGGCGGCACCGGCAACGATATGGTCGCGCAACTGCTGACCCGCCTCGACACGCTGGACGATCAGGTGCGTCAACTGCGCGGCCGCATCGATGAGGTGCAGAACCAGATGCAGCGGCAAAATGCCGAGTTGGGGAAGCGGGTCGACGATCTGGCGTATCAAATGAATAGCCGCGCTGCGGCCGATAGTCCGCCTGGCAAAACCGTTGGCACTTTGCCCCCGCCGGGACTCTCTTCCCCGTCCGACCAGGCGACCCAACTGCGCGTGCGTACCCCGGAAGCCGCGATGCAGGAAGGTAATGCCGCTCTGGCCCGGCGCGATTACCCCGCTGCCGAAGCCGCTGCGAAAGAGGTGATGGCTGCGAAAGCGTCGCCTCGTGCCTATGACGGCCAGATGCTGCTGGGCCAGGCTTTGTTCGGGCAACGGAAATACTCGGAATCGGCGATTGCCTACGACGACACGTACAAACGCAATCGCAAAGGCGCCCATGCGCAGGATGCGCTATTGGGTCTCGCGAATTCGTTGACCGGCTTGGGCGAGAAAAAGGCGGCGTGCGCCACGATCGACAAGTTACATGTCGAGTTCCCCCAAACACGCGCCGATTTGAAGGACAGCATTGCCGCCGCGATGCAGCGCGCCAGTTGCAAGTAGTCGCGCAGCATTGGCCAACGAGGGCCTGACCGACCGATTCGAGCTGGCGATGGCAGCGCTGGGGCCGTTCGCTCGGGAGCCGGCCTGTGCCATAGCTGTGTCCGGCGGGGCCGATAGCATGGCATTGGCGATATTGGCGCAGGCCTGGACGCGCGCTAGAGGCGGCCGGGTATTGGCATTCGTTGTCGATCACGGCCTCCGTCCCGAATCTGCGGTCGAGGCGGCGGTGACGGTGGCGCGGCTCGCGGCCTTGGGGATTGCGGCCGAACGGTTGGATATCGCGCATTTGGAACGGGGGCCGGCGATTGCCGAACGGGCCCGACAGGCGCGATATCGGGTATTGGCAGCGGCTTGCCGACAAGCGGGCATGACGCATCTTCTGTTGGGTCATCATGCTGGCGATCAAGCCGAAACCTTGGCGATCCGAGTCTTGAGCGGTAGCGGCGACCGAGGGCTGGCTGGCATGGCATCCGTTGTCGAAGGCCGATCCATGCGGATTTTGCGGCCGCTGTTGCGGGTTCCCCCGATCTGCTTGCGTGCATTCTTGCGGGCCAAGGGTGTGTCCTGGGTCGAAGACCCGTCCAATCGCAGCCAAGTCGCGCAACGTTCGAGGCTTCGGCTGTTGCGCGACGACCCGAATGGCGACGGTGCCGGGACCGATGCCTTGATCGCGGCGGCGACCGAGGCCGGGCTGCGGCGTGCTGCTAACGATCGAACGGTGGCCGATATCTTGGCGATTCGCGCGACCGTTCGGCCGGAGGGCTTTGCCTTATTG
>JBAXFK010000322.1:0-4445 GCA_037139955.1 Rhodospirillales bacterium
GTCCACGGCTTGAATCGCGACCGCGCAACCCGCATATCGCGCCGAGAAGACGGACTATGGAGGATCGCATGACCGATACTAATTTGGAGCAACACGATTTTGGCGCCGAAGTCGGCCGCCTTTTGGATCTGGTGGTCCATTCGCTCTACTCGGAACGGGAGATATTTCTACGGGAGCTCGTTGCCAATGCGGCGGACGCGGTGGATCGTCGACGCTTCGAGGCTTTGACCGACGCCAACCTCGCCCCCCCCGCCGAGGCCAAAATCCGTATCGTCCCCGATAAGGACGCGCGGCAAATCTTGATCGCCGACGATGGCATCGGAATGAGCCGGCAGGAATTGATCGACAACCTCGGAACCATCGCCCGCTCCGGCACCCGTATGTTCGGCGAAGCCCTGGCCAGCGCTAAGCCGGAAGATCGACCCAGCCTGATCGGACAGTTCGGGGTGGGCTTTTACTCGGCGTTCATGGTGGCGGATCGGGTGGAAGTGACGTCCCGCAAAGCCGGTAGCGACGAAGCTTTTACTTGGGCGTCCGAGGGCGCCGGTAAATACACCGTCGCCGCTGCAACGCGGGAGCACTACGGCACCGATATCGTGCTGCATATGAAAACCGACGCGGAAGAGTATCTGGAACCGATGCGGCTGGAGACCGTGATTCGCAAATGGGCGGATCACATCACGCTGCCGATCACCGTCGCCCACGATGGCAAGGACGAGCCAGCGAACGAGGGCACCGCACTTTGGCGTAAATCCAAATCGGATATTACCGAACAAAACTATGCCGAGTTCTATCGTCATCTCGGGCACGGCTGGGACAGCCCCTGGGCGACACTGCATTGGAAAGCCGAAGGCGCATACGAATATTTCTGCCTGTTGTTCATCCCCAGCATGAAACCGTTCATGCCGGTCGAGGAAGATCGAGATTCGAAGGTTCGTTTGCATGTCCGGCGCATGTTCATCACCGACAAAGCCGAGATGCTACCGCATTGGTTGCGGTTCGTGCAGGGTGTGGTGGACACCGAAGATCTGCCGCTGAACGTTTCGCGCGAAATACTGCAATCCACGCCGATCATCGGCCGCATTCGCAAGGCCATGATTACTCGGGTGCTGGGCGAGTTGAAAAACCGTGCTAAGGACGCCGACGGTTATATCGCATTCTGGGAGAATTTCGGCTCCATCCTGAAGGAAGGCATTTGGGAGGACAGCGAGCACCGCACCGAAATCGCGCCGCTGCTGCGTTTCCATTCGTCCACGCAGGACGGCTGGACGTCGCTACCCGACTACGTGTCGCGGATGAAAGAAGGCCAGGACACCATCTATTACTTGTCCGGCGATAATGTGGATGCATTGAAAACCTCTCCGCAGCTCGAAGGTTTCAAAGCGAAGGGCTACGAAGTATTGCTGATGGCCGATTCGATCGACGCTTTCTGGCCCGAGCGACTGTACAGCTTCGAGGGCAAGAAGTTGCGCAGTGCGACGCAGTCGGCCGGCGACATCGCAATCGAGGGCGAGCAACCCGATATCTCCCCCTTGCTGGCAGCGTTGAAGGACGCGCTGGGCGACGCGGTGTCCGACGTCCGGGCGACGGGGCGGCTGACCGAGAGCGCGGTGGTGCTGGCGGCGGACGATAAGGGGTCCGACCTGCAAATGCAAAAACTGCTGCGCCGCGCCGGGCGGGCGGCGATGCCGTCGAAGCCGATCCTGGAATTGAATCCGACACACAAGCTGATCGAGGCCCTGTCGGCCAAACAGGACGACAAGCTCCTTATGGCCGACGCAGCAGCAACGTTGCTGGATCTGGCGCGCGTGCAGGAAGGCGAGCTACCGGCCGATTCCAGCGCCTTCGCGCGGCGGGTGTCGTCGTTGTTGGCCGGGAGTCTGGCGGCCTAGCAATCGCCGAAACCTTGTCGTAACAAGGCATGTCGAATCGAAAAAGGAACCATCATGCCTTGGACCTATTCGCAAACCGAACGGCAGCTCACCGATCCCGATGGCAAAATCGCGGGTCAGGGCTATTCCGGCCACGACGCGGGTTATAACAACCACACTATGCAGGACCAAAAAGATGTCGGCCCCACTCCGGTCGGCACCTACACGATCGGCCCAGCCTTCCGTCATGCCTTGGCTGGGCCGGTAACCATGCGACTGACGCCGAGTGCCGATACCGATGTGTTTGGCCGGGATGGGTTCATGATCCACGGCGATACCGCAGACCATGCCACCAATCCGACCGCGCAAAACAGTGCCTCGCACGGCTGCATCGTTCTCGCTCGGCCGCTACGAGACGCGATCGCCGCCAGTACCGACCGGACGATTGTCGTTACGATCTGATTGCTAAGCAGGCCCGGATGTACGGCACGTAGTGCTGCACATCCGGGACTTCGAGGCCCTTGATTTTTGCTTCTTCATCGAAACGGCGTAATTGCACGGCCGCAGCGTAATGGGGCTGTGCTTCGAAGGCAACGATCTCGTTCGCAGCCATCGGGCCGCCCTGCAATGCCAGACTACGCACGCTATCGGGCGACAACCGAGCGAAATAATCGGATTCTTTGCCGCAGAGGTAACGCTTGGCTGCGACATGCAGTCGCACCGGTTCGGACACCGCCGATCCGAAACGTTCCTGTAGCCACACCGCGCCAAGATCCTCGTGCCGGTCGTCTATCCCGTCCTTGGCTGGGTCGTCGCCGAGGTCGTGGACCATGTGACCGATGTCGTGCACCAACGCGGCGACGATCAGCGCCGAATCGCAGCCCGCTTGCTCCGCCAATCGCGCCGCCTGCAAGGCATGGGCCCGCTGGTTAATGTTCGAGAGGCCGTATTGGCGCTGCCCTTTACCGCCGATCAGTTCGACGATGGTCTCGATCGTATCTTGTTGCATGCCCGAAGCTCCATTAACCGGGAGCGCAGTCTAGCGGCGCGCACCGTTGCCGGGCAAAAGTCCGTTTCGTGACACACGGCATAAGGGACAATGCACATGCTGGATCGATCGTTCGATAGCCTGACAACCGACGCGACGCACGCCCTCCCGTTGCATGCGGTGCGACCGGACGGCTTGGCCGCCTTGCTGGGCGCCCTGCCCGTTGCGCAAGCGGCCTATGCGACGGGTGCAGGTTTCGCAGCTAAAGCGCAGGAACTGGTCTTGCTGCCGGGGCCCGGCGGGTTGGCTGGTGCGGTTCTGGGGTTGGGCGCCGATCGGTCGCCCTGGGCATTCGGCGGCCTGTCCGGGCGCCTGCCGGAAGGAACCACTTGGACTCTGCAGCCGGGAGACTACAACCCAGCAAACGCTACCCTGGGTTACTGCCTGGGCACCTACCGTTACGCTGCCTTCAAGCCTGCGGAACGAGCCCCCGCTCGGCTCGTCGCGCTGGCAGGGCAAGATAGCGCGCTGTCCCAAGCCGGGGCGATCGCGATGGTGCGCGATCTGATCAATGCACCCGCGAATATTTTGGGTCCGGTCGAGCTGGGCGACATCGCCGTAGGCCTCGCTGCACGCCACGGGGCGAAAGCCACGGTTGTGGAGGGTGCGGAACTCGATGCCGAGTACCCGACCGTCGCCGCAGTCGGGCGCGGGTCGTCCCGGCCGGCACGGGTGGTCGCATTCCGTTGGCAAGGCAGTACAGCCACGGACGCGTCGCCCTTGATTTCATTGTGCGGCAAAGGGGTGTGTTTCGATAGCGGTGGATACGACTTGAAACCATCCTCGGGTATGCTTCGGATGAAAAAAGATATGGGCGGAGCCGCAACGGTTCTCGGTTTGTCCCGTATTATAATGGAAGCCGATCTGCCGTTACGATTGGTAACACGAATTGGATGCGTCGAAAACTCGGTATCGGGGAATGCAATGCGACCAATGGATGTGATTCGCACACGCAGCGGTCTGACTGTGGAGGTAGGCAATACCGACGCGGAAGGGAGACTCGTGTTGTGCGATTTGTTGCACGAAGCATCGAAAGAATCGCCGTCTCTGCTTCTGGATTGCGCCACTTTAACGGGTGCCGCGCGTGTCGCGGTGGGTCCGGATTTGCCGGCTTTGTTCTGCACCGACGACGAATGGTCCGATGCACTGTTGCGCAACGGCACTGCCGAAAGCGACCCTATGTGGCGGCTTCCATTATGGTCCGGCTACGATGATTGGCTGAAAAGCCCTGTTGCAGACTTGAACAATGTATCGTCGCGCCCGCAGGCCGGAGCAATTGTGGCCGCGCTGTTCCTAAAGCGATTTGTCGCGGCGGGCGTGCCGTGGGCGCATCTCGATCTGTACGCATGGAACGATCAAGCACGTCCGGGACGACCGGAAGGCGGAGAAGCGCAGACCCTGCGGGCGGTCTTTCAGTCCATACGGGAACGTTTATGCACGACAAATTAATACACAGGACGCTATGCGCAATAACCTGTCAACGCCCAATAGAAATGTCCCCTTGTTCTGCCAGATAGGAATGTCCC
>JBAXFK010000323.1:0-4414 GCA_037139955.1 Rhodospirillales bacterium
GCGCAGCGGCTCCACCGTCGTGTCACCGAACGCGGGGATGCCGATAGCGGCGGGGGATTCGGGCAGCAGCAGCCACACCACCGGCAGCACGGCGGCTATGGCAACCGTCACGCCGATCGTGACCCCGCGCCAGCCGTACCAGTTGGCCATCATCGCAAGGATTGGCAGGAAAATAAGCTGCCCGGCAGCGTTGGCGGCGAATAGCAGCCCAGTTGCGAAACCGTTGCGATGATTGAACCAGCGGTTGGCGACAGCGCCGGCCAATCCGACCGCCCCGGCCCCGGCCCCGATCCCGACCATCAAGCCCCAAGTGAGGTAGAATTGCCATGCGGCGGTCATGAAGCTGGATAGGCCAGTGGCGAGGGCCAAAATGAACAAGCAGCCCATCATGGTGCGTTTCAACCCGATCGCCTGCATCAACCCGGTGACGAAGGGCGCACAGGCCCCCATCAGCATGATGTTGACAGAGATTGCGCCGGAAATAGTACTCACGTCCCAGCCGAAGGCCTCCTGCAACGGCAGGATCATCACCCCAGGCGCGGCGCGCACCCCGACGCCTGCCAGCATCGCCACGAACACGACCAGCAGCACGATCCACGCATAGTGAACGGTGCCAGAAGACATTTTTGCTAACCGCGGCGCGAGCATGAACCAATCCCTATCGTCTTGAGCCGATTTTGAGGACAAAACCGCGTTGCGTCATCCATTGCCTGCGCATGGCTGGCCCGCCCCCGCGTTTCATGACAGCATGCGGTCAAAGCCATAGGAGACGCGTCCATGTCCGATATCACCGCCGAGTTCAAATTCCTCTCGGGTGTCAAAATCGTCGATTTCACCCAGTTCGAAGCCGGCCCATCCTGCACCGAATCCCTCGCGTGGCTCGGCGCCGACGTAGTGAAGGTGGAAAATCCCGGCTTGGGCGATCCTGGGCGGCGCCTGCGCAAGGGCCAGCCGGATAACGATCCGTACTATTTCCATGTGTTCAACGCCAATAAGCGGTCCATTACCGTCAACCTGAAAAACCCCAAGGGACTGGCACTGGTAAAGGATATGCTGGCCAAAGCCGATGTCTGCATCGAGAACTTCGCGCCCGGCGCTATCGAACGGCTCGGCCTGTCTTACGAAACGGTCAAGGCGATCAATCCCGGCATTATTTATGCGCAGATCAAAGGCTTCGGCGAGGGCAGCCCGTACGAAAAGAACCTTGCATTCGACATGATCGCGCAGGCGGCGGGCGGCACGTTCAGCGTGACCGGCGAACCCGACGGCCCACCGACGCGGCCCGGCTTTTCCTTGGGCGACACCGGCACCGGCATGCTGATGGCGATCACCATTCTGGGCGCGCTGTATAAGCGTCGCGAAACGGGGGAAGGGCATAAGCTCCAGGTCGCGATGCAAGACGCGATCATGCATTACATGCGCATCAATTTCGCCACCCAAGGCCTGACCGGCAAGGCCGCCGAACGGGGCGGATCGAAAGTCCCTGGCGTCAACAATGCACCGATGGGGCTTTATCCATGCGCGCCCGGCGGCCCGAACGATTACGTGTTCATCATGACCAGCCGCGCGAATCCCGATCATTGGGACCGGTTGTTGAAGTTGATCGGGCGGGAGGATTTGATCGGCGACGCCCGCTACGCCACCCCCGCCGACCGCGTGGCCAAGGAAGCCGAGGTGGACGCCATCATTGCTGCTTGGACGAAAACCCGCACCAAGCACGATGCCATGACTGCGGTGGGAGAGGCGGGGATTCCCGCCGGCGCCGTGCTGGACACGATGGAATTACAAAACGACCTTACGTTCGACCGACGCGGGATCATGCAGACCATGGTTCACCCGGTGCATAAGCCGTTCAAAATGCCGGCCTGGCCGGTGCGCGTCGACGGCAAGCCGGCGACGTTGAAAGCCTCCCCGGTCCTGGGCGCCAACACGGCAGAAGTGCTCGGCGAATGGCTGGGCATAAGTGCCTCGGCGGTCGAGGCCTTGGCGACCGAGGGCGCGGTTTAGGCCAAAGCGGCGAGTAGGGCTTCGAGGCCCGCTCGCCGCTCGCTCCGCAGTCGATCCAGCGTAAACGGGCCTGTGTCCGGCCTACTCTGCCGCCTGCGCCACTGGGTCGCCCAGCCGCACCCCCGCCACCACATACTCGGCGGCAACCTTGATTGCTTCGATCATGCTCACCGCGCTCGCCTTCCCGGTGCCGGCGATATCGAACGCGGTCCCGTGATCCACGCTGGTGCGCAGGACCGGCAAACCGAGTGTCACGCTGACGGTCTTCTCGAAGTCCATCATCTTGGCAGCGATGTGGCCCTGATCGTGATAGAGCGACAGCACAGCGTCGTAGCGTCCGATCCGGGCGAGGTGGAACACGCTGTCGGCCGGCACCGGGCCGGCGACTTTCAAGCCGCGGGCGCGGGCGGCGGCGATGGCGGGTTTCAGCGCGTCGATCTCCTCGCGCCCGAACATGCCGTCTTCGCCACCGTGCGGGTTCAACGCGGCGACGGCGAGATGCGGATTCTCGAAACCGAGCTGGCCGAGCGCTTTCATGCACTGGTTAATGCCTTTGGCGACGAGTTCCTCGGTCATCAGCGCGCAAGCCCGCGCCAGGGAAACGTGCCGGGTGAGGAAGAAGATTTTCAAGCCGGAGATGGTGAACATCGTCATCTCCTCCTTCGCGCCGGTGTGTTCGGCGAACATTTCGGTGTGGCCGATGAACGGGATTTTCGCGGCTTGGAGGGATTCTTTGTTGATGGGCGCCGTCACCACCCCGGCGACGCGGCCGGCCATCGACAGGTCGATCGATGCCTTGATGGCGGCGTAGGCGGCTTGGCCGCCGAGCGGCTGGATTTTCCCAATCTGTAAAACCGCAGGGTCGGCGGTTTCTTGGTGCATCACGTCGATGACGCCGGGTTTGTCGGCAATGTCCTCGGGGCCAGCGATGCGGTTTAGCGTCGCTTGCAATTCGCAGGCGTCCAGCGCCTTGGCGAGGATACGGGCATCGCCGATGACAAAGGTGCGGGAGATCGACCGGACCTCCTCCGACAGGAGCGCCCGGACGCAAATCTCCGGGCCTATGCCGGCGGGGTCGCCCATGGTGGCGGCCAGGATCGGGCGCTGGGTCATGCGAAGGGGCTCCTTGCCGAAAAAGACGCGCGGGCATCGAACTGCCTGCCTGAGCGGACAATAGCACGTTCGTCGGCCCGGCGTGAACGCGCCGTTGCGCGACGATGTGCGCCGGGCAGCAAGTATCGGGCGGGCGTTGCACTAGTCGTGAATGCCGGTCAGTATAACGATACTGGATCGCACTAGGCTCGAAGTTAACGTCGAATTGTGGGAGCAAACGCCGTGAACGAAGCGTCGGTCAAACTTTCCTTTGCCGAACAGGTCGATGCCGCGGTGAAACTGCGCGACTTCATCGTCTCGGAGCGGCACTCGTATCGCGTTCCAGACAAAATCGTCGACGACATCGAAGCTGCTCGGCAGATCGCGATGTCGGATCGTGCGCCGACGGCCGACGAACGTGCTGCGTTGTCCAAGGCATATCGCGACCTGATCCTGATTCCCGACACTTCGATTGCGTACGCCGGCGTCCCACCGGCCGATTTCTGGTCGCGCGGATCGCCTTGGCGTCGATCGATCGGCTGGCTATGCATAGCTCCGGCGATGCTCTTGCTTTTGTGGGTGAACCGATTGTTGTTCATGAAAGTAACGGACTGGACTCTCGTTTGGCATTTGCCTGTCGTATACGCGGTGGCGTCCGCGTCCCTGATCTGGGGGCTGTTTGTATTCACCGGCGTGGTGACCGACAAGAAACTCAACCACATGATCGGCACCTGTTACGGGTTTACGGTCCTCTCGCTGGCTCTGTCCATTGGGCCATTTATGCTTCCAGACACGTATTTTTCCAATGCCAAGGCTGAGATCGGCCTGATAAAAGGATGTGCCGAGAGTTCGAATAAAAATATTCCGCAACAGGTCTTATGCAACGAAGTGCCGCCGAATGTATCGCAATGGGTCCTCAACATCGGCGGTCTGGCGATTCCGCAAACGAAAATTTCGAATGCGCAGCAAGATAGCCAAGCGGCTTTGTATAAAATCTCCGGTGGTCTTGTGGTGCCGCTGTACGTCGTTGTTCTCGCGTTGTTCGGCAGTGCCGTCAGCATGACGCGGCGCGTGCCCGAATACCAGCGCCGCGCCATGAGTGCCGACGACCCTCTGACCAATGTCGAGGTCCGCGAAAGGTTGGTGTTTCAGGTCATGCAGGTCGTCTCGGCGGCGCTCATCGCGGTCACCGCTTTCTCGATTGTCAAGCCAGTGTCCATCTCTGAAGCGGTTATCGTCGGGTTTGGCAGCGGGTTCGCCTCCGAGCCCATTCTTCTGACGATCCGTGGTCTGGTCGAAAAGATCAGTCCGACAC
>JBAXFK010000324.1:0-4412 GCA_037139955.1 Rhodospirillales bacterium
CTTGCGGGCCGCCCGAGGTCAGGATGCGCACGATGTCGAAGTCGGCAAACGTCGTGATCAGGCTGAACAGGATGGTGATCGAGATGATGTTGCGCATCATCGGCAGGGTAACATGCACCAGTTTCTGCCGAGCGGTGGCCCCATCGATCGACGCAGCCTCATACAATTGTTCTGGGACAGATTTCAGCGCCGCCAGATACATGATCATGAAGAACGGGGTGCCGAACCACACGTTGACAGCGATGGTGCACAAACGCGCGATCCAGCCCACCCCCAACCAAGGCACATTGGCGAATCCGAATTGGTTCAACACCCAGTTGAACGCCGAATAGGACGGGTCGAACATCCACCACCATGTCAGGGTGGAAAGGGCCAGAGGGATAACCCAGGGGACCAGCAGCAGACCACGCCAGATCTTCTGATTGCCGCTTGGAATATTGTGCATCAAATGCGCCAGGATGAACCCCAGCAACGCCTTCAGCACCACCGCACTGATGGCGAAAAGGCAGCTTTGGAAAATCACCAACTGGAAGGTGTGGCGCTTCAACAAGAAGGCGAAATTGCCCAGACCGACGAAGGCCGTCATCTTCTTGTTCAGCATGCTCAGGTAAATGGCATAGAACGCGGGATAGATAACGAACATCGCAACCAGAATAATCAGCGGCGAGCAGAGCAGGAACGCCGTGGTCGACTTGCGAGACGCAAACCGTTTCATGCTGCTCGCGCGCGTGGCTCCGGCGCCCGCTGTACCTACCGAGATACTGGAACTCTCAGCCATATTAACCCTCCCATCCCGCGCCGGACTTGCCGAAAGCCGAGCTTTGCCCGATTCGCGGATTTCCGTTCTGTCGGGTCGATTTTGCCTGGGGACATATCGAACGACCATCCCGCCTCATGAATCCTACACGTAACGCTCGGTCCGCTCTACCCACTTCCCGCCATTTTTCGACGGTTTAGGCAAAGTACAGGGGGTGTACGCACCAGTACACCCCCTGTATTGTCGGCACGATATAGCCTGCCCTGTTCGCGGCGTTTCGCCGCGTGCCGGATGTTCGCCGCAACTGCTGCGCCATCCGTGCCATTTGCAACGCAGCTATGAAGTTAGCGGGAGGCGCGGTCCGGCGCAACGCCGAACCCGCCCTCCGGCGACGGTTTTTTAACGCGTGTAGCCGCCGATTTCGTCTTCGGCCCACGCGATAACCTCGGGGATGGATTTACCGTCCCGAAGGCGCGCCAACATCTGGTTGTGAACCGCGCGTTGATAGATCTGAACGGCGATATCCGGCGACGCTTCGGACCCCGTCAGGCTGGGAATCTGCCCCGAGGACGGGCGCGGCGGGTAGTTGAACACCGTGCCCGTGGGCGGGCCGACCTCGTCCCAAATCTTAAAGTCGAGCATCTTGGAATAGGGTGGCAAATCGTAGCCGTCGCTGGCGATGCAACGGGCCTCGACATTTTCGCGCTGCATCAAATGCGCGAGCAGATCCTTCGACGCGGATTGGTTTTTGCTGAATTTATAGACGCCCCAATAGAAATTCTGGGTCGGCACGAAACGGCCTTTGGGTCCTTTCGGCGCAGGGAAAGTCCAGCAATCGGATGCGACGGCAAGATTGTCGCGCTTGGCAACCGCCCATGCCGAGGGGGGGTTGAAGATCAGCGCCGATTTGCCCGAAATCAGAGCGCGGTTATTCGACGCGTCGTCGTAGCTAACCGCGTCGGCCGGATAGAATTTCAGTAATTTCTGGAAGTATTCCAGTACTTCCCGAATCTCGTTGGACTTCAACTGGCTCTTGCCGGCACGATCTACCAACTTAGCACCATAGGCTTGGAACATCGCACCGTGCAGATCGGTGGCATCGGTGTTGATACCGCCGCCCGCCCCCAGACCCAGCGCGAAGGTCAGATTGTCCTTCTGGGCTAGTTCGGCGTATTTCGTGAATGCCTCCCAGGTCCAGGCGTCCTGCAACGCATTTTTCTCGTCATGGGTCGGATACATCGCCTGCAAATCCAGGCCGTGCTTCTTGAACCAGCTAATCCGAGCGCAAGGCGGTTTGGTCTGGGTGCCACTGCTGGACGGAACGCCGAACCATGCCCCCTTCTCGCTGCCCAAATAGACTGCTGCGTCGTTGGGTGTACCTGCGAACGAAATTAAACCCTTCATCACATCGCTGACGTCGGATAACGAATCCGAATAATTGCGGACGTCCCAATTGACGAACGTCATGATGTCGTGCCCGGCTTTGGCCTGGGTTTCGGCAGCCGGGGTCAGATTCAACTTACCACCGGACGAGGTGATGAAGTCGGCGGTGACCTCGACTTTATTCTTTTCGGCCCAGACGTTGACTTGCTTTTGCATCACGTCGTTGGCGCCGGGGACCCAATGGTCCCAGAAACCGATATTGACCTTTCCGGCGGCCCCGGCGGTACGAATATGAACGAGGGGAAGTGCAGCACCGGCAGCGGCCAGTTTCAGCACGCTTCGGCGAGGGATATTTGTCGATTTTTTCATTGAACAGCCTCCTTATAGCGGGAGGCTATATTATAGCGACACCCGGCCGCAACAACGATGTGAACGGATGGTGCCGCCCGCATCGTTGTTGCTTCCGATGTTCGATTAGCGAGTGAAGCCTTCGATCTCGTCCTGCGCCCAATCCATCACTTGCGGAATGGTCTGACCGCTTTGCAGCTTGGCGAACATCGTCGGCAATGTGCCGCGGTTATAGATCTGCACCGCGATGCTCGGCGGGGCTGGCGACAACGCGATGTGGGTCTTTTCGTTGTGCGACTTACGGACGGGGTAGTGGTACACGGTGCCTTTGGGCGGACCGACCTCTTCCCACACCTTGAAGTCGGACATGCTAATGAACGGCGGCACGTCGTAACCGAGCGAGGCATTGCAGCGCGCTTCGACATTTTCGCGTTGCGAGAGGAACTCGATCAGGGCTTTGGCGGCAGTCTTGTTCTGCGCGAACTTCCACACGCCCCAGAAGAACGCACCCATCGGCATGAAACGTCCGGCTGGACCTTTCGGTGCTGGGAATGTCCAGCAATCCTCGGCTACTTTCGGCGCATCGCGGCGGGCAACGGCCCAAGCGGACGGTGGGTTCCAGATCAGCGCCGACTTTCCGGAGATCAGCGCACGGTTGTTCGTCGCGTCGTCGTAGCTGACCGCATCGGCCGGCAGCACTTTCACGAGCCGCTGCGCATATTCCAGCACCTGCCGCACTTTGTCGGTCTTGACCGTGATTTCGCCCTTAGCGTTGACCACTTCGGCGCCATAAGCGGCGAACATCGCTCCGGCCGTATCCACGGAATCGGCGGTGGTGCCAGTGCCGATACCGAAGGGCATGCCGACTTTATGGCACGCTTCCGCAGCCTTCAGCATCGTCTCGTAGGTCCAGTTCTCGGCATCTGGGGATGGATCGGCCCCAGCCGGATACATCTTCACGATATCGAGGCCGGCCGCTTCTTTCAGCACCGAAATACGGCCGCAGGGGCCTTTCATCTGGTTGCCGGCGCTGCAAGGAACAGCGATCCAATGGCCATTCGGCTTAAACAGGTACTCGCTGGCTGTCTGCACTGGGCCGTACTGCTTCAGCAGCCGATCCATGACGTCGTCCATAGGCTCCAGGCTATCGATGGCGTTCGGCGCTTCCCAAACGGGGAATTGTTGGACGTCGTGACCGACCTTGGCTTGTGCCTCGGCCGCGATGGTCAGAATGTTCTTGCCACCGACAGAGGTAATGAAGTCGGCCTGCACTTCGACCTGATGCGCCTTACCGAAGGCTTCGCATTGACGCTTCATGACTTCGTTAGCGTCGGGCACCCAATGGTCCCAGAACGCGATCGACACCTTCCCCGCCGCGCGGCCGCTGCGAATATGCACAAGCGGGAGGGCGGCGCTGGCGGCGCCAAGCTTTAGGGCCGATCGACGCGAGAATTTCGTGCGGGTCTGCATAGGGACGGGTTGCTCCTTGGGACGGCGCCTATCGAGAGGCTTTCGATGCAAACCCGAGGTTAATTGAGCGGCGACGATGGGGCAAGGTGTGCTGGCACTTATTCTACTGCGACCGCCGAAGTCGCTGCGAATGTCAGTCCCACCGACGTTCCCGGCGCCACCACCTGCTCGGCCGATCCGACGACTCGAATCATCGTATCCCCAACGGCCACGTCGTAGCGCGCCGAACCGCCGAGGAAGCTGGCGGCGCTGACGATCCCGCAGGTTCGTCAGAGCCGCCACTTGCGTCGTCGTCAGCGCGTTCAGGTTCGTCGAGGTCAGCGACCCGAGCTGCGTGCTCGTCAGGCCGCACGTCAGAACCGTCGACAGAGCCGCGATGTCCGTCGTCTCAAGTGCGTTCAGGTCGGTCGTCGTCAAGGCACCGATCTGCGTGCTCGTCAGACCCGCAACCTGC
>JBAXFK010000325.1:0-4405 GCA_037139955.1 Rhodospirillales bacterium
GTCAAGGAGATGCTGAAGGCGGCGGGCTATGCGGGCGAAAAGACCGTGCTGATGGTGCCGACCGACTACGTCACCCTCAAGGCGCTCGGCGATGTGATGGCCGATACCATGGCGCGGGTTGGGATCAATGTGGATTACGTGGCGACCGACTGGGGCAGCGTCGTCACCCGCCGCGTCAACCAGAACCCGCTGGATCAGGGCGGCTGGGGTGCGTTCATCACCGTCATGAGCCCGCTAACATCGGCCAACCCCGGCAGCATGTTGGTGCTGCGCGGCAACGGGCGCAAAGGCTGGTTCGGATGGCCGACCGATCCGAAGCTGGAGGACATGCGCGAAGCATGGTTCGATGCCCCGACGCTAGAGGCACAGAAAGCCATCGCCGACCAAATCCAGTCCCACTACTTCGAAACCGTCAACTTCCTCCCGCTCGGCCGCATGCAGCAACCGATGGCATTCCGCTCCGACATCGTGGATGTCGTCTCGGCATCGTTCCCCGTGTTCTGGGGCATGCGCCGCACTTAACCAATAACCGAAGGAAACCCAACGATGCGTCCCAATCGACTACGGCAACGGCTCGATGCTGGCCTGCCGACCCTCGGCACCCATATCCTGTCCTGCTGGCCGACGCTGGTGGAACTGATCGGCGCCGCCGGCGGCCATTACGATTATGTGGAATTCACCGCCGAATACGGCCCGTTCACCATGCACGATCTCGATAACCTCGGCCGCGCGATGGAAGTCGCGGGGATCGGCGGCATGATCAAGATCGAACAGGGCGAGTATACCCATCAGGCGATGCGAGCGATCGGTTCTGGCTTCCAATCGGTGCTGTTCGCCGATCTGCGGACCGTGGAAGATGCCAAGACCTGCGTCGCTGCCGCCCGTGCCGAAGCGCCCGGCAACCGCCGTGGCATCGGCCTGACCGGTGTTGGAATGCGCCGCGACGTCGGCGTGGTGCGCGAGGGCGGTTCCCCCGCCTACGTCCAAGCGCTGGACGATATCGTCGTCGCCATCATGGTCGAGAAGCGCGAGTGCGTCGAAGACCTGGACAACATCCTCGCGGTGCCCGGCATCGACATGGTGCAATTCGGTGGGTCCGACTACTCGATGTCGATCGGGCAAGTCGGCAAGCGCGGGAGCGTCGAGGTCAAAGCAGCAGAACGCAAGACCATCGAAAACTGCCTCAAGCTCGGTATCGCTCCACGTATCGAAATCTCGGAACCGGCTGAATCCGAACCGTATATCGAGATGGGTGTGAAGCATTTCTGCATCGGCTGGGATGTGCGGATTCTGCATAATTACTGGACAGGCCGCGGTTCTGCGATGGCGAAACTTCTGGGCGCCGAAGCGATCGAAGCCAAGCCGGCCGCCGACGGCTACCGTTAAAACGACCGACTCGCCCCCTCGGCTGGCGACCATTGGCGGCCGGCCGAGGAGGCATTTTAGCGACCGCACAGCTAAAGCGGGCTTTTTCGGCCGATTTGCTGGGTGATTCTGGGCAGCCGAGTGCCGCCGGACACCCACCCTATCGGCGTGCCGAAAATCGGCTACTCAATAACTTACCGCCAATTTCTAGCTGTTTCGTGGTGCCGGCACACAGAATCGAACTGTGGACCTACTGATTACGAATTCATTTTGTAACCGCGACATAAATTGACGGAAGGCGACAGGACCCGACAAAACCTAAGACCCACACGGGTCAAATCCGGAGGGTCTCCGACACGCTCCGACAAGGTCCGACAGGACTATCCGCCCAAATGAGTCCGCAGAGAGTCCGAAAAGCCTTGCACGACTCGGATCAGTTGCCCGACGTGAGTCCGCAATGAAGCTTACCAAAGCCGCTGTTGACGCCTTGACCTGCCCTCCGAACCGTAAGGACCGGCTGGTATTTGACGACCTCCTACCCGGCTTTGGCGTCCGCGTGACCGCAGAAGGGGCCAAGACCTTCCTTCTCCAATATCGCCTTGGCAAAGCCGTGCGCCGGTTGCGCCTCGGCCGGTATGGAGACCTCACCCCTACCGAAGCACGACGCCGCGCAGAGGTGGCGCGCGGCGAGATCGCCGCCGGCCGCGATCCCGTTGGGGAAGCGACCGCCACCCGAACGGCTATCGTGGAGGAAGCCGCGCGGGAGATCGCACGCGCCAAGGCAGACGCATTTACATTCGGGTCGCTGATTGACCTGTGGGCCAGCGAGCGCCTGGCACACCGAAAACCGGCCTATCAGCGGGAGGCTGTTCGGTCCCTGCGACTGAACCTCGCAAACCTGCTTTCCGTCCCAGCGGGCGCGGTGGACGCAGCGGCGCTTCGGACGGAACTGGCCAAAATCGTGAAGCAGACGGCCCGGACGGCGGGTGGGCTGGTGAAGGGGCCGGCGCCCACCCGAGGCGCGCCCGGTCTGACAATCCAACGCCGTGTCCGATCTTATGCTCACGCTATGTATGCGTGGGGGGTGCAAAGCGGTCTGGTGTCCGACAATCCGGTGACCGCCGTGCATGTAGAAGGAAGACCGGTGGCACGCGAGCGCGTGCTGTCCGACATGGAACTGGGAGAAATTTGGCGGGCTGCCGGTGTCATGGGCTGGCCCTGGGGACCGTATTTCCGCTTCCTACTCCTAACCTTGCAGCGGGAATCCGAGACCGCCGGCCTACGATGGTTCGAGCTATCGTCGGACCTCTCACGTTGGGAACTGCCGGGCGCGAGAACCAAAAACGGACGCCCTCACATCGTCCACCTGTCGGAACCCGCGCGAGAGATCATCCGCGCGGCGCCCAGGCTGTTGAATGGTACGGACCAAACGCCATCGGTGTTTCTTTTTACCACCAACGGGGCAGCGCCCTTATCGGGTTTCAGTCATGCCAAGGTCCGGCTGGAAAAGCTGATTCTGACCGAACGCATTACCCTGGCAGCCGCTCGGGGAGAAATGGCGCAAACGCCGGAGCCATGGCGTTTGCACGATTTACGCCGCACAGGGGTTACCGCGATGGCACGGCTCAAGGTGCGATGGGAAGTTGCAGACCGCATATTGAACCACGTTGGCGGTGCATTGACCGGCATAGCGGCGGTGTATCAGCGCCATGAATGGCTAGACGATCGGCAAGAAGCTTTGGATGGCTGGGCACGGCATGTGTTGACCGTGGCCGCTCAAACCTAAGCAGGCGCGCCCTGCCGGCCGGATAGGCGGCGGCTGCGTAAATGCCGACTGACTATGAACGGAAGCAGATAAGCACCCGTGGACGTTCAATGCCCGTTGCGGCGGAGGCTGACCCGGAGCCAACGAAAACGGCCGAGGGGCATACATCCTTGCATCTATTGCGCGTCATCCTGGCGGTGGGAGCCGACGACGAACGGATTGCCGGAGTTCCGCACGATGTGTGCATAGATGCTCCTTAATGGTCGCTTGAAAGGTCGCAGCAAGAAAATTCAGCGCCCCAAGTATTGGACGCGGTAGCCTTGGTAACGAAGCGCGAGAGCGGCGATTATCAACATTTCGGGCGGTGTGTAGCCGGCAGCCCGTTAGCTGTGCGGTTCAGCGGGCGGATATGCCCGACAGCATGGAACTATCCCGGTTCACTCACCCCGTGAAATTGGACCTCCGCCGGATCGAACGATACCGCCCGGGATGGGAAATCGTAGGCTAGCCCGGCGTTGCCAGAATGCCGGGCTAGCCATGTATCAGGCGGCATCCTGACCGGGCAGGAAGCGGTAGACGCTGCTACGCGCGATCCCCATGCGCTTGGCGATATGGGCAGGCTTCTCCCCAGCGGCATGCGCCTCCCGTATCTGTTCGGCCTGCGTTGCCACGGTCGGCGCGCGGCCTTTGTATTTGCCATCCGCTTTCGCTTTGGCGATCCCCTCCCGCTGGCGTTCCAGCATGATTTCGCGTTCCCATGTCGCAACGCCCGCCAGGATCGTCAGCATAAGCTTGGACGTGGGGTTGCGGGTATCCAGCCGTTCGCCGCCCATGGACAGCACCACCAATCCCACGCCGCGCGCGGTAAGGTCGGCCTCGATGCCAAGCAGTTCCGCCGTGCTACGGGCCAACCTGTCCGGCTTGGCGACCATCAGCACATCGCCACTACGGAGGAAGCCCAGTGCCTCTGTCAGCTTCGCGCGTTGCGCCACGCTGGAAACCTGTTCCGCGTAGACCTTTTCGGCCCCGGCGGCTTTCAGGTCACGCTCTTGCGCTTCCAGGCCGGCGCGTTGTTCTGTGGTGCTTGTCCGAGCATATCCGACGATCATGGGTGCCTCTTTTGTCCGAATGACGATAAAAACCTTATAGGACATTTCGTCCGATAGATCAATACCTATTTCAATAGGACACTTTCGGGGGCGTTCTATGTCAACGGCGGTTGGAATCTAGGCCAGCGCGGCGGCGCAAAAGCAGGCCAGTGGTGATGCGGCGGCG
>JBAXFK010000326.1:0-4396 GCA_037139955.1 Rhodospirillales bacterium
GGCAGCCACAACGGCGTTCTGCGCGGCCAAGGCGGCATCGATGGCAGCGACCAGGAAGGTTTCCAGGTACGGCATCGCTTCGAGCTCGACGCCTTCTTCGGCACCCAGGCGCTGGTTGCGCGACACGTCGGCGACCCAGGCCAGGAACAGCGGGCACTGTTCGACATGCTTCTGGTTGTTGGCGATTTTGGCGATCGCCGCCTTCTTGGCGGGATCGGTCACCGCGATCACGGACCAAGTTTGCAGGTTGGAGCTGGTGGCCGCCGATTGCGCCGCAGCGATCAGGGTTTCCAGCGTGCCGTCCGGCAGCGCATCGGCCCGATAGCCACGGATCGAACGATGCGACATCAACAGCGCGATGGCATCGCTCCAGGGGCCGGCGGCGGGGATGCTGTCTTCGCCGTAGCGAAGTGCGAGCGCATCGGATTTCGACAAGGAACTGGCGTGCGTGACGTCCATGACTTCGGACCCTTATTTGCGAGGTTGAGAAGGAATGCCAGAAACTGGCAATCAATAGGGCTTCGGCGCCCCACCCGACGGACCCGAACCGGAGCCGGTGCCAGCGCCGAGGCCGCCGGCATTGAACCGCCCGATATTGCCGAAGAGTTGCTGGAGGAAGGATGCCTCGCTACCCGGCGACGCGGTGGTGCGATCGACCACATCCACCGAAAGCGCATCGTCCTGGGTTTTGGTCTTCACGCCCGACAGCACGCCGCGGTTGTCGAAATTGACCACCACGACCTGCTGCTGCTCGACACCCTGGGTGCCGCCGATCCGCGGGCGCGTGACCTGACTGACATACAGCCAAGTGTTATCGTCGAACGTCGCACGCAAGGTGGGGGAGCCGAGCAACGCGGCGACATCGACGCGGGTGGAGATGCCGGGCGTCAGCTCCTTCAAATGGTCCGGGTCGACCTTATTGCCGCGAATCTGCTCTTTCTGCTCGAGCAGGCTGCAACCCGCGAGTCCGATGGCCAGCATCGCCGCAGCGAAGCGTAACAGGCGCGTATGGGGGACCAATGTCGGTTCCTCTAAGGGGGGACGGTGCGAAACTGTCCGCCTCCCTACCATCCCCATGTCGGCGATGCCACCCCGGCCTCAATGCGACATCAGCACCGGAATGGGCGCGTCTTCGAGCACCGCACGGGTGAAACCGCCGAAGACTGCCTCCCGCAGGCGGGTGTGACCGTAACCGCCCATCACCAACAAATCGCATTTCTCACGCACCAGGGCATCCAGCAGCACCCGCACCGCCGGTCGAGTGTCGCGCCGCAGCACCTGCGAGCCGGTATTCGCGTTATGCCAGCGCAGCGCTCGGACCAAACGCAAATGCGATTTGTCGACGGTGTCGGCCGCGCCGTCTTCCTCCACCGAGAACACGACGACGCGCTTGGCATTACGGATGAACGGCAGTGCGGCAGCGACGGCGCCCGCAGCCTCCCGCGTGTTTTTCCAAGCGATCGCAACGGTGCCGTCCAGCACTGGCAGGCCCTTTTCGCCGGCGATCAGCACCGGTTTGCCGGTATCCATCAGCGCCGCTTCCATCGGCTCCATATCCAGCATGTCGCCTTCGCGCTGCCTGCCCATAAGAATCAAATCGGCGGCGCGCCCGTGTTCGGCCAGCCAGTCCGCTTCCTCCCCCGTTTCCGACACGAATTCCTGCGTCGCCCCGGTTTGCCCATTCGGCTGCTCGGCGATCGGAATGCCCGCTGCGGTGCAGGCGGTCCGCCAGCTTTCCTCGGCATTTTTTTCCCGAGCGGCGGCATCGCCTTCCATGCGTGCCATGATGGAGTCTAGGCCGGTGGCCATTCCCATGTCGGCGGATGCCAGGGCCGCGATGTCGGTGCGGACGTCGCGCTGGACGTGCAGCGCGATCAGATGGGCACCGAAGGCCTTGCCCACGGCGATGGCGGCTTGTTCCGCAGTGCGATCGGCGTCCGTGCCGCTCAAGGGGACCAGTACGAGCTTCGGCATTCCCAAAATCCTCCGGTTATGGCGCCAAGATGGGCATGTTGCAGACCGGATTCCATGACGCAGATCAAGTTATCGCCTATCCGGCTTTCAGATCCCGAATTAGGCCTGCCAGCGTATCCCGATCCGCATCGCTGGCAATCGGGATGCTGAACTCCGCATGCGTCGCCACATGAGCGTAGCGATCGTGCAGCTTGCGGCCGATCTCCTCGAAGTTGCCGATGGTGGCATAGAGGTGCAGCACCTCGTCGTCGATCATGCCGGGCATTTCCTCCCAGCGTTGCTCGCGCGAGAGCACGCTCATGCGTTTGGCCAGATCGCCCAAGCCGTGGAATTCGAATGCCGCTCGGTAGCCGGGGGTCGAGCAGTAAAAGGCCACCCGTGCTCGAATATCCCGAATGCGCTTTTCCAGTTCCTCGTCCGTGCGCGCGGTCGCGATCAGCGGCTTGATGGCGACGGCGAAGCGCGCCGGATCGCGGCCGGTTTTCGCGGCCCCGGCTTGCGCGGCGGGAAGCATGATTTTCTCGATATATTCCGCCGTGCACACCGGATGCGGACGCATGCCATCGGCGCACTCCCCGGCGATGCGGCTCATGATCGGGTTCACCGCCGCGAGATGGATGGGTATGGCGGGATGGGCGATCGGACCGGGATCGAACAGGGGCACCATCAGGTTCATGCGATAGTGCGGGCTGGAGAATTCCAATTTGTTGCCGGTTTGCCAGCAATCCCACACCGCGCGCACGGCGTTTACATAGTCGCGAATCCACGGACCGGCGGGCGACCATTCCATGCCGTACCGCCGCTCGATATGCGCTTTCACCTGAGTCCCCAGACCCAGCGTGAACCGCCCTTGCGACAAGCGCTGCAAGGTCCAGGCCGACATCGCGGTGGAGGTCGGGCTGCGGGGGAACGCAATGGCCACCGCCGTGGCGATTTTCAGCCGAGTCGTGGCCTGCGCCGCCAAAGCACCGACGATATAGGGATCTTCTTTGCACTCCTCGATGGCCAGACCGTCGTAGCCGAGGTCCTCCAGCACCCGCGCATCGTCGAACACCCGGCCGATATCCAGGGGCATATCGGGCGCGCGCAGGCCTGGGTCGACCTTGCCCAGGGGCAGCAGGGTTTCGATATGCATGACGATCCTTCGTGTTAGCCGCACGATAGGGGCTTTCCCCCCGGGCGCCCAGGCGCGACACTGGGGGAATGCCCGACGAACCGCGATCCCCCAACGCCACGACAAAACGCACCCGTATCACGGCCATGATCGTCGCGACCGCCATGTTCATGCAGAACCTGGACTCCACCGTGATCGCCACCGCGCTGCCGACGATGGCCAAGGTGTTCGGCTACGACCCGCAGCACATGAGCGTGGCGCTGACTTCCTATTTACTTAGCCTCGCGGTCTTCATTCCCGCCAGCGGCTGGGTCGCGGATCGCTACGGCGCCCGTAACGTGTTCCGTATCGCTATCGTGGTGTTTACGCTGGGGTCGGTGCTGTGCGGCCAATCGCAAAGCCTGTCGTTCCTTGTATGCGCCCGCATCCTGCAAGGTCTCGGTGGCGCGATGATGGTGCCCGTCGGACGGCTGCTGCTATTGCGCACCGCCGCCAAAACCGAACTGGTCGCGGCCATGGCATGGCTGACCACGCCCGCTTTGTTGGGTCCCGTCGTCGGCCCACCGCTGGGGGGCTTCATCGTCACCTATTTGAACTGGCGCTGGATTTTCAACGTCAACATCCCCATCGGCATCCTGGGTTTCGTCCTTGTTACCCTGTTTATCGAGGATGTGCGCGAACCGCCGCGCGGACGCTTCGACATGCGCGGACTGCTGCTGACCGGGATCGCACTGACCGGGCTGATGTTCGGGTTGGAGACGCTGGGCCGCGGCGTAGTGCCGATGTGGGCGACGCAGACGATGATCTCGGCGGGCTCGGTCGCCGCGCTGGTCTATATCTGGCACGCAAGACGGGTCGCCGAGCCGGTGCTGGATTTCACGTTGTTGAAACTGCCGTGCTTCGGGGTGGCGTTCGGGGCGATGATGCTATTCCGAACCGGCATCGGCGCCATTCCGTTCCTACTGCCGATGATGCTGCAAGTCGGTTTCGGCAAAGCAGCTGTCGAGAGCGGCCTGATCACCTTCGCCAGCTCGGCCGGTGCCCTGGTGATGAAGCCGGTGACGCAACGGGCATTACGGCTGTTCGGCTTCCGCGACACGCTGATCTGGAACGGCTTGGTTTCGGGCATCATGCTGTCGCTCTGCGCCGCTTTCCGCCCCACATGGCCGGCAGCAGCGATCTATCTGATCCTGCTGCTCGGCGGCTTCATGCGATCGCTGCAATTCACGGCCTACAACACGCTGGCCTACGGCGACGTGCCCCGCGCACGCATGAGTTCGGCGACCAGCCTTTATACGGCGGGACAGC
>JBAXFK010000327.1:0-4367 GCA_037139955.1 Rhodospirillales bacterium
CCAAATGCACCGTCGCCAGGGGGCCGAGAAACAGGCCGATACCGTACGGCACGATGGTCAGACCGGTCCACAAGGGCGGCACGCCACGCCCGAGTTGCTGGTAGATGCCGAACAGGAAGTAAAACGAGGTAGTGAAGAAGAACAGCATCCCGACTAGCACGCCGCGGCGGAATGTGGGGATCGCGAACAACCGCAGATCGACCAGCGGCATGCCGCCCCGACGGGCCAACCACGACTCGAACCGCAGAAACGCAGCGATCAGGACCGGCGCGCAGCCCAAAGCGACGAACACCCAGGCCGGCCATCCGCGATCCCGCCCGAGGGATAAAGGCAAAACCACGCAAGCCAACGCGGCCGAAAGCAGCGCTGCGCCGCCGAAATCCAGCTTGACCCGTTGGCTGGCGCTCGTTTCCGGTAACAAAAACCAAGCCGCGACGACGGTGGCGACACAGAACGGCAGTTTCAGCAGGAACACCGCCCGCCAGCCCCAATCGAAGGGATTCCAGGCCACCAACGCACCGCCCGCAAACTGCCCGACCGCCGCCGCCAGCCCCACCATCGTTCCGTACAAACTCATTGCGCGGGCCAGTTCTCGCTCGCCAGTATACATGGCGCGCATCGTGGCCAGGGTTTGCGGCTGCAACATCGCGGCGGCGATCCCGATAACGACCCGCCCGATCAGCAACTGAGTCGGTGTCTGCGCGAGACCGCACAGCAGATTGGCCAACCCGAAGCCGGTCATGCCCAAGATATACAGAAGCCGCCGACCGTACAGATCGCCCAGCCGACCGCCGGTAATCAGGAACACCGCGTAACCCGCCGCGTAGCCGGAGATCACAAGCTGCGTCTCGGCCGGCGACGTGTGCAGGCTTTCGCGAATCGACGACAGTGCGACGTTGACGATGAAGAAGTCGATGGGCGGCAGGATCGCCCCCGCCAGCAGCACAACAAGCCCCAGCCATCGCGTTCTCGCGGTTACGATGGCCGGCACGATCGCTCCTTTGCTGCACGCCGTTCTGGCGTCTCGGCTGGAAATTGAGTAGCGGGAGTATGTGCATTTCACAAGGCTAACCGATATCGCCGCCTTTCCGCCGCCGCTGAGACGACTCGACCCCGAGGGCCACTACGCCCGCCTCGGGCTCGACCCAACTGCGCCCGCCGAGGAAATCGCGACCGCTTTCCGCCGCAAAGCCCGGCTATTGCACCCCGACGTGCCTGTCACCGGCAACACCGCTGCTTTCGTGGCGGCGAAACAAGCGTACGACTTGCTCAATAATCCATTATCCCGAGCGGAATACGATCGGATCGCCCGCCGGGCGGCGCTGGATTCGGTCGAACCGGGTGAGATTCCGCCCATGCGCCAAGCCTCGATGCCGGCGGCCCCTGTGCGCAATCCGCGCGTCGCCGACGTGCCCATCGCCGTCTGGGCCGTGCTCGGAACCATCTTGGTGGTCGGCGTTTTCGAAATTGTCCGGCATCTGACAATGTTGCCGCCTTTGCCAAATCGACCGGAAATACGGGCCAACGCACCGATCGTCGCCCCGGCGACGCTGGACGCGCAACGTGCCCTCGCATACGGCGCGGCACCGCTACGTCTGCCCGGAAACCCCAATTATTACATCGTGCCGGCAGCCGGATCGACGATGGTGTGGCGATACGACGAACCGCGCAAAGCCTTCGTCCCCACTGGCCAACTGCCCCCCTTTAGCTCAGTGCAGGCACTGCGATTGAACCGACAGAATGGACTAGTGGAGGTGCGGGTCAGCGACACCGGCACCGGCTTCATCGAAGCCGCTCGCCTAACGCCGGGCGATGCCATTGCCGCGCACCGAGCCTATTGCGCACATAACACCGGACCGCCGCCCGGCAATGGCGAAATCATGCGCCAGACCGGGAGCGGCAAAGGTCGGTTGGAACTGGATAACCGCACCACGCAGCCAGCCGTGGTGAAGCTGCGCGATGTATCGGGCACGACGGTACTCACGACCTATCTCGCGCCCGGTGCCCACGTGGACGTCGAAGGGTTGCCAGAAGGCCGCTACCGCCCGGATTTCGCGATCGGAGAACTGTGGAGCCGCGCGTGCCAGAGCTTCGCGGCGGGAATGCGAGCGCAGCGCTTGAGCGGTTTTTTCACCCTCGCCGCATTGACGCCGTTGACCATTCCGCCCGACCTTCCGGGGGAGGCACTTCCGGCCGATATTTCCGATCAAACCTTCGAACGGGATCAATAGACATGGCGATCGTGTTGCAGGAATCGTTGCGCGGCCTGTTCTATGCCCCCTTTTACGCTGCCTTGGCACGCGGTGCCTACGCTCAAGAAGGCGTGGACGTCGAATTCGTGTCCGCCCCCAAGCCGGGCGATGCCGCGACCAACGTGATGGGCGGTGCGGCCGATGTCTGCTGGGGCGGGCCAATGCGGGTCATGGACACGTACCAAAACGTGCCCGGCTGCGATCTGGTATGCTTTGGCGAAGTTGTCACCCGCGACCCTTTCCTGCTGGTCGGACGGACGCCCAAGCCCGATTTTTCGGTGCGCGATCTCGTTGGGTTGCGGGTGGGAACGGTCAGCGAAGTCCCCACCCCGTGGATGTGCTTGCAACACGATTTGCGGCTGGCCGGGGTCGATCCAGATTCCGTAACGCGGGTTTCGGATCGTTCGATGGCGGATAATTGCGCCGCGCTGGCGGCCGGCGATCTGGACGTCGTGCAAGTATTCGAACCGTTCGTTTCGTCGTTGGTCGCTGCAGGCACCGGGTATGTTCAGTACGCCGCCGCCTCCCGCGGGCCAACCAGCTACACCGCCTTCTACGCGCGGCGTGGCGTCCTGGTATCCCGACGCGCGGAATTGCTGCGCATGGTTCGCGCGATCTATCGCACGCAACAATGGGTCGCCGGAGCGTCCGGCGCCGAAATCGCCGCGACTGTCGCCGAATATTTCTCGGCCGTGCCCAGCGAAATTCTCGTTGCCGCTTGCATCCGTTACAAAGCCCTGGAAATCTGGGGATCGACGCCGGTTCTGCCGCGCGCCGGCTACGACCGCCTGAAGGACAGCTTAGTGTCCGGCGGCTTCGTCGCTCCCGGCACGCCGTTCGAGGTCGCCGTGGACAACAGCCTCGCCGAGGCAGTGCTTTAACCGAGGGGAATTGCGATGCCATACGTCACAGCCGACGACGGGGTGCGGCTCTATTACGAAGAATGCGGCTCCGGCACGCCGATTATCTTCGTGCATGAATACGCCGGCGATCATCGCGCCTGGGAAACCCAGATGCGCCATTTCGGGCAGCGTTACCGAGCGATTACGTATGCGGCACGCGGGTATCCGCCATCGGATGTTCCGAACGATGTTTCGTTTTACTCGCAGGCGCGCGCGGCCGACGATATCGCCGCCGTGCTGACCGGCTTGGGCATCGCCAAGGCCCATGTCGTCGGGCTGTCGATGGGTGGGTTCGCGACGCTGCATTTCGGCTTCCGCCACGCCGAAATGGCATTATCGCTGACCGTCGCCGGCTGCGGCTACGGTGCCGAAAAGGGCGCGCAGGACAAATTCCGCGCCGAGGTCGATGCCGTCGCCGCGTTCATCGACAACGAAGGCATCCGCGTCTTCGCCGAAAAATACGCCTATGGCCCGACCCGCGTGCAGTTCGAGAACAAGGATCCTCGGGGTTTCGCCGAGTTCAAGCAGCAATTATCCGAACACTCGGCGATCGGCGCGCGCAACACGCAGTTAGGCGTGCAAAAGGAACGGCCGTCGTTGTACGATCTGGTAGACCGGATGAAGACGCTGACGGTACCCACTTTGGTGCTGACCGGCGACGAGGATTGGCCGTGCTTGCAACCGGCGCTGTTGATGAAGCAGACCATCCCGAGCGCGGCACTATCGGTGATGCCGAATTGCGGCCACACGATCAATATCGAGGACCCCGATCAATTCAACCGCCTAGTCGGCGACTTCGTCGTGCAGGTGGATTGCGGGCGTTGGCCGGTGCGCGATCCCCGCGCGATGGTGGCGTCGATCACAGGGATGAAATAGGCATGCCGCGCGTCCTATTCCCGACGTCGCAATCGACGTCGGGGAAGGACCGCACCATGCATATCGCACCGATTGTCTTCGGAATCCTGATTGGGTTCGCCACTGTCCCGGCCTTTGCCCAAGGCACCAACAATTTCAGCCTGCTCGGCACGATCGAGAAAGCCGACGCCGCCGCGATCGCCGTGAAAAACGACGCAAGCGGCGCGATCGAGGATTTCAAGCGCGCGGCTAACATGCTGGTCTTGCGCAACAAGCCCGCGACCCTGGCCGATATCGCGCCGGGCGATTACGTCGCGACCGCCGCGCGCCGAGGCGCGGACGGAAAGCTGCACTCGAC
>JBAXFK010000328.1:0-4323 GCA_037139955.1 Rhodospirillales bacterium
CCCGGCGGTACCGCCAATCAGAATGGCGAATAGCCGGTACCGGCCGAGTTGCACCAACGTGCTGGCGGTCAGCGGTAACCCAACGGTCAGCAACGCCCGCACCGCCGTGCCGCAACAAACCATGCGGGGGCGCCATCCGGCCGTTGCAAGCAATGTCGTTGCCCCGACGAAGGACGACACGGTCAATTGTACCACCGGCGCCCAGGCGCCCGCATCGTGCAAGGCCAGTGCGATCCCAATCGCCGCCCCCGATCCCTGTCCCACGATCGTTCGTGCCGCCAGCGCGCGATATCCGCGTGCTCGGGTCAACACCCCCTGCATCGCGCCGCCCGCGCCGACGAGCGGCAACGGCAATGCCAGCAACAGCGCCATCGGAACCAGCCGCGCGTCGTGCAGCAGCGCTGCCAGCACCCAGCCCGATCCGACCTGCACCGGCATCGCCAGCCCTCCCATCGCGGCCGAGGCCCAGAACGCGCTCGATGCTTCGGTGTCGCCGATCGTGGCCCGCTGTACCAGTGCGTCGGCAAACAGCGCGTTTACTGCCACCCATAGCAGCACATGCACCGCTGTCGCCGCTGCCCCGACCCCGAGTTCGGCCGGTCCGATCATGCGCGCGATGGCGAATGCCGAAATGACGGATAGCAAAGCGCCGGCCGCGGCCTCTACCCCCGACCAAAAAATATGTCGCTTCATGCGGGACGCCGCACTAGCGCGATCGCCGACAGCGCCGCGACGAATGGCGGCACCCAAGCGACGCGGCTTTGGTAGCGGTCGTGCGGGGTGGACAGCCCGCCGGTGATCGCGGCACTCGCCGGCAGTATCGCCAAAGCGACCAGTAAAAACACCGCCGCTCGGTGGCGCCGCTCCAGCGCCAACGGTAGCAAACACCCGCACCAGACGGTGCCGCCTAGGATTGCGCACCGATGCAACAGCGCCAACCAGGGCGGCAGCACCAACAAGCCTCGGGCCTGCAAGCTCGATGCGTATCGTGCGACCTCGACCGGGGGGAAATCGTGCTCGATCCAGGGGGAGACCTCGATCGGCCACGCTTCCAGCCCATCGCCGGAGGCGAAGCGGGTCATTTGTTCCCGTGCGTTGCGCAGCATTGCACGCAGTTCTCGCCCTGGTTCGGCAGCGAGTGCGGCGGCGATGATGGCATCGGCCTCGGCGGACACGGTCTTGTGCCCGCCGGCCAGCACGATGGGGCTATCCGAGCGCCACAGGAACTCGTCGGAAAGGGCAGGGAATCGGTCTAGATACGGGCAAAGCCGCCAACCTGCTGCGGGACAGTCGCGCCTGAGCACATCCATGCCCGGCCCGTCGTAGACGATCCGGGCGAGCAAAAAGACGTTGCCGAAGGGGGAGATCGCGAGCCGTCCGTGCCCGATGAAGTTGACGGACAACAGACCGGCGATGGCGAGGGGGATCGGTAGGATGGTTCGCAAAGCGCTCGGTCCCCTCCCGACGCCATCTCCCCGATAATGCCAAATCGCCAGTACCGACGATACCGCCACGGCCAGCAACACGCTCGATTGCTGCGCGGCAATGGCGAACGCGGCGAAGGCGACCCAGCGCCATCGTGGCATTCCCGTGCAAAGCACCAGCACCAGCAGCGGTGTGAAGACGTCCGGCATCAGCTGGCACACCAAGAACGGCAGCCAAGTGCCTACTGCCAAGGGCAGCACGGCAACTGGCAGCCAGCGCACGCCGATTCCCGGCAGCATCGCGTCGCACACCAGACGGATCGCGCACACCGCTAACACTGCCTGCGCCACGACGACCGGCCAGACACTGTGCATCATGTGCAGCGGCAGCATGAACAGCGAGTAAAAGGGCGGTCGGTCCCACCCGAGATAGCGGTGGATCGCCTGCGATAAATACGTGCCGGTATCGGCGAACACGATCGGATATCCGTTCCAGATCGCCGGCCATAGTAACAGCGCCGCCGCCAAAGGTACCGCCCAGATCGCGTCTCGATCCCGCACCGTCATCCGTTGCTAACCCTTGTAATACGAGCGGTAACGACGGTGGTAGACCTCGGCATCGGCGCCGCCGGAGCGCCCATGGGCGCGGGCGTCTACGCGGGTCAGCACGGCGCCGACGGTGTTGGCATGGGTTTCCCGCAGCAGGTCCAGCGCGTGGCGCAGCACCGTGCGCGGGGTGTGACGCCAGCGAACGCATAGCAGCACGGCATCGGCCAGAGCCGCCACAACGCGCGCCTCGCTCATGGCCTGGACCGGTGGGGTGTCGAGCAGGATGAGGTCGTATTCGTCCCGTGACGCGTGTAGCAGGCGGGACATGGCGTCCGACATGAATAGGGACAGCATGTCGCCGCCGGGCTTGCCGGCGGGGATATAGGCTAGGCCCGATAATAGGTCCGTCCGCAGGACGTCCCCTAGGGCTACTGTGCCCTGCAGCAAATCCGACAGGCCCGGGTTGTTGTCCGCCCCGAAAATCCGCGCGAACCGGGGGCGGCGCAGATCGCACTCGATCAGAAGCACTTTCTCCCCGGCCCTCCGCGCCGAGCGCCCGAGTGCTAGGGTAAGGAGCGTTTTGCCCTCGCCGGGGCGGGCGGCGGCGATGGCGATTGTCCGCGGACGGTGCGCGCCCAGCCATAGGCAGGCGCGCAGGCCGCGTATTTGCTCCGCGAAGGCTGTCAGCGGTCGTTCGACGACGTAATCTTCGATTCGGCTGCGGCCCAGCGCGCGCTGACCGACTTCGGGCAGCAGGGCGAAGCAGGGGAGGCCGGAGACTGTTCGGATATCCTCGCCGCCGTTGATCGCGGTGTCGGTAAGGTGCCGGATGTAGACCAGCAACAACCCCGCAAACACACCGGCTGCACAGGCACCCAGCGTCATCGGTCCCGACGGCGGCCAGCTTGGGCGTTGCGGCGGCAGCGCTTGGGAAATCTCGTGCGCCTCGGCGGTTTCGATGGTCGCCTTTTGCGCGGTATCTTGGATTTGCAGCAGCACCGCTTGCAACTGCGCCCGAGCGGCATCGGCGTCGCGCTGCATCGCGTTCAGCGGGATTTGGACCCGAGACGTGCGATCCGCTTCTTCCTGCGCGATGCGGAGGTTGGCCTCCAGCGTCGCCACCCGATCTTTCGCCGCCCGTCGTTCGGCGTCGATCGACGCGACAACTCGCCCGATCTCGGCTGCCAGATTGCGCTGTGCCGCTTCGGTTTGGCGGCGCAAACCCTCGGCTTCCGGGTGGCTCGCCCCTAGCCGTCCCTGGCGTATTTGCGCCTGCGCCGCCAACTGGTCCTGTTGCGCTCGCAGTTGCACGACCGACGGCGCGATCGCTGCCTGTGCGCCCGCACCGGCCCGCCCGCGCGCCGCGTCCAATCGCGCGTCCGCATTCGCGAGTTCGGTCCGCGCGCGCACCAGTTCTTCGTTCAAATGGCTGACCTGCTCGGCATCTAAGCCGGCGTGCATGCCCTGGAACAGGCCGGATGTGGCGCGGTAGGCGGCGATCGAATCTTCCTGCCGCCGCGTTTCCTTCCGTAACGCTTCCGCCCGGTTCAGCAATTGCTCGGTCGCCCGATGCACGGCGCGCGCCTTCGCCGCGTACTGGTCTTTGATGTAGACATCCATCGCATTGTTCACCGCCGCCGCCGCGACCACGGGGTCTTGCGCGGTGAACGTGACCTCCAACACGCGGGAGAAGCGCACGGGCTTGGCGTGCAACGCGGCCTGCACCGAAAGTAGCGTCGCGTTGCGCCCGGTATCCAGTTGCGGACCGTGCATTTCGGGTTCCGGCGGCGGCGACAGCAACCCGAACAGGCGGCGGAGCGAGGATGGCGGCCGTACCGAGGGATTGAACTCGGGGTTTGCGTCCAGGCGGCCGCGTTCCACGATTTTTTGCGCGATGTGCAGGCTTTGCAGCAACTCGGCTTGGCTGGCCATGGTGGCCTCGGTGGTCGGGCCTTCGCGCAATACGCTTTGCAGCGCTTGGGCTTTGTATTCGTTCGGCTCGTAAATCAGCATGCCGGACGCGGTGTACAGCGGCGTAAGCCGGTGCAGCGCGACGATGCCAAGCGCCGTAACAATAAACGTAGTCGCCAGCCAGGCGGTTCGATGGCGGCGCAAGATCGCTAGGATCGCGCCCAGGCTCAAGACCTCCCCGCCCTGACGGGCGAGGCCCGCCAGGGATGTCGTGGCGGACGCGGGAAGCGCCGCTCCTGGGGGGTAGTCCGGCATAAGCTGTTTTGGCCTCGTGAAGCTGAAGCCGAGCGGCGTGCTCGGGCACGAGACGAGGTGTTAGGCGGAAATGCTTAATATTTCGTTAACGCGGGGGAAGAAAATTGCGGGGCGGGTCGATTCG
>JBAXFK010000329.1:0-4309 GCA_037139955.1 Rhodospirillales bacterium
GCCCAACGGCGCACGGGTCGCGTTATGGGTGGTGCCGAACATCGAGCACTACGAGTACCAACCGAAATACGTCCGCGTCCGCGACCCCTGGCCGCGATCCCCTCACCCGGACGTGCTTGGCTACACCGTGCGCGATTACGGCAACCGCGTCGGCCTGTGGCGCATGTTCGAAATGACGGACGACTTGAACATCCCCTGTACCGTCAGCCTGTCCATGACCGTCATCCAGCACTACCCCGACATTCTCGAGGCGATGGAAAAACGCAACTGGGAGCTGATGTCTCATGGCATTTATAACACCCGCTATCACTGGAATTTCTCGCCGGACGAGGAACGCGCGGCGATGCAGGAATCGCGCGAAATCCACCGCAAGCTGACCGGTCGGGAGCAGAAGGGCTGGTTCAGCCCGGCAATCACCAACACGGTGAATACGTTCGACCTCGCGGCGGAATGCGGATTCACCTACACCGCCGACCTGTATCACGACGACCAGCCGTTCCCGTTACGGGTGAAGTCCGGCAAATTGCTGTCCCTGCCCTACACGGTCGAATTGAACGACGTCCTGTCGCATCGACGCGGAGAGGAGGCGGAGGAATTCGCCCGCCAAATTCGCGACTATTTCGACACCGTCTACGAGGAGGGTGCCGAACAGGGTCGTGTAATGTGCGTCGCCCTTCACCCTTATTGGGTCGGCCAACCGCATCGCATCCGAGCGGTGAAGGCAGCGTTGGAGTATGTTTTGTCGCATTCCGGGGTGTGGGTGGCGCGCGGGTCGGAGATCGTGGATTGGTACAATGCCAATCATCTGCCGGCGGTGGAATCCCACCTCGCGGCGCGGGAGGCAGCCAATGGTTGAGTTCGTACCCTCCAACATCCCGCCGACGGACGAACCGCGCCTGCCCGGCATGGACCATACCCATTATCCGTTCCGCAAACTGCCGGACGCCCCGGTTTTCCAATGGCCGGGCGGCGCGCGGATCGCGTTGACAGTCACGCTGATGGTCGACCACTGGGAACTCGCACCGCCCGCCGATGCTTATCCCGACCCGCGCATCGTCTCGCCCATGGGCAAGTTTCATCCGGATTGGCTTACCTGGAGCCAACGGGCGTATGGCAATCGCGTCGGCATCTTCCGAATTCTGGACGTGCTCGATCGATTCGGCGTGATCCCGTCGGTCGCTTTGGGCTCCGCAGCCGCCAAAATGTGCCCCGAATTGGTGGACGAGCTCAGCCGGCGGAACGCTTGCTTCATGGCGCACGGGGATTTCGCGTCCCGCCGCATCACCAGCAAAATGACGGAGCAGGACGAACGCGCCTTCATCGCCACCGCCCGAGACGCCGTCGCTGCGGCCACCGGCGAGATGCCGAGCGGCTGGTGCGGGCAGGACTTCAATCAGTCCTTCGATACGCCGAAATACTTGATAGAGGCTGGGTTCGACTACACCGTCGATTGGGCCAACGACGACCGCCCCTATTTGCTGGACGGCAAACTGGTTGCCTTACCGCCGCAACCGGAATGGAACGATGTCGAAGCAATGCGGCTGCGCGGTGTGCGCATTCCCGACTGGGCGGATAACCTCGTGGAGGCCTTCGCCACACTGCACGCCGAGGGTGGTGGCGTGTTCAACCTAACCCTGCATCCTTGGATGACCGGGCAACCGCACCGCATCCAGTATCTTCGGCGGGCACTCTCGCAAATACTAGGGAAGTCCGGTATTTGGCGAACGACCACCGACGCGCTCGCAAAAACCGCGCGCACGCAACTCTAAGGAAATACTGCTATGCTGGCGCCGCAACCCCCGTCTTGGGTCAACGACTTCAAGAAATTCATCATGCGTGGCAATGTTGTCGACCTCGCGGTCGGTATCATTATCGGCGCCGCCTTCACTGCGGTCGTCGGCAGCCTGGTGAAGGACGTTATTACCCCTGTGATCGGCCTACTGACCGGCGGCATCGATTTCTCCAACATCTTCATCACTCTCAAAGGCGGGCATTTCGACACCCTGGCCGATGCGCAAAAAGCTGGCGTGCCGACCATGAACGTTGGGCTGTTCTTGAATGCAATCATCCAATTCCTGATCGTCAGTTTCGCGGTATTCTGGATGGTGCGGGTGCTCACGCACCTGAAGGTCCGGGAAGACGCCGCGCCCGCCGCCCCGCCGCCACCATCCCCGACCGAGGTGTTGCTGGGCGAAATTCGCGACTTGATGAAGGCGAAGGTCTGACATTGACCCCGGTCTCGGTCGTCACCGGCTTCCTCGGGTCCGGCAAGACGACCGCGATCGGGCGTATCCTGCGATCGCCGGGGTATGCTCGTACCGCCGTGATCGTGAATGAATTCGGCGAGATCGGACTGGATCACGATCTGATCGCCAAAAGCGACGAAACACTGCTCGCGCTGACCACCGGATGCTTATGCTGCGCCGTGCGCGGCGATTTGGTCGAAACCTTGCTCGACCTCCATGCCCGCCGCGATGCCGGGGAGATCGAATACGACCGCGTGTTGATCGAGACCTCGGGTCTCGCCGATCCCGCCCCCATCCTGCATGCTTTGATGACCGATCCCGGCATCGCCGCCAGCCACCGGATCGACAGCGTCGCGACACTCGTCGATGCCGTGCACGGCGACGCCACCTTGGATCGGTATATCGAGGCACGGCGGCAGGCCGCTTTAGCCGACCGGCTAGTGCTCAGCAAAACCGACATCGCCACCGACACCGTTAGCCTGCGGGCTCGGTTGCTTGCGATGAATCCTGGCGCCCCGATCGTGCTCGGAACCGATTGCAGCCCCGATACATTCTTCACCGCATCCGACCCTGGCGCTCGGGCCCTGCGCTTGACCGCCCTGCCCGACACATTGGCGCGCCATAGCGACGGCATTGAAACGTTTATTCTACAACGCGATACGCCGATCCCCGGCTTGGCTCTCACGCTGCTATTGCAGGCATTGACCGAACACTGCGGCGCAAAGCTGCTGCGGATGAAGGGCCTCGTCGAAATCGAAGAAATGCCCGGCCAGCCCGCGATCGTTCACGGCGTGCAACACGTCTTTTCCACGCCCGAATTCCTGCCCCGCTGGCCATCCGCCGACCGGTCCACCCGCATCGTTTTCATCGGCCAGGGCATCCCCCGCTTTTTCCCAACACGGCTTTTGGCGGCCATCGAGGCGGAAGTACGGGACGAACAGGCGGCTTTCCGATAAAGACCGCGACCATGATCCGCGTGACCCAATCCATCTGGCTGGATGAGAAAGCCATCGACGAGAGCTTTGTCCGAGCGTCCGGCCCCGGCGGGCAAAACGTCAATAAAGTGTCGACGGCGGTGCTGCTGCGCGTGTCTCTGGACAAGGCGAACCTACCGCCGGCCATCCGCGCCCGATTGGAAAAACTCGCCGGCCGCCGCCTAACGCTGGAGGGCGACCTGCTGATCGCCAGCCAACGCCATCGCACCCAGGAACGCAACCGGGTCGAGGCGATGGAGAGCCTGATCGAACTCATCCAACGCGCCGCCGTCGCCCCCGTACGCCGCGTGGCGACCAAGCCAAGCTTCGGGGCGAAACAGCGCCGGGTGGATGAAAAGACGCATCGCGGACGGATCAAGATGGCGCGGTCGGGGCCGATGGATCGGGATTGAGGGGCCGGTCCATCACGCTGTAATTCCTGGGACGGTTGGGCACCGCAACCGGATATCGAGGCCTAACCTACGCGATGCCACCCACGCGATCGCCCCGGCGGCGTACTGCCGCAGGGGCGTCTCTTTCTCGCCCTGGGTTATCGGATCTCCCTACGCCTTATCGTGCCCGACCCGCACCAGCAGCTTCCCGAAATTGGCACCGCCGAGGATGCCAACCAAAGCAGCCGGCGCATTCTCCAGCCCCTCGTGAATATCTTCCCGGTACACCAACGACCCATCCGCGATCCAAGGCCCGGCCATATCCCGCCACTCGGTCAGCCGCGCCGGACGATCGGACACGATGAAACCCTGGATTTTCACCGCCTTGCCCACCACAAACCCCAAATTCGGCCCGGGCGGGAATACGGCTTCGTTGTACTGCGACACCATGCCGCACATCGCGACGCGCGCATGTCGGTTGAGCTGGTCGAACACCGCCGCTTGCACAGCGCCGCCCACATTTTCGAAATATCCGTCGATGCCGTTCGGGCAGGCCGCGTGCAGTTCGCGCACTAAGTCCATCGAGCGGTGATCGACACAATCGTCGAATCCCAGACTGTCCTGCACCCATAGGCATTTCTCCGACCCGCCGGCAATTCCGACAACCCGAGCACCGGCACGCTTGGCCAATTGCCCC
>JBAXFK010000330.1:0-4245 GCA_037139955.1 Rhodospirillales bacterium
GTGCTGCGGGCCCTCGGCGACATGTGCTACGTGTATCCGACACCCATTCAGGAACAGGCGATCCCCTACGTCCTCATGGGGCGCGACGTTTTGGGCACCGCGCAGACCGGCACCGGTAAAACTGCCAGCTTCACCCTGCCGATGATGGACATTCTGTCCGGTAGCCGAGCACGCGCCCGCATGCCGCGCAGCTTGATTCTGGAGCCGACGCGCGAACTGGCGATGCAGGTCGCCGAAAATTTCGCGATGTACGGTAAGTATTTAAAACTCACGCACGCTCTGATCATCGGCGGCGAGAGCATGTCCGACCAGAAAGAAATCCTGAACAAGGGCGTTGACGTGCTCATCGCCACGCCGGGCCGGCTGATCGACATGTTCGATCGCGGCCTGATGCTGCTAACCGACGCTAAGCTGCTGGTAATCGACGAAGCCGATCGTATGCTGGACATGGGCTTCATCCCCGATGTCGAGCGGATCGTGTCGATGCTTCCGCCCGGTCGGCAGACGCTGTTCTTCTCGGCGACAATGGGACCGGAAATTCGTCGGTTAGCCGACGCATTCCTGAACAATCCGAAGGAAATAACGGTATCCAAAGCGGCATCGGTCGCGACGACGATCACGGAAGGGCTGGCGCTGGTCGCCGAGCACGATAAGCGGGAGGCGTTGCGCCGCCTCATTCGAACCGAGAATGTCCAGAATGCCTTGATCTTTTGCAACCGTAAGGTCGATGTCGATATTCTCTATAAGTCGTTGACTAAGCACAAATTCAGCGCTGGCGCCTTGCATGGCGATCTGTCGCAGACTGTGCGCTTCGCGACGTTGGAGAAATTCAAGGCCGGCGATCTGCATTTGCTGGTTTGCAGCGACGTCGCAGCGCGCGGCATCGATATCGGCGGCCTATCGCACGTCTTCAACTTCGACGTGCCGCACCACGCGGAAGACTATGTCCATCGTATCGGCCGCACAGGCCGTGCCGGATTGGAAGGGCGCGCCTTCACCATCGCCGCACCGACCGATCGGTTCGCGGTGGAAGCGATCGAGAAACTCACGGGCCATGCCATTCCGCCGGTGACAGTCCAGGGCCTCGATCCCGTGGATTGGGAGGAAGGCGATGGCCGCAAGCGTCGTGGACGCGGCGGGCCGAAGAAGGCTGCCGCTGCCCCGCGCAAAAATGCCGCCAAGGAAAAAGCCCCGCTTGCACGTGAGGACAAGCCGATGCGGGAGGGGCGTCCCCCCCGCGAGCGGACGCCGCGTGCCCCCCGCGAGGTCGTGGCGCCGGTGGAAGAAATCCGCGCCGAACCGATAGCGTCCGAGCGGCCCCGGTGGGAACGGGATCGGGAACGCCCGCGCGGCAACGATTTTCGCCGTGAGCGCGGTCGCCGCGATGACGATCTGGGACCGGGTGTCCTGGGCTTCGGCGACGATGTGCCGGCATTTATGTTGTTGCGTACCCGGGGTGCGCAACCTACCCAGGAGACGGAGTCCGAAGCATGAGCGCCAATCCTTTCAAACCCTTCCAATGGGATGACGCCCTTCGCCTGGACTCCCAGCTCTCGGGAGACGAGCGCATGATCCGTGACGCCGCTCGGGAATACTGCCAGGAAAAGCTCTTCCCGCGCGTGCTGATGGCCAATCGCAATGAATCGTTCGATCGGTCGATCATGAACGAATTCGGCGAGATGGGTTTCCTCGGCGCCACGTTGGAAGGCTACGGCTGCGCGGGCGTGAATTACGTCAGCTACGGGCTGATCTCCCGCGAAGTAGAACGGGTCGATTCCGGCTATCGTTCCGCGTTTTCCGTGCAATCGTCGTTGGTGATGTTCCCGATCCACGCCTTCGGATCGGAAGACCAACGCCAAAAATATCTGCCCAAGCTGCGTTCCGGCGAGGCCGTCGGCTGTTTCGGGCTGACCGAACCCGACGCCGGATCCGACCCCGCCTCGATGCGCACGCGCGCCAAGAAAGTGGACGGCGGGTTCCTGCTCAGCGGCTCGAAGACCTGGATTACCAACGCCCCGATCGCCGACGTGCTGGTCGTGTGGGCCAAGGACGATGTCGGCGATATCCGTGGGTTCATCCTGGAACGCGGCATGAAGGGGCTGGACCAGCCGAAGATCGAGGGTAAATTCTCGCTCCGCTGTTCCATTACCGGCATGATCATGATGCAGGACGTTTTCGTCCCCACCGAGAATATGCTACCGAATGTTAAAGGTTTGCGCGGGCCGTTTTCCTGTCTGAACAACGCCCGCTACGGCATTGCCTGGGGCGCCCTCGGCGCCGCCGAGTTTTGCTGGCATGCCGCTCGGGAATACACCTTGAATCGCAAAATGTTCGGCAAGCCTCTGGCCGCGACGCAGCTGATCCAGAAGAAGCTCGCTGACATGCAGACTGAAATTACCCTCGGTCTGCACGCGGTGTTGCAGTTGGGGCGTCTGATCGACGCGGAAAACGCCGCGCCGGAAATGATCAGCCTGCTGAAGCGCAACAATTGCGGCAAATCGCTGGATATCGCCCGCGTCGCCCGCGACATGCACGGTGGCAACGGTATCGCCGACGAATATCATGTGATCCGCCACGTGATGAACCTGGAAACGGTCAACACGTACGAAGGCACGCACGACGTCCATGCGTTGATCCTCGGCCGCGCGCAGACCGGTATTTCGGCGTTCGGTGGTTAAGCAACGCCAACACCGCCAACCAAAACGCGGTAGTACCCAGCGCCTGCCACCGGTCCCGTCGCCCGAGGAATCGATTATTTCTCGCGTCGGCGCCGACGGCGATGGGATCGGTACGTTGGCGGATGGGTCGCCGCTTTACATTCCTTTCGCCTTGCCTGGGGAGCACGTTGTCGCGCGCCCGGTGTCGCGTCATGCCGAGGGCTGGATCGCCGCTGCCGATACGCTCTTGAAGGCCAGCCCCGACCGAGTCGCGCCGCGCTGCACCCATTTCGGTGTCTGCGGCGGTTGCGTCGCGCAGCATTGGGCCGAGCCGGGGTATCGGGCGTGGAAGATTGGGCTGCTGGAAGCGGGATTGCGTCGGGCGGGGTACGGCGATGCCGCGATCGATCCAATCGTCGCGGGCATGCCCGGATCGCGCCGCCGGATCGACCTCGCGGTACGGCGCTTGCCCGCCGGTGTGCGCCTCGGTCTGCATCGCGCCCGCTCGTCGGAGGTTGTGGACCTGACGGACTGCACCATCCTGCACCCCGATCTATTCGCTTTGATCGCCCCACTGCGTGCGCTGCTCACGCGGTTGCGGACCCTTCGGAAGGAGGCTTCGGCGGTCGTTAACTTGCTGGACTCCGGCCCCGATCTTTTGCTCCGAGGCGATGCGCCGATCGAGCAAACCGACCGCAATCTCCTAATCGAATTTGCCCGTGCGCACGGGCTGCCGCGCGTGTCCTGGGCGCTGGGCGTCGACACGCCGGAGACGGTGTGTTCGCTGCGCCCGGCGACCACGTCGCTATCCGGAACGATCGTGGCCCCACCGCCCGGCGCGTTCCTACAAGCCGCGGCGGTTGGGGAACAGGCGATCGTCGATCGCGTGCTGGCTGCTCTGCCGACGAAGCTTTATGCGAAGTCGCGGGTCGCGGAACTCTATGCCGGCTGCGGTACGATCACCTTCGCCCTAGCGCCGAAAGTCCGGGTTGTGGCCTATGAGGGCGATCGCGATGCATTCGCCGCCCTGCGCACCGCTGCCAACAATCCCGCGACCGGCGGCCGGGTGGAGGCGATCCAGCGCGATCTGACCCGCCAGCCGTTGCTAGTGAAGGAATTGTCGTCGTTCGCCGCCGTGGTGCTGGATCCTCCGCATAACGGCGCGCCGGAACAAATTGCGCAGATCGGCGCCTCGGGGGTGGGGACGGTGATTTACGTCAGTTGCAACCCCGGCGCTTTGGCCAAGGACGGATTGTTGTTGAAACAATCTGGCTACCGGCTGGAGAGCGTGACGCCGATCGACCAATTCCTATGGTCGGCGCGGCTGGAGAGTGTGTGTGTTTTTCGGCGATAGTGCGGCGCTTTTTTGAATCGGAGATGGAGGGGATAAATCGGATGCCTTGGATGGTATTTTCCCAATTCTAGGTGCCCTTTTATCCCCAATTATCGAATATTCCGGCGTATTTTTCGCCGAATTGCCAAGTTGTTACCCGATTGTTCGTCACGGGAAATGCCCCCGGCATTCTTGCATCGTGGCTGTCAACGCCCAATAGAAATGTCCCCTTGTTCTGCCAGATAGGAATGTCCC
>JBAXFK010000331.1:0-4228 GCA_037139955.1 Rhodospirillales bacterium
GCTGAAAGTGATGGCCGCACCGGAAGATCGAACGGCAACAAACACGCTGGTGGAGAACTTGATGGGTCGCCGCCCAGAACTCCGGTTCGCGTTCATACAGGAGAATGCGAAGTCGGTGGTCGAGTTGGACGTATAACGATCTTCTCTCCGATCTCTCGCGTCAGCTTCCGCCGCATTGCGTCCTCGAAATCCGGGTAATCCCGGCACACGACCGCAAACGCGCCGGGGCCGCCGATCACTTCGGCTGCGTAGGAATCCAACAAATCCGGTTCCTCGTGCAAGATGCACAGCCCGTTGATGGTGATATCCGCTGCCGCCATCTTGTCGCGGATCGGACCGGGTGCGATCCCCACATTGGACCGCCCGTCGCCGATCACGTTGACAATGCTGCGTTTAGTCATCGCCGGCAGATGCGCCAGCAGCGTCAACGATGCCAGCAACGCTTCGCCGATCGCGGTCTCGCCGGCCGGTACTAGCCGGGGCATATTGTCGACCTCCATCGCGAAAGCCTCCAGTTCGGCCGGCGATGAAATGCGGGTCCAGTCGACAATCGCCTCCTGCGCGCCCACCCCCGACCACAACAACAAGGACAGCATGCACGGCCCCCCGGTCAGCCCAGTCACCACCGTGGGGTCGCGCAGCGCGGCCGCCATCCCGCCCGCGATCAGGCCGAATTCGTCGTAGGTAACGCTGGCGGAACCATCCACCGCCAGTACCATAGCCAATTCAACACGATCCATGAAATGCTCCTTTGGGGGGTCTTGAGCGATCCGGAAATGCGGCGGAATATCGGCGCAACGCCAAGGAGTTCCAACCATGCCCGAAAGTCCTGCCGACAAAGCCGCGCTGGCCGACGCCACCACCCGCTTGCCGCTGAACGGCATCACCGTCCTCGATCTGACGCTCGCACGTGCGGGGCCTACGGCCGTGCGCCATTTCGGCGATTGGGGCGCGAATGTTATCCGGATCGAACCGCCGACCGAAGAAGCGGAAGGCGTCACCGGACGCCGGCATGGCTTCGATTTTCAGAACCTGCACCGCAATAAGCGCGCCATCACCCTAAACCTGAAGACGCCCGAAGGCCACGCCGCGTTCATGAAACTGGCCGCGACCGCCGACGTGATTCTGGAAAACATGCGCGCTGCCGTGAAGCATCGCCTGAAAGTGTCGTACGAGGATGTGAAGGCGGTAAATCCGCGCATCGTCTACGGCTCCATCTCTGGCTTCGGCCAAGATGGCCCGTACGGCCCGAGGGCCGGTGTCGATCAGATCGCCCAGGGCATGGGCGGCTTAATGACCATCACCGGCGAACCTGGTAAAGGCCCGATGCGCGTCGGCATTCCCATCGACGACCTGACCGCCGGCAATCTGCTGGCGCTGGGCTGCATGATGGCGGTGTTCGATCGCGAGCGCACCGGGGTCGGCCGCTGGGTCACCACGTCCTTGTTGGAAGCGCAAATCTTCATGCTGGACTTCCAAGGCAGCCGCTGGCTGATGGAAAAGGAAGTCGCGGGCCAGGCCGGCAACGACCATCCCACCGGCATACCGACCGGCGTGTTCCCGACCTCCGACGGGCACATCAATATCGCCGCCAGTTCGTCCCGCGTGTTCACCCGCTTCTGCGAAGCCAGCGGCCGGCCGGATTGGCTAACCAAGCCGGGCTGGACCACGCAGGGGGAACGCAGCAAAAACCGCAAGGAAATCAACGCCGCGATCTCCGAACTAACGGCCACGAAGCCGTCGAACTACTGGATCGAACTGTTCGAAACCAACGGCATCCCCTGCGGCCCGATCTATACGATCGATCAGGTATTTGCCGATCCGCAGGTGAAGCATTTGGGCATGGCGACGAAGATGCAAAGCCCGTACGTGGGCGAAGCGGAAGTCGTGGCCTCGGCGATCAACATCTCCGGCTTCGATAAGTCCATCCGCCGCTACACCCCCGACGCCGGCGAACATCAGGACGAGATCATGAAGTCGGTCGGCTACACCGACGCCGAGATCGCCGACATGCGCGCCAAGGGGATCATCTGACCATGCTGGAGACGACCGGCACAACCGCCTATGCGAACGGCCAGATGTTGGCCGCTCGCGACGGTGGGATCGGGCTGATCACGTTCAATCAGCCCGAAAAGCGCAACGCCATGTCGATGGAGATGTGGCTGGGCCTTGGCGAAATCCTGGACGAATATACAGCCGACGATACGATCGGGGTCGTCGTACTGAGCGGCGCCGGCGACAAGGCCTTCGTTTCGGGCGCCGATATCAGCCAATTCGCCAAGCATCGCAACAGCGCCGACTCGCAGAAGGAATACGACCGGATCACCGGGATTGGGCGGCAGAAGCTGCACAATTTCGGTAAGCCGATCATTTCGCGCATCCGCGGCTTCTGCATGGGCGGCGGACTGGCGGTGGCAATGGCCACCGACATCCGCATCGCCACGCCAGACAGCCAGTTCGGCATCCCCGCCGCCCGCCTATCCATCGCCTACGCGCCCAGTTCGGTGCGTAACCTGATCGATCTCGTCGGGCCGGCGCACGCTCGGATGATCCTTTACACCGCCCGCCGCATCGATGGGCAGGAAGCCGAACGCATCGGCCTGATCAACCAATGCGTCGCGGCGGAAGATCTGGACAGCACCGTCATGGGCATCGCCCGTGCGATCGCGGAAAATGCCCCGCTTTCCGTGCGGGCGTCCAAGCTGACCATCGCGGAAATGCTGAAAGACGAAAGTCGGCGCGACATGGACGCAATCGAGAGCATCGGCGAAACCTGCTTCAATAGCGCCGATTTCAAAGAAGGACGGACGGCGTTCATGGAGAAGCGGCGGCCGGTCTTCACCGGGCGATAGAACGATCCGATCGTGCATTGGCGGGGTGCGCCCCGCCAGTCTATGATGCCGGCAACAGCGCAACGCAGGAAGCCGCATGGCGACGGTCGACAAGCTCGGCAAATACGAGATCAAGCGCCAACTCGGTAAGGGCGCGATGGGGACAGTCTACGAAGGCTGGGACCCCATTATCGAGCGTCGGGTCGCGATCAAAACCGTCAACCTGCCGGACGCCACCGATCCCGAAACCGAAGAAGCGCTCGCCCGCTTCCGGCGGGAGGCACAGGCAGCCGGCCGCCTGACACATCCGAACATCGTCGGCGTGTTCGACTACGGCGAAACCGGCGATGTCGCGTATATCGTGATGGAGTATATCGACGGCCCGCCGCTGAAAAATCTACTGGATAAACAAGAACGTTTCACCATCCCGAACACCGTTCGGATCATGAACGACCTGCTGGCCGGGTTGCAGTTCAGCCACGAACGCGGCGTGGTGCATCGCGATATCAAGCCCGCCAACCTGATGCTCACCAGCGGTGGCCAGGCCAAAATCGCCGATTTCGGTATCGCGCGGATCGAGAGCTCGTCGATGACCCAAGCGGGTACGGTGCTGGGCACGCCCGCTTATATGTCGCCCGAACAGATAATGGGGCTGGTAGTAGACTCCCGATCGGACATCTATTCGTCCGGCGTGCTGCTGTACCAGTTGCTGACCGGCGAACGCCCGTTCGAGGGCGGAATGTCGGCGAGCATGCACAAAGCGCTCAACACCGAGCCGCCGCTGCCCTCGCAAATTTCCGTGACTGCCCCGGCCGGGTTCGATGCGGTGGTCCGTAAAGCCATGGCGAAGCGACCCGAAGACCGATTCGCCGACGCCGCCGAATTCGCCGTCGCCATCCGCGATGCCGCCGAAGGCCGGCCGATGGCGACAGACGATTCGCACGCGCAGGAAGCGACGATGGTCGCTGCCCCGCGCCGCGCCGCGCCTCCACAGCCCGCGCGTCCCGGCGCTGTCCCGCCTGCGGCGACGCCGGCCCAAGCAGCCGAACCAGCTAAGAAATCGTCGATGCCGTTGATCGCCGGCGGCGCGGCAGTCGTCGTTTTGCTCGCCGGTGTCGGAGGCTATTTCGCCCTGAGCGACCGATCGGCTGCGCCAAAACCGATCGTATCGATCGCCACAGCGCCGGTCCAACCGGCGCCCGTCACAACGGCACCCGTGACACCGGCACCCGCCACACCGGCACCAGCGAAAAAGGTCAACCGGCTCAATCTCGAAGTCGCCGTCTATCGCGGCGGCAAGACGACCCTCTGCGCCGGCTGCGGCCACAACGCGATTTCCGAGCGCATCGTCGAAGCGTTTTTCGAGATGGGCGTGGATCCGGCCCGCGTCATCAAGC
>JBAXFK010000332.1:0-4194 GCA_037139955.1 Rhodospirillales bacterium
GCATTCTTCCAGCGCCTGCGGGAATTTGGCTTCCGGCGACAAGGCGTAATCGACGCTGACCACGTTAACCGGCCCGGCGGCGGCGTATTCGCGCGTCATCCGATCGTGCGTGTCCACATTTGCCCACACCCAACCGCCGCCATGGAAATACACCAAAGTCGGCAGATCGGCGTCGAGGAAAGGGCGAAACACCCGGCAGAATATCCGCCGCCCCCGCGCCCCGATCCAACGGTCGGTGCGCTCCGCCATCTCCGGACCGCCAACGGCGGTGCGCATGCCCAGCAAATCGTTGACCCGGCGATGCGGCTCCAGCGGCAGGGTGGCCAGAACCGGCGGGTGCTTCGCCGCCTCGGCCTCGGCCGTCGCGGTGAATGCGGCCATCTCGGGATCCCAGCGCGAACGGTCGGCCATCTTGTATCTCCCCTGCGTCGATGCTCGCCATGCAACCGCACTGCGCGGGGGTTTGCAACAATGGGCAAGACGGCATCTCGCTCGCACGACACGCACACGGTGCAGGGCAGGCGAGCAGAATGAGCCGCCGGTACGATCGCGAGTCTTGCCGAGCCGGGATCGTCGAGGCATCGGCGCGGCGTTGGGAATTGTCTGGATCGGGCACGTCCGCGCGGCCTATTAGACCCCATGACCGTTCCGCGCCTCTCGGCAGCCGGCCGTTTCGATCCGGCACGCCTATTTCGGCCTTCCTCCATCGCCGTCGTCGGCGCCAACGGGGCGGAGATTGCAGCGCATCTGGCGATGGGTGCTTTTACCGGACGCGTCGATATCGTTGCACGCACCGACGACCTGTCCGCCCCACCCGATCTGGCTGTTATCGCAACGCCCCCGACCGAAATCGTCGCCACGATGGAGGCCCTGGCCGCCAAGGGCTGCTTCGCCGCTATCGTCCCCGGCCCGGCGGAAGACCTGACCGAGGCCACGCGCCGTACCGGGGTACGCGTTCTCGGTCCGCACAGCTTCGGACTGGCAGTGCCGGGGATCGGGCTGAACGCCAGCCGCGCGCATATCCCGATACCCAAAGGACGGTTGGCGCTCGTATCGCACTCCATCGGCCTGACCCGAGCAACCATCGACTGGGCGGGTCCGAACGGGGTGGGGTTCAGCGCGATCGTGGGCATCGGGGGCAACGCGGATGTGGGTTACGGCATGGCGCTGGATTGGCTTGCGCAGGACTCCGCAACCGGCGCGATCCTGCTGGAAATCGGCCGCATCCGCGATCGCCGCGCCTTTCTGTCCGCAGCCCGCGCCGCCGCGCGCTATCGGCCGGTCGTGGCGTTCCGCTCCGGCCCGCTGCCGCCCGACCCCGACGGCACTGCTGCCCATGTTTTCGAAGCCGCTTTGCGGCGCGCCGGGGTTCTCGGCGTCGGCGGCATGGACGACATGCTCGCCGCCGCTGAAACGTTATCCCGCGCGCGACCGGCACAGGGGGAGGCGCTGACCGTCCGCGCCGCCGATCCAGCGGCCGAAGGGTTGGCTCGCGATGCCGCCGTGCGATACGGACTGGCGGTGTCCGACACCGACCCCGGCGGCATCCTGCTTGTGCATACCCCCGGCGAGCCCATCGACATCGCCGCCCTGGCCGCACAGGCACGCGCGACACACGTGCCGATTCTGGTCTGCGCCATGGGACAAACAACTGGCGGCCCCTTGCGCGGCATGTTGGCGGCGGCCGGGTTGCCGACCTTCGTCAGCCCGGAGCAAGCGGTCCTCGGCTTCTTGCATCTGGTGCGGGATCGCCGGAACCGCGCCGCTGCGCGGGAATTGCCGGGGAGCGCGGTGCTCCCGCTGGCGCCCGATCGCGACACCGCCCGCCGTGCTTTAGTCGCCGGCAATGCGCGGGCCGCGTTCGCCGCGTACGGCATCGCGACCCCGACCGACACCCCGATCGCGGTATTCGACGACCCTACATTCGGCCCGGCGATTGCCCTGGGACCGTGTCGCGCAATCGACCTACCGCCGCTGAACCTGACGCTGGCGCACAGCCTGATCGCCCGCGCCGGCCTACCGGACACGGCTACGCTGGCCGAGACATTGGTGCGGGTCAGTCAGTTGGCGGTCGATTTCCCGGCCATTGCGACCCTCGATACCGCCCTGCCGAGCGCGACACTGCGGGGATCGGACGACGTGCCGGCGCGGTTGGCCATTGCCCCCTACCCCAGCGAGTTGGTCGAAACTTGGGATGCCAAAGGCCAACGCCTGATCGTCCGCCCCATCCGGCCGGAGGACGCGGAAACCCACGCCGCCTTCTTCAAGCGCCTGTCGCCGACCGACGTCCGCTACCGCTTCTTCAGCGCCATTCACGAGCTCTCGCCCGAACGCATGGCACGTCTGACGCAGATCGACTACGATCGGGAAATGGCTTTTATCGCGGTGCGGGACGCGACCGGCGAGACGATCGCGGTCGCGCGTTTGGTCGGCGATACCGAGGGGCGCTGCGGGGAATTCGCCATTGTCGTGCAGGCCGATGCCAAGGGCCTCGGCCTCGCTTCTCATTTGATGCATCGCCTGATCGCCTGGGCCCGCGATCGGGAACTGAGCGAAATCGTGGGCCAAATCCTGTCCGACAACATCCCGATGCTGGCCTTTGTCCGCCGCCTCGGCTTCCATCTGCACCGCTTGCCCGACGACCCCGAGGTCATGGAGGCTCGGATGGTTTTGACGGCCGGCGCCGACGGCAACGCCGATGCGAAATCGACCCATTGCACGTAATAATATTACGTTCCATGTGGATTTTTAGTAACGACCCGCATCGCGCCAAAAGCGGTTGCAACACACGAGCAAGCGATTAACCATATTTCGGTTAATATTCGATTTTGCGTTGCAGCATCATCGATTAGGCCCAATACGCTTGCTCGCATCCGGCCCGCATGGCACGTCTTCGCCATACTTCGGCTCAGAAGCCCGATGGACCAGGTAAGGGAAACGGCGATGGCACAGGCAGCGGAGACCCGCAAACGCGGGAAGGCCAAAGAACCTCAGGTCAACCAACCCGAACTCATGGGGGCCTATCGAACCATGCTGCTGATCCGCCGGTTCGAGGAAAAAGCCGGCCAACTCTACGGCATGGGCCTGATCGGCGGGTTTTGTCATTTGTATATCGGGCAGGAAGCGGTGGTAACCGGCATGCAGATGGCGGCCGGGGAAGGCGATCAGGTCATCACATCCTACCGCGACCACGGCCACATGCTGGCCGCCGGCATGGACGCGCGCGGGGTGATGGCCGAGCTGACGGGGCGGTCCGGCGGGCTGTCCAAGGGTAAAGGCGGCTCCATGCACATGTTCAGCAAGGAGCGGAACTTCTTCGGCGGCCACGGCATCGTCGGCGCGCAGGTCAGTCTCGGCAACGGGCTGGCGTTCAGCAACGCCTATCGCGGCAACGATCGGGTCAGCTTCACCTATTTCGGCGAAGGCGCGTCGAACCAGGGCCAAGTCTACGAAAGCTTCAACCTTGCCGCCCTGCTGAAACTGCCCACCGTCTTCATCATCGAAAACAACCGCTACGGGATGGGAACCTCGGTCGAGCGGGCCTCGGCGTCCCACGATCTGTCCAAGAACGGCGCGCCCTGGGGTATTCCTGGCTTGCAGGTCGATGGCATGGACGTGCTGGCGGTGCGGGAAGCGGCGGAAACCGCAGTGGCACATTGCCGCGCGGGGAAAGGGCCTTACTTGCTGGAGGTGCAGACGTATCGGTATCGCGGGCACTCGATGTCCGATCCGGCACGCTATCGCACCCGCGAAGAAGTCCAAGCCATGCGCGCCCAACACGATTGTATCGAAAGCGCTCGGCATAAGCTGGAAGCGTTGGGCGTGGAAGAAAACGCATTCAAGGCCATCGACGACGAGGTGAAAAGCATCGTCCAAGAAGCCGCCGACTTCGCACAGACGAGTCCCGAACCGGATCCGTCGGAACTATGGACCGACATCCTGGTGGAGGGCTAACGCCGTGGCGACGCAGATTCTGATGCCGGCGCTGTCGCCGACGATGACCGAAGGCAAGCTCGCCAAATGGCTGAAAGCCGTGGGCGACGAGGTGAAGGCCGGCGACGTGATCGCCGAGATCGAAACCGACAAGGCAACCATGGAAGTGGAAGCCGTCGACGAAGGTAAAATCGCCCGTATTTTGATCCCCGAGGGGACCGAAGGCGTGGCGGTGAACACGCCGATCGCGGAATTGTCGGC
>JBAXFK010000333.1:0-4187 GCA_037139955.1 Rhodospirillales bacterium
TCAGTGGATCATGGGCCAGGGCGCGAAACAATGTGGGGTTAACGATACGCTTACCGCAGGCGTGACGATTGGCGACGATCTTCGGGAATTTCTGAAACGCCGTGCTGTCCGATGGCTTTTCGATATGCGGTTCTAGCGCCATGTTACCCTTGGTGCTCGCCAAACGCACCAGGAAATACATAAGACTCAATAGCTCTATGTAGTCGCTTTTGTGGAACCTTGCTCCTTTGAGGATTTTACCGAACCCGGCGATCGTGTGCTTCACGTCGTGCATGGAATTGGACATCAGGAATGTGCCGATAGCCGCACCTCCGATCGTCCACATTTCGAACGGAATCGCTTCGATCAACGGCTCCATACTGCCGCCCGAAACGATATAACTGGCGAACACGCAGAAGAATACGAAGGCAAGGCCACCGATCGTCGTCATGATTCGGCCCGCCGCGTGCGTAATACCACAATCGCGATGCGCCGGTTTGCCGCCGCCATGGGATCTGCCGGCAGGAGCGGGTCCTTATCGGCATTTCCCGTCACCGACCGAATGCGCCCCTCGGGCAATCCGCCCTCTACTAACAGGCGTCGTGTGGCATTTGCGCGTTCGGTCGAGAGTTCCCAGTTCGTCCGACCGGGACCAGGAAATGGCGCTGCATCGGTATGCCCGGCAACCGAGATCGCTTCTGGCAATTTCGCCAGTACCGGCACCACTTTCTGCAAAAGCAACCGAGCACGTTCGTTCGGTTCGGCCGATCCGGACGCGAACATGGGCAATTTGATCTCGTCCATGATCTGGATACGCAGCCCATCCGGCGTCATGTCGATCGATAATTGTCGCCCGAGATCGGCCAAGGCCGGGTCGGCCTTCACAGCTTCTCGGATTTGCTGCGCCGCAGCCTCGAACGCCGCCTTTTCCTGTTTCTCCTGCTCGGCCCGTACTTCTGCCGGGGTCGGCTTACGACCGCCATCGTGCATTTGGCTGTCCAGAACAACGGCTGTACCCGCCAAACTCTGTGCGTCGGGATTGGGGCCCACCCGGAGTGCTGCCTGACCCGTCGTGGACTTGCCATGCGTGTCGACGGCGTCGTTCGACGCAGGGCCATGGCTATCGGCCGCATCGGCCTCCGCGTCATCCGGCGGTGGGACGGGCGGACGTTTACCCGAGACGATTTCCACCGATCCGCGATCGGAAACCAGCGCACCGTCGTCGAACGCGGTGTGGCCACCGAAAGGCTGACCGGTGCCGGACGACGCGTGGCTCAGCAAGTTATTTGGGCTAAAATAGTCGGCCAACCCCTTGCGCTGATCTTCCGTCGTTGCGTTCAGCAGCCACATCAGCAGGAAGAACGCCATCATGGCGGTCACGAAATCGGCGTATGCCACCTTCCACGCACCGCCATGGTGACCGCCCTCGATAATCTCGTTCTTCTTGATGACAACACCGCCACCCTTCTTGTCGCCGCCACGTGCCATGCGATCCTGCCTCGGTTACCCAAGGCAGGATGACGCGGAATAGTTGACGAAACGTTAACGTGGTGCAGCTTTTATTCAGCCGGTTGCATTTTTCCTGGCACCAGCAATTTTGGCATCCACAGCGCGCATCCCAAGGCCGTCAGGGTCGAGACGGCAGATGCCGCCGCCAAAACATAGAGCCCGATCTCGAAGCTACCGGTGGCATCCTTCGCATACCCCACTGCGATCGGACCCAGATATCCGGCGAAATTGCCGACGGAGTTGATGAATGCGAGGCCGGCCGCCAACGCCGGGCCGGTCAGGAACGTGGACGGCAGCGGCCAGAATGGCGATTTCATGCCGTAGAATCCAACCGTCGCGAGGGAGAATGCGGCCAGTACCCAAAGGCTCTCTCGCAGGATGGCGCCCAACACTAAGCCTGCAACGGCGCAACCGCACGTGATCGTCAGAATCCAGAACCTATCTTTGGTGCGGTCGGAAATCCAGCCGCAAACGATCATCGCAATCGTTCCCGATACATAGGGCACCGCCGTCAGCAGCCCTGCCTGGGTGTTGGTCATCCCCTGTGCCTTCAAGATTTGCGGCAAAAACAACACCAGACCCACGCCGCCCATACCGATCCCACCGAAGATAGCGGTCAGCACCCAAACCTTCGGATTGGCCATCGCCGACCAAATCGAATGCTTGTGGACCGAATCGATCGCGCGCTGTTCCATCGCCAGTTCGCGGTCCAGCCAGTTGCGTTGTTCCGCAGTCAACCATTTGGCCTCGGAGGGGCGTTCGGTCAGAAAGAACCAAACGGACACACCGATCAGCGCCGTGGGAATACCCTCGCCCAGATACATCCATTGCCAACCGTGCAAGCCCAGCACACCGTCGAGTTGCAGGAATGCCGTCGAGAGCGGGGCACCGATAGCAGTGGCCAGCGGCAATCCGATTAAGAAACCGGCAGTGACCCGACCGCGATGGCGCTGCGGGAACCAGCGGTGAAAATACAGCAGAATGCCGGGAAACAGGCCGGCCTCGGCGGCACCGATCAGCACGCGCACGGTGAAGAAACTCCAAGGTCCTGTCACAAAGGCTGTCGCAGCCGACAGCAAGCCCCATGTCACCATAATGCGGGTGATCCACGGCCGAGCACCTACTTTTTCAAGGATGATGTTGGACGGCACTTCCAGCAAACAGTAGCCCCAGAAGAACGCGCCGGCCGCCAACCCATAAATGTAGGCAGACAGACCGATGTCTTTATTCATCGTCAGCGCAGCAAAGCTAACATTGATGCGGTCGATGTAACACAGGATATAAAGCACGAAACAGAACGGCACCAAACGCAGATACACTTTGCGCAAGGTGGCCTTCTCCAGCCTTTCGGCGTCGGAAACGTCCACGGCAATTTCCTCCATTGGGGGCGATTTACGGGCATCGCAACGGCCTCTCGTTTGTGGACGTTAAGGGATTGCGGATCGATGCCGCAAGGCCGGCACTTGTTGCCGCTCGGCGGCACTTGCAGCGGGATGTCACGCATTTATGGCCGAAAATCCCGCCCGTGCGTTTGGCACCCCGGTTGCGTTGCATGCGATCGGAGGGCCGAAATGCCAACGCCGATCATGCTCGCCTTACCGAATCCTAAGGCTCTATTTGCCGCTATCGCCCCCGAAGGCCTTCCTGCGCGGCTTGCCTCATCCGAATTGCCGGAGGGTCAACCGAATGCGCTCGCCCAGTTCCAAACATTCCTCGCGGCCGCGTTGCCGCCTGCGAAGAACACGATAGCCGACACCGGCCCCTTGCCGGGCGCCGCCCAAGCTACGCCCGCACCCGTGCAGATAACTGCGCCAGCGACGCCTATATCGGATCCCAAAGAGCCGCTTCTCCAGCCTCCCCCGGCAGTGGAACAGGATCGAAGGCAGCCAACCGCCGCACTGCCGGCGAATATCGCGGTTCCTCCACCGTTGCAGGCGCAAGCAGAGCCCGTCGCAGTCTGTTCACGGGTCGCGCCGACGCACACCTGTGTCAACCGCGCAACTGCGGTCATCACGCCGTCGCCACCGCCCGATCCGCAATCTCCGAAAACGGAAATCGATACGTACGGCCCACCCGAATCCAAAATCGTTAAGCCCGACGTCGCCGCCACGGAGACCATTGTCGCAGCGCCATTGCCGCAACAAGCCTCACCACTGGCCGACCACCGGCAAGCCGCGTCGATCGGTACGAGCAAGCCCGGCGAGCCGGAACGCCCGGAAATGCCATATGTCCGGCATCGAATCGGCGCTTCACCGCCACGGGAACGCAAGGCGTCGCGCCAATGTAATACCGAGCTGCGCCCATCGCCAACGCCAATAGCGACCGAACAGGCCCAGCCTGCTCCGCCCCCAACGGTCCTATTGCCCGCGATGCCAAACCTGCCGACAGTAGCAACCACACCGGACCAGCCGCCATCCCCGCCGAGCGTTCCGGCACAAGCACCCGTCGCATTGCCATCCACGCATGCGCCGTCGGAAACGGAACAACATCGTCCCATCGCACCGAAACAATCGCTAACGCCGCCGTTACAAGTGCAACCGGAAATGTCAGCTACGATCGTGGCCGCGCAGCCGAAGCCTGCGCCTACGATCCTGCCGGCGGCCGCAATCATTCCGTTTACCGAGCAAGTTGCACCGGTTTTGGTTTCGATTTCGCGTGACGCCGCCAACGTCAAACACATGACGCTCCAACTCCAGCCC
>JBAXFK010000334.1:0-4177 GCA_037139955.1 Rhodospirillales bacterium
CGGTGGTATGGGCGACCTGACGTAGAAGATTGGAGATTTCGACGCTGTCGTCGTCCACGATCCCGATCGTGCCGATGCCGGCGGCGGCGAGATACAGCGCGAGCGGCGAGCCCAGCCCCCCGGCGCCGATCAACAGCACCTTGGCGGCTTTCAATTTCGCCTGCCCGGTGCCGCCCACTTGTTGCAGCAGGATGTGGCGGGAGTAGCGGCGGATTTCGTCTTCGGAGAAATCGAGTTCCATGCCGCCAATATAGGCCGGCCGCCGCATACCTCCAATATCTCCGCCGAACTTGCGCAAACCCGGCGGTTGGTCCAAATCGGCGAGCACAGCGCGATTGAGGGAAGAGTCATGTCCGCCAGCAAGCCAAGGACCCTGTTCGACAAAATCTGGGACGCCCACGTGGTGGAGCGCCTGCCCGACGGCACCTGCATCCTTTATATCGACCGGCATCTGCTGCACGAGGTCACCAGCCCTCAGGCGTTCGAGGGTCTGCGCGCGGCCGGCCGCAAGCTGCGCCGCCCCGATCTGCATATCGCCGTAGCGGATCACAATATCCCGACCAAGGGATCGCGCATTCCGAAAGACATCGCGGAAGAGGACAGCCGCATCCAGGTCGAAACCCTGGAAAAGAACGTCGTCGAATTCGGCGTGCCTTACATCCCCATCCTAGATAAGCGCCAAGGCATCGTCCACATCATCGGCCCAGAATTGGGCCTGAGCCTGCCCGGCACCACGCTGGTTTGCGGCGATAGCCACACTTCCACCCACGGCGCGCTGGGCTCGCTGGCGTTCGGCATCGGCACGTCCGAGGTCGAGCATGTCATGGCGACCCAAACCCTGCTGCAAGCACCGCAGAAGAACATGCGCATCGATGTGACGGGAACGCTGGGCCTGGGCTGTTCGGCCAAGGATGTGGTGTTGGCGATTATCGGCAAGATTACGACCGCCGGCGGCAACGGGCACGTCATCGAATACACCGGCGATACCATTACCGATCTAGACATGGCCGGCCGCATGACGGTGTCGAACATGACGATCGAGGGCGGCGCGCGGGCTGGGCTGATCGCCCCGGACCAGAAAACCTTCGACTATATTAAAGGTCGCGATTTCGCCCCCAAAGGCGAGGCATGGGATCGCGCGGTCGCATACTGGAAGACGCTGCCGACCGATGCCGGCGCGCATTACGATACCAACGTGTTCATGACCGCCGCCGAGATCGCACCGATGGTCACCTGGGGCACCACCCCTGGCCAAGTGGTGCCGGTGACCGGCATCGTGCCGAACCCGATGGATATCGTGGATGAGGGCAAGCGCACCCAGCATCTGCGCATGCTGGAATATATGGGTCTGACGCCCGGCCAGCACATGACGGACCTTAAGATCGATGTTGTGTTCATCGGTTCCTGCACTAACGGCCGCATCGAGGATATCCGAGCGGCCGCCCAAGTCGCGAAGGGCCGCCGGGTCGCCGATGGTGTGCAAGCACTGGTGGTACCGGGGTCGGGTCTCGTGAAGTTGCAGGCCGAAGCCGAGGGCCTGGACCGGATTCTGCTGGAAGCCGGATTCGAATGGCGGGATCCCTGCTGCTCGATGTGCCTGGGTATGAACCCGGACAAGATCGCGGCCGGCCAGCGTTGCGCGAGCACGTCGAACCGGAACTTCGAGGGTCGGCAAGGCATCGGCGGCCGCACGCATCTGGTGTCGCCGGCCATGGCCGCCGCCGCTGCGGTGACGGGTCGGTTCGCCGATGTTCGGCAGATGGGCTAAGGGTGACGACGCCTCCCCCGATACCGAGCGGCGTCATCACCTCCTCGTCATGGCAGTCGAACCGAACCGGCCGGTGAAGAGCATAACTCTTCGCGACTCCGCCAGCACCCCCGTCGGGTACTCTCAAACTCGCCCGATATCGGCCGTCGCGCCGACGTCCGGCGAGTTGTTTGGCCGGTTCGACATCGCATAGACCCATCGCCTTTCATAGGCGACAGTCGGACACCGGAAGCCTTAGAAACCGTTAACGCCTCCTGCCAGGAGAAAAGACCATGGAACCCTTCACGAAACTGACCGGCATCGCTGCCCCCATGCCGATGCAAAACATCGACACAGACAAGATCATCCCGGCCCGCTTTCTGAAGACAATCAAGCGCTCCGGCCTCGGCGTGCATTTGTTCGACCCGCTGCGATTCAACAAAGACGGGTCGGAAAAGCCCGAGTTCGTGCTGAACCAGGAACCGTATCGCAAGGCGGAAATCATCGTAGCCTTCGAGAATTTCGGCTGCGGGTCGTCGCGCGAACATGCTCCCTGGGCGCTGCTGGATTTCGGTATCCGTTGCATCATCGCGCCGGATTTCGCCGATATCTTTTTCAACAACAGCTTCAAGAACGGCATCCTGCCCGTCCGGCTGCCGCGCGCCGTTTGCGACCAACTGATCGAGGACACCAAAATGGGCGGCAACGCCCGTATCACCATCGATTTGGAGCGTCAGGTCGTGGTGCGACCGAATGGCGAAGAAGTGCCATTCGAAATCGACGCCTTCCGCAAACACCTGCTGCTGAACGGCCTCGACGATATCGGCCAGACCCTACAACACGGCAAATCCATCGATACCTACGAAGCGAAGCAGCGCGAGACTCTGTCTTGGATGCCCACCACCATGACCGCCGCCTGATCCACGAAAGACCCACATTATGGCCGCCAATAAAAAACTGCTCATCCTCCCCGGCGACGGTATCGGGCCGGAAGTGATGCGTGAAGTCCGCCGCGTCATCGACTGGATGGACCGCCGCCGGATGGTCACCTTCGACGTGTCCGAAGATTTTGTCGGTGGCGCCTCGATCGACGCTCGGGGCACACCGATCACCGATAACTGCATGCAGGCGGCCAAGGACGCCGACGCCATCCTCTTCGGCTCGGTCGGCGGCCCGAAATGGGACAAGCTCGGCTTCGACATGCGCCCGGAAATCGCGATCCTGCGACTGCGCAAGGAACTCGATCTGTTTGCCAACCTGCGCCCGGCCATCGTTTTCGATCCGCTGGTCGATGCATCCACCCTCAAGGCCGACGTCATCAAGGGCCTCGACCTGATGATCGTACGCGAAAGCACGGGTGGCATCTACTTCGGTGAGCCGCGCGGTGTGGAGACCCTACCCAACGGCGAAAAGCGCGGCTTCGACACCGACACATATACCACCAGCGAAATCGTCCGCGTCGCCCGCGTGGGCTTCGAGTTGGCCCGCAAGCGTAGCAAGAAACTGTGCAGCGTGGAAAAAGCCAACGTCATGCAGTCCGGCCTTTTCTGGCGCCAGACGGTCACCGCGCTGGGGGCCGCCGAATACCCCGATGTCGAGCTGTCGCACATGTACGCCGACAATTGCGCCATGCAGCTGGTACGCAACCCGCGCCAGTTCGACGTCATCGTCACATCCAACCTGTTTGGCGATCTGTTGTCCGACCTCGCGTCGATGCTCACCGGCAGCCTGGGCATGTTGCCCTCGGCCACGCTGGGCGCCATCCAGCCGTCCGGCAAGCGTCATGCGCTGTATGAACCGATCCACGGCAGCGCACCCGACATCGCCGGCAAAGGGGTCGCCAATCCGCTGGCGCAAATCCTCAGCTTCGCGATGCTGCTGCGGTTCTCGTTCGGCATGGACGAGGACGCTTCGATCATCGAAAAAGCCTGCATCAACGTGCTCGGCTCCGGCCTGCGCACCGCCGATATCATGGGCCCCGGCACCGCGCGCGTGGGCACTGGTGTCATGGGCGAGTCGATCCTGCGCGAATTGGAAAAACTCGCCGCCTAGTTATTTTGCCGAAAAAGAGGGGTTGCCCTCCCAGGGAGGGTCGGTTAGAACCCGCCCTCGGTTGCGCCCGTAGCTCAATTGGATAGAGCACCAGACTACGAATCTGGGGGTTGGAAGTTCGAGTCTTTCCGGGCGCGCCAGCGCAATGCACTGATATTATTGTAAGAAATTGCGGCGGCCGTATGGGCGGCCCCGGTCGCGATTTTGTCTGACAGGACATTGACAGGACGCAGGGCGAGAAACGCCTTGACCCGGAGGCTTTCGGTTACCACTTTCAGATGTTGTGAAGCGCGGGACCAAGCCGGTCAGCTGGGAGTCGATAACAAACAAGGTAACTGCCCAGGTCGGCGGCCATTAGCCCGCGCTTCACAACATCTG
>JBAXFK010000335.1:0-4175 GCA_037139955.1 Rhodospirillales bacterium
CCAATGGAAAGGCCGTATGGCCTGGACGTCGGAACTCGCGGTGCAAGGCGCACCCGGATTTATCGAAAATGTCCTGACCCTCATGGGGGAAGACAATGGCATGGCTTACTTGAAACAGGTTGCGGCCCAGACGCCGGTCTCGGTGGCGGCGTCCCCGCGCGCGGTACTGGATCAGGTGATCAGCGGCGAATATGCGCTGGGACTGATGATGTACAACCATCATATCGCGATTAGCGCGGGCCAGGGGGCGCCGGTTAAAGCCGCGCCGATCCAGCCGCTGGTGGCGCTGTTTAGCATGATCGGTCTACTCAAGGACGCCCCGCACCCCAACGCGGGGCGCTTATTGCTGGAGTATATCCTCTCCGACGAGGGGCAAAGGGTCATGGCGATAAACGATTATCTGCCAGCCCATCCGGATATCCCGGCACGCATCGCGGAATTGAAGCCCGACGCCGGGCATTTCGCGGTCAATTACATTTCCCCCGATATGACCAAGGAAGGACTGACAAAATGGATCGGTATCTATCGGGAGGTGTTCCGGTGAAAGTGCTTCTTGCTGTATTGTTGCTGCTAACCTTCTCAGCCCGCGCTGCCGAACCCGATCCGGCCCTGATCGACGCTGCTCGGAAAGAAGGCAGCGTGAACTGGTATTCGACGTTGATCGTCAATCAGATCGTTCGCCCCATGAGCGAAGCGTTCGAGAAGAAATACCCGGGCATCGAAGTACAATATTCGCGTGCTACATCGTCCGACGTGGCGCTAAAAATACGTAACGAAGCGCGGGCGAAACGAGTACAGGCCGATATTTTCGATGGCTCCAACACGGTATTTTTGTTGGAAGATGCCAGTTTGGTAGCGGATTACAAACCCCGAGCGGCAGTCGATTGGCCGCAGTCGCTGCGGGATATCAACGGGCATTGGACGGCGCTGAATCTGTTTTACTGGACCGCTGCGGTCAATACCAATGCGGTGAAGGCCGACGATATTCCCAAAACCTATGAGGATTTGCTGAATCCCAAGTGGAAAGGCCAAATCGCTTGGACTTACGATCTTACTCCCGGCGGGCCACCCGGTTTCATTTATAACATCCTGACCACGATGGGGCAGGACAAGGGCATGGCTTACCTGCGTGCTTTTGCCAAGCAGGAACCGGTGGTCATTCCCGCCGCACAACGCGTGGTGTTGGATAAGGTTGTGTCGGGCGAATATCCCCTGGCGGTGATGATTTTGAATTATCATGCAACGATCAGCCAAGGTCAGGGCGCGCCGGTCAAGTGGTTGCGAATGGAGCCGGTTCTACAGTCCACAAGCCTTGTCAGCGTTGTGAAAGACGCGCCCCACCCCAACGCCGCTCGGCTTTTGGCTGAATTTATGCTGTCCGACGAAGGACAGAAAATCATGGCGGACAACGATTATCTGCCGGCCAGCCCGAAGATTCCTGCCAAAGTGGCGGAGAATAAGCCCGATGCCGGCGGGTTCAAAGTCAATATTGTTACCCCCGATATGGCCCGCGACGACCTGCCGAAATGGGTCGCGATCTATCGCGAGTTATTTCGGTGACGGCAGTGCTGACGTGGGTCCGGCAAGATGCGCGGCGGCCGATTGCCGCTGTAGTCGGCATTGTACTGGCCTTGCTCATGCTGCCACCGCTTTATATTCTGTTGCAAGATAGCATCACGACGACCGACGCGATCGGCGATGTTACCGGCTTCACGCTGGGCCATTTTGGCAAGATGTTCACCGACAAGGACGCGCTGCGCAGCATCTGGAACAGCGTGGTATTTGCGGCCGGTAGCACGGCGCTGTCGCTGATCGTGGGTGGGGTCCTGGCATGGTTGGTGGAGCGTACGAACGCGCCATTCAAAATCTTGGCCTATCTCGCGACGATCATTTCATTGGGAACGCCCTATATTCTGCATGTCATTGCTTGGCTGTTTTTGCTGGGCAAGGTCGGTCCGCTCAACGATTTCTACCGAATGGCAACCGGCGGAACCGCAAACCTGTTCAATGTAAATTCCATGGCCGGTATGATCCTGATCGAGGGATTCCTATGGTCTCCTCTGGTCTTTCTGCTACTCGGCGCGACCTTCCGAGCCGCGAACGCCGATATGGAAGAGGCGGCGCGCATGAGCGGAGCGACGGTATTGCAGACCTTGCGTCGCGTGTCGTTGCCGCTGGCGATGCCTGCAATTTTGGCGTTGGCGTTGTTCGTATTTATTCGCGCGATCGGTGGGTTCGAGGTTCCGGCACTGGTCGGCATGCCCGGCCGGATCTACGTGCTGACCACGGATGTTTACGAGGCAACGATCGTTGTGCCGCCGGACCTTGGCTATGCTGCGGCATTTTCCGTTGTGATGGTCGCGATCGTCGCGGTGCTTTTGTATTTTTACAGCCGGTTGTCGAAGAATGCGGAAAAATATCACTCCGTGACGGGTAAGGGCTATCGGCCTCGGCCGTTCGATCTGGGATCGGGACGTTGGGTGGCTGGCGCTATTATCGTGACGAATTTCTGCATCGTGTTGGTGTTACCGATGATCACCTTGCTGTGGATGTCGCTGTTGCCATTCTTACGCAGTTTCTCGTTCGCTGCGATCCCGATGCTCTCGTTGAAGAATTTCCGTACCGTGTTCACCGCACCCGGTTACGTCGAACTCGCAACCAACAGCCTACTGATCGCCGCCGCCGCCGCCACGATCATCATGGCGATCACCGCTCTTGCCGGCTGGATCGCCGCTCGGCGCGGTCCGGGCGGTTGGGCTCTGGATCAATTGGCGACGTTGTCGCTGGTATTTCCCGGCATTTGTCTCGGCGTTGCGGTGATGGAAGTTTATTTGCGGGTGCCGCTGCCGATTTACGGATCGTTGTGGATCATCGCCATCGCTTATGTGATCCGTTTCATGCCTTACGGCATGCGTTATGTGTATTCCGGCGTGTTGCAACTGCATCACGAACTGGAAGAAGCGGCCGGCGTCGCGGGGGCAGGGGCTTTGACCACATTGCGTCGCATTGTCGCACCGCTTCTGTCGCCAGCCATTGTCGCAGGGTGGCTCTTCATCTTCCTGGTCGCCAACAAGGAACTCGCGATTGCGGTGTTGCTTGCCAGCCCCGGATCGCAAGTCATCGCAGTGTCCATTTTCGACCAGTGGGTCAACGGACAAGGGGGCGAGTTGGCGGCGTTCGGATTGATATGGACCGTCCTGATGACTGTCATTGCTTGCATCTTTTTCGCTCAGGGCCGCCGTGGCGGCACCGATGTGTTTGGAAATTGACCCATGTTGACCGTCCGCGATCTTACTAAAATCTACGCTAACCGTTTCGATGCCCAAGCGGGTGGCGTTCGGGAAGTATCTTTCGATTTGCCCGATGGTACCTTCTTCACGTTATTGGGACCCAGCGGTTGCGGAAAAACAACAACTCTGCGGTGCGTGGCTGGGCTGGAACGGCCGGATTCCGGCACGATTTCTGTGGGCGACCGTACGTTGTTCGATTCCGCCGAAAGCGTGGCGGTGCCGCTGAACGAGCGCGGGATCGGCATGGTGTTCCAATCCTATGCGATTTGGCCGCATATGACAGTGTTCGAGAACATTGCGTTTCCATTGCGCGTTGGTAAAGGACCTCGGCCGGGGCGTGAAGAAGTGAGGTCGTTGGTCGAGCAAGCCTTATCGACTGTCGGCCTGTCCGGCTACGGCGATCGCCCAGCGACACGCTTGTCCGGCGGTCAGCAGCAGCGCGTGGCATTGGCTCGCGCGATCGTGCACCGGCCGAAACTGTTGCTGCTGGATGAGCCGCTTTCCAACCTCGACGCGGCGTTGCGGGAAGAAATGCGGATCGAGCTCCGCCGCCTGCAACAGCAAATCGGTGTGACCACGATTTATGTGACCCACGACCAAAGCGAGGCGTTGGCGATGTCGGATCGCATCGCGGTGATGGAAAAGGGCCGCATCGTGCAGATGGGCGACCCGCGAGAGATCTATTTCCGTCCGGCCAATATCTTCGTCGCCAGCTTCATTGGCGCGGCCAATCTCCTACACGGCATATGCGAAAGCGCTGTTGCGATACGGGCCGAGGGTTCGGTGCGCTTACCCGACGGGGCTAGCGTTGGCTGTTTGTTCCCGAAAGGCGGTGCGGCGGGGCAGAGCGTCACGGTGTCCGTCCGGCCGGAGAGCATAGCGCTG
>JBAXFK010000336.1:0-4170 GCA_037139955.1 Rhodospirillales bacterium
GTTGAAATGGGTCACCGCATCGTCCGGACGGCGACGCAGGATATCGCGGGCGAGGGCTTCTGCCTCGGGCAGCATGCCGGAATCTTTCAGCATGCCCACAAGATTTTGCTTGGCCGCCACGTCGCTGGGGGCGCTGCGGACGATGTCGCGCAGTATGGCGATCGCCTCGGCATGGCGGTCTGCATCCCACAACGCCAGTGCGAGGGAATTGCGCAAGTCGGGTAGTTGCGGATCGCGTCGCAGCGCATCCCGATAGGCGACGACGGCATCGGCCGGACGGAAAAGATCGTATAGCGCATGCCCGACGGCCAAAGCTGCCTCCGGCATTTGCGGTTTGAGCCGCTGCGCTTGGCGTGCGGCATGCAACGCATCCATGGATCGGCCTAGGCCGAGCAGGGCATGCGCGCGGTGGACGTGAAAAAGAGCGTTCGATCGCCTACGGGCGATGGCTCGGTCGAACGCGGTCAGGGCGGTTTCCATACGCCCGCTCTGCATCGCTATAAGTCCCAGCCGATGCTGACTTTCGGCGTGGTCCGGGTCCGCAGCCAGGACATCCCGAAATATCGGTTCGGCTTCGGCCAGTTGCCCGGCGTCGTGCAATCGGCGCCCGAGTTGGAAATGCATCTCGATCCGATGTCGGCTTTGTCCGACAACACCCCCGCCGAACTCCGACATCGCGAATACTATAGTCGCGTTCCCAGTTATTGCGACGATATCGAAGTCGAACAGCATTATGCCGAGCCCGTATATGGCTAAGCATATCGATATTGTTAGGTTCGTGTATGTCATACACGCCCTCCCCGCTTTATTATCGTTGGTGCGAGGTAAGCGTGTGTCCGTGGCGAATGCAACAAGATTCCTATGTCGCCGCCCCATCTTGCCGGGCGAGCCGCGCCGCCGCACACTCCGCCCATCCAACGCTACCTGAGGAGGAAACCCACCATGATCTACGAACTGCGAATCTACGAATGCGTTCCGGGCCGGTTGCCCGACCTGAACAACCGCTTCAGCACCATCACGCTGGGCATTTGGGCCAAGCACGGCATCGAGCAAGCCGGCTTCTGGACCACCGTTATCGGCGAGTCGAATCAGACGCTATATTACATGCTGAAATTCGATTCGCTTGCCGATCGCGAAGCCAAGTGGAACGCGTTCCAGGCCGATCCGGAATGGCATGCCGCCCGTGCGAAGACGGAAGCCAATGGCCCGATCGTTGCGAACGTGAAGAACTTCATCCTCGGCCCGACTCCGTATTCGGCGGTGAAGTAAGCACCGTGCGAACGGCGGCGGTCCGGCATCAGGCCGTGACCGCCGCCACGACGCCGAGGGTTTCGGTCATTTTCTCCCGCATGATGAATTTTTGCATTTTGCCTGTTACCGTCATCGGGAATTCCTCGACGAATTGGATGTGGCGCGGCACTTTGTAGTGCGCGATTTGGTCTTTGCAGAACGCCTTCACCTCGTCCGCCGTCAGGGTCATGCCGGCGCGGATTTTTACCCAGGCGCAAAGCTCCTCCCCGAAGCGCTTGTCCGGGACACCGAACACTTGCACGTCCTGGATGGCGGGGTGGCGATACAGGAATTCTTCGATCTCGCGCGGATAAATATTTTCGCCGCCGCGGATCACCATATCTTTGATTCTGCCGACGATGTTCAAATATCCATCGTCGTCCATCGTGGCCAGATCGCCGGTGTGCATCCAGCCATTCTTGTCGATTGCCTGTTCCGTCCGCTCCCGATCGTCCCAATAGCCGAGCATGACGACATAGCCGCGGGTGCATAGCTCGCCGGAAGTGCCGCGCGGGACGATTTTTCCCTCCGTGTCGACGATTTTAATCTCCACGTGCGGGTGGGCGCGGCCGACGGAGCCGGTTTGCTTCTCCAACGGATCGCCGATTTTGGTTTGGGTCGATACCGGGCTGGTTTCGGTCATGCCGTAACCGATGGTCATTTCGGTCAAATGCATGTCGCGGATGCACCGGCGCATGACCTCGATAGGGCAGGGGGCGCCGGCCATCATGCCGGTGCGTAGGCTGGTCAGATCGAATTTTGCGAAATCGGGATGATCCAACTGCGCGATGAACATCGTGGGCACGCCGTAGAGCGAGGTGCAACGTTCGGTCGCGACCGCTTGCAGGGTGGCGAGGGGATCGAAGCCTTCGCCGGGAAACACGATGGCGGCGCCGTGCGACACGCAGGCCAGCGCGCCGATCACCATGCCGAAACAATGATACATAGGAACGGGAATGCAGACCTTGTCCGCCTCGGTGTAGTGCATCGTTTCGCCATCGAAGAAACCGTTGTTCAGGATGCCGTGGTGCGTCAGCGTGGCCCCTTTGGGTAGGCCGGTGGTCCCGGAGGTGAACTGAATATTGATGGGGTCGTCGAATTGCAGCACCCCCGCCAATTCCGCGAGTCGCGCGCGTTCGGCGGCCCCGCCCATATCGTAGACGGTGTCGAAGCCGACCGTTCCGGGTGCCGATTCCCCGATTTGAATGACTGTGCGCATATGCGGCAGCTTGGCGGAGTCCAAATGTCCGGGCTTCGAACGCGCCAATTCCGGTGCGAGGGTGTTGACCATTCCGATATAATCGCTGGTTTTGAACCGCGTCGCCGTCACCAGGGCGCGGCAGCCGACCTTATTCAGGGCGTATTCGACCTCCGATAGCCGATAGGCGGGATTGATATTCACCAGAATAAGGCCCGCCTTGGCGGTGGCGAATTGGGTGACGATCCATTCGGCGTTGTTGGGCGACCAGATGCCGATGCGTTCCCCGGGTTGCAAGCCCAGCGCCAGAAGTCCGGCGGCGAAGGCATCCACCTTGGCGCCCAGCTCCGCATAGGTCCAGGAAATGCCTTGCGCGCAGGAGATCAAGCCGGGCCGGTCGCCCCAACGCGCGACGGTGCGATCGAAATTGGCGCCGATGGTCTCGCCCAGCAGCGGAACATCGGACGCACCATGGCTATAGCTCAGTTGGGTCATGGGACGTCTCCCCGTTAATATTTCGCCCATATTGAGCCGAGCGCGTTTGGCTTACAATCGCTCGCGTGCACCGATGAAGGACCTTGCCTATGCCGTCGATCCCCAGCTTGAATTTCGACCTCGGCGAGACCGCCGACATGCTGCGTGGGCAGGTGGAGGCTTTCGCCGCCGCCGAAATTGCGCCCCGCGCGGGGGCGCTCGACAAGGATAATGCCTTTCCCATGGACCTTTGGCCCAAAATGGGCGCGATGGGGCTGCTGGGAGTTACGGTTTCGGAAGAGTTCGGCGGCGCTGGCATGGGCTATTTGGAACACGTCGTGGCGATGGAGGAAATTTCGCGGGCCTCGGCTTCCGTCGGGTTGTCTTACGGTGCGCATTCGAATCTGTGTGTGAACCAAATTTCCCGAAACGGCACCGAGGATCAAAAGCGCCGCTATCTGCCGCAGTTGATCTCCGGCCAGCATGTCGGCGCTTTGGCCATGAGCGAGCCGGGCGCCGGATCGGATGTTGTATCGATGCGCACGACGGCGGTGCTGAAGGGGGATCGCTACTTGCTCAATGGCAGCAAGATGTGGATCACCAACGGGCCGGATGCCGATACGCTGGTGATCTATGCGAAGACCGACCTTGCCGCCGGATCGCGCGGGATGACAGCATTTATCGTCGAAAAATCGTTTCCAGGTTTCTCGACAGGGATAAAACTCGATAAGCTCGGCATGCGTGGATCGAACACGGCCGAACTGATTTTCCAGGATTGCGAAGTACCCGAGGAAAACGTGCTGGGTCCCGTCGGCCGTGGCGTCAACGTGTTGATGAGCGGGTTGGATTACGAGCGCGCCGTGCTGGCCGCCGGGCCGCTTGGCATCATGCAAGCCTGCATGGACGCCGTGGTACCTTATGTTCACGAGCGCAAGCAATTCGGTCAAGCCATCGGTGAATTCCAGTTGATGCAAGGCAAGTTGGCAGACATGTACACCACGATGAACGCCGCTAAGGCCTATGTTTACGCCGTAGCGAAGGCCTGCGACCGGGGCGAAACCACACGCAAAGACGCGGCCGGTGCCATTTTATACGCCGCCGAGAAAGCCACATGGATGGCGTTGGAGGCGATTCAAGCCCTCGGTGGCAATGGCTATATCAACGATTACCCAACGGGGCGGTTGTTGCGCGATGCCAAGTTGTACGAG
>JBAXFK010000337.1:0-4081 GCA_037139955.1 Rhodospirillales bacterium
AAGGGGACATTCTAATTGGGCACGGAGGGGACATTCCTATTGAGCGCTAACAATCGTCGGTGTCTCCCTGTTCGCGGGGAGCAAAGCGCGGTATCCTGTGTCCGTCCAGAGGAGGGACTACCAATGTTCAGTCATATCATGGTCGGCAGCAGCGACATTCCGAAGTCCAAGACGTTCTACGATGCCATTTTCGGTGCCATCGGCGGGCAGCCGGGCACTGTCGATGCCAAGGGCCGCATCCGCTACATTCATAATGGCGGCGTGTTCATGGTCAGCCCGCCGATCGACGGCAAGCCCGCGACCCACGCCAACGGCGGCACGATCGGTTTCGCCATGGCGAGCGGCGATCAGGCCAAAGCATGGCACGATGCCGGCGTCGCTGCTGGCGGCACATCCATCGAGGAAGCGCCGGGCGCGCGTCCGGGCGGCGCGATGTACCTCGCGTATTTGCGCGATCCCGACGGCAACAAGCTGTGCGGGCTGCACCGCATTCCGCAGTAAAAATCGGGGGCTGCCTACCGCTTGGCGGGCAGCCCTTTCTCGCCCAAATCCCACCATATCCCGGCGAATGCGGCGATTCCCTCGCGCGCCGGGCCTTTGAGGAAATGCTCGTCCGGTCCGTGCTGTTTGCAGCCGTTGTAGCTGTGCGGAATCCACACGAGCGGCACCCCGAGGTGATCGACGAACACATCTCCCGGCAATCCACCGGAGGAGTTCGGGATCACCTGCACTCGCTTACCCAGTGTTTTTTCCATGCTGCCGACAGCCCATTGCACCCAGGGATGGCCAGGATCGGTGCGGCTGGCGGGCATGCGGACGAAGGCGTTCTCGATCGCGATTTCACCGAAACCTTCGGCATCCAGATGCTTCCGCAATGCATCGGCGAAACCGGCGGGATCGGTGTCCACGGTGTAGCGGATTTGGCAATGCGCCCGAGCGTTGGGGGCCACGGCATTGACCGGGTTCTCCGGCCGGCCGGATGTCATGGCCAGGACGATGAAGCTGTTCCAGCCATAGATTTTCTCGGCTGGGGTAAGGCCCGGCTCGCCCCAATTCGGGTCGATGGTTGCGGATTCGCCGCCGCCACCCACCGGGCAGCCGGCCAACACCGATCGCACGGTTGCGGGAACGCCGTTTTGCGGCAGCCAGTCGCGCACCAGGATTTTGCCGCGCCGATCGACGATGGACCCGATTGCATGCGTCATCACCACTGCCGGGTCGGTCGTCAGTCCGCCCCAATGTCCGGAATGCACCCCGCCCGCGCGCAAATTCAACACGAGGTCGAAGTGGTACGTCCCCCGTGTGCCCGTCGCGACGGTGGGCATGTCCGGCGTGACCCGTGGCCCATCGCTGGCGATCAGCACATCGGCTTTCAGCGCTTCGGCCCGCGCCGCAACGAAGGCTTTCAGGCCGGTGGAGCCGCGTTCCTCGCTGGTCTCCAGTACCATCTTGATGTTGTAGCCTAGTTTCCCGCCGCGTTCGGCGATGACGGCCTCTAACGCAGAAAGATTGACAGCGTGCTGGCCTTTGTTGTCGGCCGAACCGCGCCCGTACCAAAGGTCGCCTTCTTCCGTAAGCGTCCAGGGATCGAGGCCCGCGCGCCATTGATCTTCCAGTCCGCGTACGGTGTCGCCGTGGCCGTACGTCAGCACCGTCGGCAAATCCGGCGATTCGATGCGTTCGGCGGTTAGGATCGGGCCGAAGCCGGCGGCGGGGTTGGGGTGGATTTCGGCGGTGAAGCCCAGACGCCCCAGCCACGGGGCGATGGCTTCGTCCAAATATTGGCGAACATCGGCCTCATGCGCCGGGTCCTGCGAGGTGCTGCGGATGGCGACGAGGCTGGCCAGTCGCTCCCGCAAGCCATTGGTGTCGAAGAAATCCAGCGCGCGTGCGATGGCGGTTTCGCGGTTGGGCATCGGTGTTCGGTCCTAGGCTGGGTCGTCGGATTGCAGGCGTTCTATGTCCGCCGCTTCGTTGTCTGTCCGGGCGGGTGCCATGTCCGTGCGCCTTCGTAGCACGCTCGTGGCCGGCATATCCACGCCCTTACGCGGGCCGATGCGTCCGTCCTGCAACGCAACCCCTTGCAACAGAGCGCGACTGGTGGTGATAGGGCGCCACATCGAACAGGATCACGACTCATGAGCGACACTTCCCCCATCGGCCTTCCCGACGCGGCACGCGGTCTCGGCGTTTCGCTGCGGATTCTGCGCCACGCCATCCGGACCGGCAAAATCCCGGCCCCCGCTAGCCTCGCCGCGACCGCCGCGGTTTCGCCGGAATGGCTCGCCAGCGCCAAGGCCGCCGCAGCCGAGCCGACGGCGCTGAACCGTAGCTTCCGCCAGAAGGTTCCGGCGTTCATCCGTTACCAGGGCACCTCCGCCTGGACCAAATATCGCGTTCGCGTGCGCGCCTACGCTCGGTTTAAAGCCGCCGCCTAAGGACCCGACGCGAGCCGCTCTCAAATGGGGCGGCTCGCACCGGATCGTATCAGCCGCCCTGGCGCATTAGCGCGAGGTCGCAGCCCTCGTCGGCTTGCAACACCTGCTCGTGGATAATCCGGTCCCAGCCGCGCGTCGGCTTGGCGGGCGGGGTCCAGGCGGATCGGCGCTTTGCCAGTATGTCTTCCGATACCAGCAGATCGAGCGAGCGGTCCTTCACCGATAGCCGCACCCGGTCCCCGGTTTCCACCAGTGCCAACGGCCCGCCAGCGGCCGCTTCGGGCGTGATGTGCAGCACGATGGTGCCGAAGGCGGTGCCGGACATGCGGCAATCGCTCATGCGCACCATATCCTTCACGCCGGTCAGCGCGATCTTGCGGGGGATGGGCAGATAACCTGCCTCCGGCATGCCGGCGGGTGTCAGCGACCCGGCGTTCTTCAACACCAAAATGTCGTCGGCGGTGACGTCCAGGTCGGGATCGTCGATGCGGTTGGCGAGGTCTTCCAACCCGTCGAACACCATGATTCGGGCTTCTTTTTCGAAGAGCGACTCCGTTGCGGCGCTGCGCTTCAAAATCGCCCCGCGCGGGGCCAGCGACCCGAACAGCGACACGATACCGCCCACGGGCGACACCGGCTTGGCACGTTCGCGAATGTAGCGACGATCGACGAAGGCAGGCTGAGTCAGGCGCTCGCCCAGCGTTTTTCCGGTTACGTCGATGCAGTCGAGATGCAGCAGATCCCGCAATTCCCATAGCAGCGCCGGCATGCCGCCCGCGCTGTGGAAGTCTTCCATGTAGCCTTCGCCGGTCGGTTTCAGGTCAACCAGGACAGGGGTGGTGTCGGACAGCAGGTTAAGGCGTTGCAGGTCGATTTTGACCCCAATCCGCCCGGCCACGGCTGTCAGATGAATCAGCGCGTTGGTGGAGCCGCCAAGAGCCAGCAGCACCCGCAGCGCATTTTCTACCGATTTCGCCGTGATGATTTCGGACGGCTTGATTGGGTGGGCGATCAGGCGGACCGCCAGGGCGCCGGCTTCCTCGGCCGCGCGCAGCCGGTCGGCGTGGACCGCGGGGATTGAGCCGTGGCCGAGGGGGATCATGCCGAGGGCCTCGGCGATGCAGGCCATGGTGGACGCGGTGCCCATCACGCCGCAGGTGCCGGCGGTGGTGGCAAGGCGGCCCTCGATTTCGGCGATACGCTCCCCGGTGACGGTGCCGGCGCGGTACATCGCCCAGTAGCGACGGCAATCGGTGCAGGCGGACAGGCGTTCGCCTTGGAACGGGGTAGCCAGCATCGGGCCGGTGACGAGCTGCACGGCGGGAATGTCGGCGGACGCGGCGGCCATGAGCTGGGCTGGCACGGTCTTGTCGCAGCCGCCGATCAGCACGGCGCTATCCATCGGCTGCGCAGTCAGCATCGCTTCGGTGTCGATCGCGGCGAGGTTGCGGTAATGCATGGACGTCGGGAACAGGCTGGGTTCGCACAGGGACACGGTGGGGAAGGCCATCGGCAACCCGCCGGCTGCCAGCACGCCGCGCTTCACCGCTTCCACCAGTTCGGGCACGGTGCGGTGGCAGTTGTTGTAGTCGCTGCCGGTATCGACGATGCCCACGACCGGCTTGTCCAGCATGGTCTGGGAA
>JBAXFK010000338.1:0-4043 GCA_037139955.1 Rhodospirillales bacterium
GGATTATGCGGAACGTTCCGGCCTGCCGTATTTGCGGGCGCGAGCGCTTGTGTGCAAAGGCTTGGCGGCCAGTACGGGCGGGGATTTTGCCGCTGCCGTCGGCTATTTTTCCGAAGCCTTGGACGGCGCTCGCCTCGCGAAGACCGGTCTTGAGCTAGAGGCGCGATTGTTGGCCCATTTGGCCGATACTTATCTTCGGGCCGACAATCGAGACTTGGCAATTGCGGCGGCGAGGGATGCGATGGACGCTGCGCGGCGGCGGACGGATCGGCTGGCGGAGTGCCATGCCAGCGTCGTATCCTTGTTGGCGAAAAGAACCGATATTCCCGATCTCGCCGACCGTACGGCGGCGCTTTTGAAGGATACCGGCGCTGCGGTCCTACAGTCGATGTTATCGAATGGACTTGGCTGAACCACGTTATTCGAGGGACTTGATCGCTGTTGGGTTGTTCGGCAAGATCGTGTTGCCGATCATGAACAGCAGGAGGCCGTTATGGGCGATATGATCAAGGATAGCACGACATCGGATGTGTTCCATCAGATGAATACGCGTATGGGGCCGAACGAACCCGTCAAGGAAATGATCGCGGTTCATAAAGAATTCGGTATGTTTTCCGAGAAGTACAATCTGAAGCAAGCCTATCGTGCGCTGCATATCGCGCCGTCCGATCATGGCGAACGCCGCAAATGGTTCCGCTATCTCGACTCGCTGGTCGATTACAAATCCGACAAGGCCGGCGTGAACGGACACGATCGCATAGTGTCCGCGTTGCGCGATAATTTCGAAGGCAGCGCGCCGCTGCCGGTCTACTGGCTGACCCATCTCGCAGCCGACGACGATCGCGTTACGATCGGCCGTGGCACACCGGTGCCGCACGAGCGCCAAGAGTATATGACGATTTCGTTGCCAACCGTTCCGGCCGGTGAGTCGCCCAAGCCTACCGTGACAGCCGCTCGGGCCAAACAGGCTGCGAGGAAGAAATGATCGATCGGGCGGCACAGTCTAGCACTGCCGTGCCGCCCGAGGTCTCTGCGTTCGAAAATGTCTATGCTGGGGTGGGCGACTATTACACCGCCACAATGGCACGATACGGTGCCACCCCGCGCGGGGTCGATTGGTCGTGCGAGGCCACGCAATTTTTACGCTTCGTACAATTGCTGAAAATCGGTCGTTTCGATGTGCCGGTCTCCTTGAACGATCTCGGGTGCGGCTACGGTGCGTTAGCGGTTTTTCTGGCCGAACGGTACCCGACCGATAACATCGACTACCTCGGTATCGATCTCGCCCCCGTCATGATCCAACGCGCACGGCGGCGGCATCGCGGCAAGCCGTCGATCCGGTTCGCGATCGGACGCAGCAGCCCCCGCCAAGCCGACTACACCGTCGCTAGCGGTGTCATGAACGTCAAACTCGAACAACCGCTCGATTTGTGGGAGGCATTCGTTCGCACCGTGCTGGACGATATGCATCGCACCAGCCGGATCGGCTTCGCCGTCAATTTCCTCGCACGACCGAACCCCGATGCGCCCCCCGGTCAGCTCTATTGCCCGCCGCCAGAAACTTGGGCGCGTTATTGCGAGCAGTCGCTGGGTTGTTCGGTCGAGGTACTGGCCGAATACGGCATGCGCGAATACACATTGTTGGTGCGCCGAAACCCCGATTGACAGGCTGCCACGGTCGCCGCCAAGACTCGCTTCTCTCCAGGAGGCACGCGCCATGAACGATGCAACCATAAGCCCGGATCGGCAGGCGTTCTACGACCTAATCGGCCCGCACCATCTTGCCCCGTTGTGGGAACATCTGCACCGAATGGTCACGCGCACGCCTTATACGCCAGCAGTACCGGTGAAGTGGGATTACGACAATGTCGTGCGCCCGCTGCTGATGCAATCCGGCGGCATGATTACCGCCAAGGAGGCCGAACGGCGGGTTCTGATTCTGGAAAATCCGGGCCTGAAAGGGCATGTGTCGGCGACGCATTCGCTGTTCGCCGGCTTGCAACTCATTATGCCCGGAGAGGTCGCGCCGGCCCATCGGCACGCTGCGTCTGCCCTGCGATTTGTCGTCGAAGGCCGCGGTGCCTACACGGCTGTCGAGGGGGAACGGGCCATTATGGAACCCGGCGATTTCATTATCACCCCAAGCTGGACGTGGCACGACCATGGCAACGAGACCGACCACCCAGTCGTGTGGCTAGACGGTTTGGACGTCCCCATGGTCCGGCTTTTGGATGCGAGTTTCGCCGAACCGGCCAATACCGACAGCCAGTCGGTCAGCCGACCGGTCGGCGACAGTCTGGCACGCTACGGCGCGAATATGGTGCCGGTGGATTGGAAACCGAACCGGCGGTCTTCCCCCGTGTTCAGCTACCCGTATTCTCGTTCGCGCGACGCGTTGGCGACGCTGGCGCGCAACAGCGATCCCGATCCATCCCACGGCTACAAGCTACGATACATCGATCCGGGCTCCGGCGGGTACCCAATGCCGACGATTGGCGCGTTTATGGCCCTGCTGCCTGCCGGTTTCGCAACGGCCCCATATCGGTCGACCGAGGGTACGGTATATTGCGCGGTCGAAGGGGAAGGCGAAACGACGATCGGCGATACGGTCATTTGCTGGAAGCCGCGCGACCTGTTCGTTGTGCCGAGCTGGGCCGTGCACCATCATCGAGCATCGAGCGAGGCCGTGCTGTTCAGTTTTTCCGATCGTCCGGTGCAGGAAGTTCTGTCCCTGTGGCGGGAAGACCGATTGCAGCATTAGGCGGGGAGCGGGCCAATGGCAAAACCGCCGGTTCTGATCGCGGGTGCGGGCCTCGGTGGCCTGACCGCCGCTTTGGCACTGATGCAACGCGGTCATCGTGTCAGAATCTACGAGCAGGCTGCGGATTTGAAAGAAATTGGGGCAGGGGTACAACTCGGCGCCAACGGAACACGGTTGCTGATTTCTCTGGGCCTCGAAGAGGCGATGCGCACAGTGATCTGCGTGCCGCAAGGCCGGGAATTTCGGCTCTGGAGCACCGGCCAAGCCTGGACGCCATTCGACGTCGGCGAAGAATCCGTTCAGCGCTTCGGCGCCCCTTATTGGATGGTGCATCGGGGCGATTTCCACGCGGTCTTGCTCGACGCCGTCCGCCGTGCCGATCCCCATGCAATCCGGACAGGCTGCGCCTGCGTTGGCTTCGAACAGACCGCAACCGCTGCGATATTGCTGTTAGCGAATGGGGAACGTGTCGAGGGAGAGGTGCTGATCGGTGCCGACGGCGTGCATTCCCGCATCCGCCAGCAAATGTTCGGAGACGGTAAAGCACAATTCACCGGAATCATGGCCTGGCGCGGCCTTGTGCCGATGGCTGCGTTGCCGCCGCATCAGCGGCGTTTGGTCGGCAATAATTGGATCGGTGTAGGCGGTCACGTGGTTACCTATCCGCTCCGTCGCGGCGAATTGCTAAATTTCGTCGCCGTGATCGAACGCGACGACTGGCGGGTGGAATCCTGGACCGAACCAGGGAGCCGAGACGAATGTCTGCGCGATCTTTCTCGTTGGCACCAAGACATTCACAATATCGTCCACGCGATCGACACCCCCTATAAATGGGCGCTGCTCGGGCGCGAGCCGTTGGCGCATTTTGCCCAGGGCCGCGTTTGCGTGATGGGCGACGCCGCACATCCGACGCTTCCGTTCTTAGCCCAAGGGGCGAACATGGCGTTGGAGGACGGTGTCGTCCTCGCTCGGTTGCTCGATACCTGTAGCGACATACCGACCGCGTTGATTCGATACGAAAATGCCCGCGTCGAACGTACGGCCAAGATCGTCCGCGGCTCCTCGGACAATACAAAGCGTTTTCACAATCCCGCTCTTGGATCGGCCGAGGGGGCGACAGCGTATATCGAGCGGGAATTCGAGCCGGCGAAGGTGCGTGCCCGCTACGACTGGCTTTACGAATACGATGCGCTCACCGTCCCAGTTTAAGTGTCGAGGACCGTAGTGGGACGGAACGTGTCAACGACTTTGATACACCGGGTTCGGCAATTTAAGCTCGCTC
>JBAXFK010000339.1:0-4026 GCA_037139955.1 Rhodospirillales bacterium
GCCGGACGGCACACGGATCACCTTTGCCGCCCCCGACTGGGTCCGAACGCTGGAAACGGCCTAGAAACCCGATCGAAGGCGCGTAGCCAACCCGGAACGGTGTTGCTACGCTGCGACCTGCCCCGGAACGATGGTGCGGCCGGGTGGGTCCCAGTATAAACGCGATGAAACTTTCCACCCGCCTTCTGCTGCTGATCCTAGGCTGCTTGGTGCCGATCCTGGCGGCGCAGGTCTACACCCTGGTTCGCCAACACAGCGATCGACAGTCTCGAATCGGCGACTCGGTTCTGTCGCAGGCCGAGTTGGCGATGATCGATCTCTCGGGGGTCATCGACGGGGTGCGGCGCCTATCGCGCATCGCCGCACGGCTTTCGTCCATCATCGTCGTCGATCCAGAGTGCGAGGACCAACTCGCCAGCCTCCACCGCGATCTTCCGTCGATATCGTTCCTCGCGGTGCAGAACCGCGACGGCACGCTTGTCTGCGCCTCGCGACCGGCGGTGGAGGGGGCTTGGTCGCAACGTCCCAGTTGGTTGCCTGAACTTGGCAAGCAGGAAAGCGGCTGGATCGGCCGGGTCGGATCGGTTCCGGGGCTGGCCCATCCGTTCATTGCGATTGCCTCCCAGTCGCCATCCGTCGACGACGATCACGTGATTGTCGCCGCGCTCGATCTGGAATGGCTGAACGAACATCTTGCCGAATTGCGCCATCGCGGCGTGGACGATGCCAATCGAGCGATGCTGTTCATTACCGACCGCAATGGGGCAATTATCGGTTTGGATGCCAAAGCCGGCCCGGACATCGCTATCGGGACGCAAATGCCGCCCCAGTTGACTGCCCTAGCCCACCGCGCGGCAGTAGCACTGACCACGATCTCCGACGCGAGTGACAAGGGCTGGCTCAGCGCGAGCGTACCGGCACCGGCCTCCGCCGCCGGGCTAACGGCTATCGCCAGTTTACGGGTTCCGGCACCGCTGGCCAGTTTCGCGGCGTTCGTCGTCTGGGACCTGCTGCTGACCGGCGGTTGTGCGCTGATGGCACTGATCTTAGCCTGGCAGGCCGGCCATCGCTTCATCTACCAACCGACCGAGATGCTGCTGCGCACAGCCCAGCGCTGGCGCGACGGCGATCTGAACGTAAGAGCCTCATTGACCGGCCGCGGGTCTGAGTTCGACGCTTTGGCGCAATCGTTCAACGCCATGGCATCCAGCCTGCAAGCCCGCGATTTGGAACGTCGGTTACAAGCCGAACTATTGGAATCCCTGGTCACCGAACGCACCCGCGCCTTGTCCGAGATCAACAACCGCCTACAGGTCGAAGTCGCGGAACGCGAGAAAACCGAAGCGGCTCTGCATCAGGCGCAGAAGCTGCAAGCAGTCGGCCAACTTGCCGGCGGAATCGCGCACGATTTCAACAATATGCTCGCCACCGTGCTTGGCAATCTGGAATTGATGCAACATCGCGTGGTGCAAGCTGCGGCTACGCTGCCATCGGCAGATGCCGACCGCCTGGGCGCGCTGATCGAACGCGCGACCGGCGCGGTGCAGCGCGGCGCACAATTGACATCGCGTCTGCTGGCGTTCTCCCGACGCCAACGCCTCTCTACCAGGGCCACCGACCTCAACCGTTTGGTCAACGAGTTGGTGTCGCTCGCCACCAGCACCCTGGGCCGACGAGTTCGGGTGGTAACCGATCTGTCCGCAGATTTATGGCCGGCGATGGTCGATCCCAGTCAGGTCGAGGCAGCCTTGCTCAATCTATGCCTGAACGCCCGCGATGCGATGCCGGACGGCGGCGCGTTGACGATCCGCACCGCCAATCTTGCCTACGAAGGCGGGAGGGCCGACGACCCCGCCCCCGGTGCCTACGTGCGGGTCAGCATCGCCGATACCGGACACGGCATGACGAACGAGGTCCGGCGTCAGGCTTTCGACCCCTTCTTCACGACGAAAGGCCCCGGCGGCTCTGGCCTCGGCCTGAGCCAAGTCTACGGCATGGCGCGCCAATCCGGTGGCACTGTGTTGCTGGACAGCGCCGAGGGCAGGGGCACCGAGGTTGCATTACTACTGCCTCGGGCGCTGACCGATGTTGAAGCCGACCAACCGCAGCGCCTCGCCGATAGCCCACCGCTCGATCTGAAGACAATGCTGGTGATGGTGGTCGACGACGACGCCGCCGTCAGACAGGTCGCGGTAGAGATGCTACGCGACCTCGGCTGCGGTGTGGTGCAAGCCCCCGGCGGCGCGGAAGCGCTGGCCCTGATCGACACATTGCAACGCCCACCGGATATCATCCTGATGGACTATGCGATGCCCGGCATGAACGGACTGCGGGTGGCGACGGCCCTCCGTCAGCGGGGAATCGATGCTGCCATTGCGCTAGTCACCGGCTACGCCGAAGTCGAGGAGGGCGATTCGGAAGCCAATCCGCTCGATGGATTGCTTCGTAAACCATTCAGTATACAGGATTTGCGTACGCTTCTAGCAAGTCTGCGCAAGCGCACGGAAGCCGGATCGAACGCCACCGCTACGACCTGATCCAGGTCAATGAAATCCACCATCGAGAGCGCTATCCGTACATTCGCATCGTATGGAGGGCTCCAACCGTGGCATTGAAAGATATCCTGGTCCATGTCGATAACGGCAGCCGCAGCAACGCTCGGGTCGATATCGCCCTGGGTCTCGCGCGACAGCATGGCGCGCACCTGATCGGGTTATGCGTCGCGGACATCCCCAACACCGAATACTTCTACGGTGCCACACTCCCCTTCGCGGGCGGCGATCCGGAACAAATCGTGGAACGCATGCGAACCGACAGCGTGTTGGCCAGCGCCGGCATCGAAGCCGCTTTTCGCGATCGTCTCCGCCGAGAGGACGTCGAAGGCGAATGGCGCTACGTAGAGGGCCATGTCCCTGCGACCGTTGCATTGCACGCGCGATATGCCGATCTGACCGTCGTCGGGCAGCCCAACCCATACGACACCAAAGACGACACAAACCGCGACGCGACAGTCGTGACCCCGCTGATGTCAAGCGGTCGCCCAGTGTTGGTCATCCCCTTCGCTGGCGATTTCACCCGCATCGGCCAACAAGTGCTGGTCGCCTGGAATGCCAGCCGGGAAGCCGCCCGCGCGGTAAACGACGCGCTGCCGTTACTGGAGAAGGCGGGCAAGGTCACCATCCTCGCTGTTAACGCGCGGCAGGGGATTGCCGGACATGGTGACGTCCCGGCCGCCGATATCGCGCTGCACCTGGCCCGTCACGGCGTCAAAGCCGAGGCCGCACATACCGTCGCCAACGACATTCCCGACGGCGACGCATTACTGTCCTACGCAGCCGACCTCGGCGTCGATATGATTGTCGCCGGAGGGTACGGCCACTCCCGTGCTCGGGAAATGGTGTTTGGCGGCGTTACCCGCACGCTGATTGCAGAAATGACAGTCCCGGTCTTTTTGTCGCACTGACAGCAGGTTACCACACAAAGCGCGGCAACGAGGCGACTGGCGAAAGCCCGGCCTCGGCCGCTGCGGCGTCGGTCCTGGCGGGATCGAAACCGCCGGCTCCGTCCGACAGTGCCGCGCCGTGAATCCCGTCGAGTACCCAGCACGCGTCGATCCCAACGCCTGCCGCGCCGGCGATGTCGGTGCGCAGCGAATCGCCGACAGCGAGGACGCGATTCGGCGGCAACGCCATCTGCTCCAACACCGGCTGGTAGACCGCCGGTTCGGGCTTACCCAGGCTACGCACATCGCCGCCAAGTTCCCGGTACCGCACCGCCAGGGAACCGGCACAGAGCACACGCACGCCACCACGGATCACCACGAGGTCCGGATTGCCGCAAATCATCTTCAGGCTGTGTTCGGCACATTCCTGAAGATCCGCCTCGAATTCACTCATATCGCTGGGATTTCTATGGTCGTCCGGGCCGGTATTCAGCACGAAATCGGCCTCCGACGGACGGCTGACGACTTCGATCGGCAAGCCTTCGAACACGGGGCGATCGCGTTCGGGACCCATATGATACATG
>JBAXFK010000340.1:0-4016 GCA_037139955.1 Rhodospirillales bacterium
CGTGCCGATCTGGTTCGCAGTCCCCAACAACGAAGCCGCGCCGAAGATGTTCCCAGTGCTCGTCAACGTACCAGCGATCAAGGTCCCGGTGTTCGCCTGCGTCACACCGCCTGCCGAGGTCGTAATATCCACGGTCCCGCCGCTACCGACGCTCACCTTCCCGGCCAGCGCCAGAGCCTGACTGTCAACCACGACCAGCGTTCCGCCGGCAGTTAAGCCCGCAATCGTGCCGATCTGGTTCGCAGTCCCGAGCAGAGATGCCGCGCCGAAGATGTTCCCAGTGCTCGTCAATGTCCCCGCGATCAAGGTCCCGCCTGCGCCTTGTGTCACGGCTCCGGACGTTGTGGAGATATCCATCGTGCCGCCACTGCCGACGGTATCTTTGCCGCCCAACACCAAAGCACCGCCGTTGACCAGTTGCAGACCGCTCGCGCTGAAGCCGGTCAGGGTGCCGATGTTGTTGGTCGCGACCGCCAGCGTCGCGCCGTTCACTGCGTTGCCGGTCAGCGTCGCAACCTTCAACGGTCCGGTCGGTTCGGTAATCGAGCCGAGCGTTTGCAGGTTCAATGTGCCGGCAATTCCGGTCAAATCGACCGCACCAGCCAAAGAAATATTCTTGGCGGTCGTTGTCGAGGCATTCGCATTGGTTACATCGGTGTATTGCCCGATCGTCAGCGTACCGGTGGCGATCTTGGCCAACAACGTGCTGTCGACCGCCAACTGCGACGCACCGGCGAGGCTCATGGCGACCGTCGTGGAGAACGGCGCGATTTCCACGGTACCGTTAGTGGCGACGATCATGCTCGCAGCATTTTCCGTGATAATATCGGCAATGATCGAGATCCGACCGCCGCTTGCGGCTGTCAGCGTCGCCGCGCTGCCGGCCCCGATAGCGATTGCATCGCCGCCCTGAGTAACCTGGATGAACAAGTTCTTGCCGGAGAAAGCGCCCGTCAGCGTCAGTGTCGGATCGTCGACGAGGATCAGATCGCCGTTACCGACCTGAATTCCATTACTGGCCAGGATTTGGTTGTTCTTATTGGTAAGCGAAACAGCGCCCGCCCCAGTCGTGACGATGCTGATCGAATTGGCAATAATCTGGCCGGTGCCCGTCTCGGCGACGCCGCCGGCACTCGTCGCGATCGCGATCGACCCAATATTCAGGACCCCGCCGCTCGCGATCGTCAGGCTTGGCACCCCGATCGTGGCGGCGGCGCCGACGACTGTGCCGGCAACGGTCGGGGCCACGGTATCTTTCAACGTCATGGTGCCGGTTAGGTTGAACCCTCCGATCGACGCGATCGTGTTCGACCCGTTCAGCACCGCGTCGCCCGCGATCGTACCGCTGCTGACCAACGTGGCCGCAGCGATGGATCCGGCCTCGGTAATGCCGCCCGCGCTCGCACCCAACGCCACTGCCGTTGCGCCATTTACAAACCCGGCAATCCCGACGGTTCCAGCGTTCAGCGCGATATTCGGCGCCGTCACGATGCCGGCAACATTCACACTGCCAGTGGATGTCAGCGCGAAATTGCCGCCGCTAACGGCGAAGTTACCCAGGGAAGCAATGGTATTGGTACCCGTGAGCGTGGCGCCACCGGCAACAGTGCCGTTGCTGACGAGTGTAGCGGCGGAGATCGAGCCGGTTTCGGATATACCGCCGACGCTCGCACCAAGGGCAACAGTACCGGACCCGTTCAGGAAGCCAGCGATGCTCAAGGTGCCGGCATTCAACACGATGTCCGGACCGACGACAGTCCCGGGCACAGCCAGACTACCGGTGCTGGTCAACGAGAAATTGCCACCGCTGACTTTGAAATTACCGAGGAGTCCGATCGTATTGGTGCCGGTCAGGGTCGCACCGCCCACGACAATGCCAAGACTGGCTAAAGCCGCAGCCGAGATCGAACCCGATTCAGTTATACCGCCTGCACTGGCACCCAGCCTTACCGAAGTGCTTGCGTTCAACAAATTGGCGATACCGATGGTGCCAGCGCTCAAAGAGATGTTGTTAGCCCCGATGGAACCGGCGACCGACAAGCTGCCTCCATCGACAAGGTTGAAATCTCCACCGACAACGCCGAATGCTAGCATCGCCACAATGCTGTTGGTGCTGCCCAGCCCGACATCGCCGCCCGCGCTGCCGGTCAAGGCAGCCGCAGTGAGTATGCCGGCCGTTTGTGCGATCGTGCCGGCCGACACCAGCGTTATGGTCCCGGTCCCGGCACCGATATTCTGTTTGAGCGTCTGCCCACCCGAGGTCGCGGTCGTCAGTGCGACATTGCCGTTGTTGGTCGTGATCCCTGTTACGCCGCTGGCGATGTCGATCGTCAGGTTGTTAGAGGCGTTCTTGAACGCAAAACCTTGACCAGCCGCCGAAACCGTTCCGGCAATCGTTCCGACCGCATTGTTTTTGGTCATTGCAACGGCGTTCTTAGACGTCGTGCCCAAGCCAGCCGCAGTGAGCACGCCACCGGATTGGCCAATGGTGCCGGCCGATGTCAAACCGACCGTACCGGTACCTGCATTGATATTCTGGTTGATCGTCAGATCGCCCGATGTGGCGGTCGTTACGGCGATGCTGCCATTATTCGTCGCGATGCCGGTCGTCCCGCTCGCGATATCGATCGTCAAGCCAGTCGAATCGGCTTTGAATGCAAAGCCCTTACCAGCTCCGGACACGGCCGCCGCGATGGTCCCGACGGCGTTCGCTTTGGTCAAGGCCACGTCGTTGACCGCTGCGACACCCAAGCCAGCCGCCGTCAGCACACCGCCCGTTTGAGAAATCGCGCCAGCCGAGACCAGACCGATCGTGCCGGTGCCGGCGTTCACGTTTTGAACGATCATAAGATCGCCGGACGTCGTCGTGGTCACCGCAATGCTGCCGTTATTCGTCGTGAGGCCCACGATCCCCGTCACGGTATCGACCGTCAGACCGGTAGCAGTGTTGTTGAGTGCGAAGCTTTTACCGCCGGCCGTCACCGACGCTGCAATGGTGCCGATCGCGTTGGCTTTGGACAAATCGACCGCACCGCCAGCATCGATGCCAAGGCTAGTGACTGTTGCCACACCTGCCGTCTGAGCAACCGAACCCAGCGTCGCGATCCGCAACGTGCCCGCAGAAACATTACCATCCAGCAAAACGCTGGCAGCGGTGACCGTCGTGCCGCCGCTCAGGTAAGAACCGGCAATGAGTGTACCGGCGGAGATGTTGCTTAGCAGCGTAGAATCGATCTGCACCGGGTTGGTCGTGCCACCGAGGCTCATGGCGACCGTGGTAGACAGCGGGGCGATTTCCACCACGCCGGTCGTCGTGAGCTTGTTGGCACCGCCACTGGGCAATTGTGCAAAACCGTCGGCGATCAACGAAATGCGGCCGGAGCCGGCATTCATGACCAGTGGTGTCGCAACACCGTCGCCCAGTTGAATGCTTTCCCCGGCAACAGCCACTTTATAAAAGAACGAAGTCGCAGACTGGGCGCCGGACAACACCAGCGTGGGATCGTCGATGACCGTGATGCCGCCGTTGTTCAAGCTCACGAGAGAAATGGTGCCAATCTTGTTGGCGACATTCACCAAGCTGACGTTGCCGGCGGCCGTCGTTGAAATCGACAGAGTGCCGACGCTCAATACGCCGGTGCCGCCGCTGTCGGAGATCGTGCCGGCTGCGGTCAAGGCCGCCCCCTTCCCAGCACCGGACGCGACTTTGGCGCCCAGCGTGAGACTGCCCGTCGTCGTGGTGAGCGCCACGTCGCCACCCGAAGTCACCGCGCCCGTCGTGGTCAACGCCTGATTGTTCGTCACCGTCAACAGACCGGACGTCGTATTGGTGAACGCGCCCAGCTTGTTGACCGTGTTCGCCTTCGTCAGCGAAGCGCCCGTGTCCGACGAACCCGTCAGCGTATCGCCGGAGATCACACCGCCCGTTTGCGAAAGCGAAGTGAACGCGTTCAACGTTACGGTCTTCGCAGCGCCCGACGAAACATTCGCCCCAAGGGTCAACGAACCGGCCGTCG
>JBAXFK010000341.1:0-4005 GCA_037139955.1 Rhodospirillales bacterium
GGTGCGCATAACGGGCGGGCAGTTGGCTTCGAGCCAGGCGCGGGTGTCCTGGCGGAAGGCAGCGAGGTCGGTCATGGGTTGTTTCCTCCGGTCGCAGGGAGTTTCGGCGAACTGCGGGCGCGGTCAAGGGGTTGCGGCAGCGCGCGGGTCGATCTCGATCTTCGGCGGGCTTTCGCCCGCCGAGACGCGATTATCCGTACATCTCTCCCAGCCGGCGGATCGAACCGAGCACCTTTTCCTGCGGTAGGCCCGGCCATTGGACGCGCACGATCATGTGGTTGACGCCGAGCTTTTCTTCCCAGCGAGCGATTTCTTCCTTCACGTAGACTTTGTCGCCGATGATGAAGCGGTCGCGGGCGAGTTCCTCGAAGCTCATGGTGGCAGTGGGACTTTCCATGCCCCAGGCGGCGTAGGAGTTGTATTTGTATTCCAGTGCCGCGCGGCATTCGTCCATCGCGGTTTTGTGGTTGGCGCCGACATAGCATTCGCGGGCGATGGGGAATTCGGTCGGGGTTTTGCCCAGGCTGGCCAAGGTTTCACGATAGACCTTCATCAGCGGCTCGGTCGCGCCGAGCGTGGTGGCGTTGGCGATCAACCAAGCATCGCCGATGCGGGCGGCGCGTTTGACCGCAGCCTCCACCAATCCCGCGATCCAGACCGGGGGACCGCCGGCTTGCAGCGGTTTCAGGCTGATACCGTGGTCGGTGACCGAGTAGAAACGGCCGTGGTGGGTAACGCGGTCCTCGGTCCACAAACGGCGTATCAGGCCGATACTTTCCGAGAAGCGGGGCGCACGTTCCTTCAGCGATACGCCCATGGCCTCGAACTCGCCCTCGCGATAGCCGAGGCCCACGCCCAAGATGAATTTGCCGCCGCTGAGAACGTCCATCGTTGCGGCTTCCTCGGCGACATGCACCGGGTTTTCCAGCGGCAGCAGCAGGATATTGCCGCCGATGGTCATGCCCTCGGCCTCGCGGAGCAGATAGGCCATCATCGGGGCGATTTGCAGCATTTGCAGCGGCGCGGTCAGGTAGTGATGCGGGAATAGCAGGGATTTGAAGCCGGATTGGCGGGCGATCCGTACTTGCTCCACCAGTTCCGGCACGCGGGCGGCAACGTTGTCGCCCTCGGGGAATTGGGTGTTGATAAACATGCCGATTTTCATAATGCGGATCCTGTCTTAACGATCGCTGAAGAGCACGCCGCCCTTCGCCTTGTTTTCCTTGGGAGATTCCACGATCTGCACCATCACCCGATCCGGCGCGGCGCCGAAATGCCGCACCACGGCGTCGGTGATGTCCTTCACCAAAGCGCGCTTTTGGTCGATCGTGCGCCCCTCGACCGCGTGGACATAGATTTCGGGCATTGGGATTCTCCTGAACGGGACGCTAGGGTAGCCGGGATACCGGTGCTGGGGGAGAGGGTGGAACCGACCGACGAGAATGCGCCCCAAGCCGGCTATCTGCGCGCGCAGGCCTTATTGCGTCGGGGCGATTTCGAGAATGGATGGCGCGAATACGAGTGGCGATTGAAGGTCCCCGGCACGGCCGGCGGCATCCCGCCCGAGGATTGGCCGCGCTGGGACGGGCGTCCGCTGCCGGACGGTCGGCGGCTGTTGATTTTCTGCGATCAGGGCAGGGGGGATATTATCCAATTCGCCCGCTATATCCGGTGGGTGGCGGATCGCTGTCCTGACCTCGCGGTGTGCTGCCCTGGGGAGATGTGGCCCATTCTGCGGCAGTTCCCGCGGGTGCGGTTACTGGTGGAGCATTGGTATCAGGCCGGGGATTGCGTTGCCTACGTGCCGATTTGCAGCCTGCCCTATGTCGCGGCAACCCGGATGGACAGTATTCCCGCGCCCGTTCCGTATTTACGGTCGAATCCGGTGCTGTCGGACCGGTGGCGCACTTGGCTGGAGCGGATGCTGCCGAGCGGTTACCGCCGGATCGGACTGGTTTGGGCGGGGAACCCGTATCATTTCAACGATCGCAATCGCAGCATGGACCCGCAGCATCTCGCCCCGCTGATGGCCTTACCCGGTGTCGCCTACGTCGCCCTGCAAATGGGCGATGCTCGGGCACGTTTCGGCGGCCTGTTCGGACGCGCGCCGATGGCGAATGCGGGGGCGGAAATCCGGCATTTCGGGGATACGATGGCGCTGCTCGACCAACTCGATCTGTCGATCGCGGTGGATACAGGCGTGGTGCATTTGGCCGGTGCGATGGGCCGCCCTGTGTGGGTGCTGCTGCCGCATTTCGCCGACTGGCGATGGTTGGCCGGTCGCGAGGATTCCCCCTGGTATCCGACAATGCGCCTGTTCCGGCAGCCCGCCCCCGGCGATTGGGGCGGAGTTGTTAAACAAACGATGCGATCGTTGGTCGCCTGATTGCTGTCATCGTTCGCATAGGCTTGAGCCTGTTACAGACTGGGAAAATGAATAGTATAAAGAAACAATATGAAATTTCCTTCGGCCGCGTTTCGCATGGAATGCTCGGGTTAGCATTCCATACCAAGGCTACTTGCTCTGATTAGTGCGTATGGCGGCTTTTATTCCAAATCCGGGGATCTCGCCACCGAACAACCCGGCCGGTCCCAATATTGTCAGAAACCCTGACATAACGCACCTCCGTTGCGGCACCGTCGCAGAAGGTGCCGCACTTAGGTCCGGCGCTAGACGATTCGGTCTAACGTTATTTGCAAGGCATATCAGCAGTTCAGCCGGTAAACCCGCCGTGCCGTTCCGGCGAAAATCGCTTTCTTCTCGTCGGCCGAGCAGCCCGATGCCAGACGCTTCAATGCGTTGAACAATGCGGCGAAACCGATGCCCATTTTCTCGACAGGGAAGTTGCTCTCGGCGATGCAGCGGTCGGCGCCGAACAGTTCGATACAGGTTTCGACGTAGGGGCGCCAGTGCGCGGCCAGTTGCTCCGACGACGGCGGTGCGTCCAGGCCCAGATAGTCGTACGCCGCCAGACGCATCATCATCCCGCCCAATTTGATCGTAACGTTCGGGCATTTTGCCAGTTCGATCGCGGATTTTTTCCAGTCTGCAAACACTTCGTCCGCTTTGCCGGTATAGCGTCCGTACCCTAGCGGACCGCCGCAATGGCCGACGATAATGTTGTTGTACGGCAATGCCCGCGCGAGGTCGGTAATGTCCGGCATTTGCGGATGGAAACCCCAGGCGTCGAGGGAAAGGCCGAGCGCACCGAGTTGCTTCATGCCGGCGCGGAAATCGTCGCGCAAATACAGGCCGGGCCGAATGTCCGGGGCGCTGTTGCCGATGACCGGATCGGCGTCGTAGCCGCAGGAATGTCGCACGCCGCGGAAGCGTCCGCCGCCGGCGCGGATATGCGCCTCCAGCACCGGGGCGACCCAATCGCCTGCGGTCAGGTCGGCGAAGCCGACGATGCCGGCCGCGACCTTGGTCTTACCGTAGCCGCCGCTGTCGGCCATCGCGGCGATGCCGGCGACGAACTCGGTCTCGCCCACCGGCCGCATCTCGACCGGGCCGTCCTTGCGGTACATTGCGTGGCATTGGAGGAAGACGCTGCCCACGATGTTATGGCCGGTGGCGCAGTCTTCCAGAAACTCGTGCAGCAGATAGCGGAAGCTCGGTACATCCCACGATTCGCCGCGCGCCCCGCCGCCCGTGCGCTCCCAAAGGTGGTGGTGGGTGTCGACGATTTCCAATTCGGGATCGATAATCGGTTCCGGCGGCGCCTTCGCCAGCCAGTCCGGCCGGGTGGGAAAGATGCGCCCGAAGGCGGTTACGGTAGGGCCATCGGCCATTGACGTTTCTCCGTTTGGGTATGTTGGACGGATTACCGCACGGCTCGATCGATGGCTCAAGATGCGTTGCGGGCCGCACGGCGTCGCAATTGTCTCCGCCGAGGTCTTCGACGCCGATCGACGGCGACTGGGGCAGTCCTGAATGCCATCATAGCGACGATTTTAGTTATTTTTATTGACAAAATAAATTAACGGTGATAATCCGCTCAGCAT
>JBAXFK010000342.1:0-3944 GCA_037139955.1 Rhodospirillales bacterium
CGGTTGTTGCGTCAGGTTGAATGGGTATGAAAACGGGGTCCAGCCGAGCATATTTTCCGGCGTGAGCGGTTGATGCCCGGCCGGTTTCGCATCGAATGCGGGAACCGCGACGCTTGGGGTGACCAGCAGGTCGTAGCGCTGCATGAATTGCCGCATATGCGTGCCCAGCGCGATTCGGCGCATCGTCAGGCGCATGACGTCTTGCGCGGTAATCGCTCGGCCTAGTGCTGCCTCGGCTGCGAAGTCGCGGTCGGCGACCGCTTGCTGCGCTGGGGTCAGGGTGTCCCAGATCGCCGTCGCACCGACGAACCAAAGGCCGGTGGTTATATCCAACGGGTCTTCGAACCCGGGATCGACAGCTTCGACATGCGCACCTAACGACGCCAGAACCCCGGCGGCCCTGGCGCAGGCAGCAGCGATTTCGGGATGGACGTTACCGGCGTATCCCAGCGTCGGGGACCAAGCAACGCGCATACCGAGGATGCGGTCGTTCAGGCCGATCGTGTAGTCGGTGGGGTCGTAGGGCAAGGATGTCCAGTCGCGGGCATCCGGCTGTTTCATTACGTTGGTCATCAGCGCGGCATCGGCCACGCTCATTGTATGCGGGCCGAGATGTGCCACTGTCCCGAATGGCGATAGCGGGTAAGCCGGTACCCGCCCGAAGCTGGGTTTCAACCCGAAATTGCCGCAGAACGCGGCGGGGATGCGCACGCTGCCGGCGCCGTCGGTGCCGATGCCGATCGGTCCCATGCCCGCCGCCACCGCCGCAGCGGTGCCGCCAGAACTGCCGCCGGGGGTTTTGGCGGTGTTCCAGGGATTGCGGGTAATCCCGGTCAATGGGGAGTTGGTTTCGCCCTTGCAGCCGAACTCCGGCGTGGTTGTCTTGCCCAAAAGCACGGCACCGGCTTCCCGCAATCGCGCGGTGGCGGGGGCGTCGATGTCCCACGCTTGGTTGGGATCGACGGTGCGGCTGCCGCGCCGTGTTGGCCAATGTTTCGCCAGTACCAGGTCCTTCACCGATGTCGGCACTCCGTCCAAGGGGCCGCACGGCGCACCGCGTTGCCAGCGATCGGTGCTCGCGGCGGCGGCGGCCAACGTGTCGTCGGGCGCCAGATGGCAGAAGGCGTTCAGCACCGGATTCAATCGCTCGATCCGCGCCAGCACGGCTTTTGCGGCCTCGGTCGGGGAGGCTTGGCCGGAGCTGTAGAGCGTCAGAAGCGTCGTGGCGGTGCAATCGGCGAGGTCGGTCACGGTAGTCTCCCGTTCGGGTGTGTTGCGTGTCACAATTGGCAGAGTTCAGGAGATCGAGCCATGCCGTCGCCCGTAGATGTCGAACACTACAACCGCGCTGGATATTTTGCCCCGGTAGATTGTCTGACGCCCGAGGAAGTCGCGCATTATCGCGGTAAGCTGGAGGCATTCGAAGCCGAGCAGGGCGACACATTCGGGCGATTGCCGGATTTGGTGCGGTCGAAGTCGCACCTGTTGTTCGACTGGATGGACGATTTGGTACGCCATCCCAAGGTACTTGACGCGGTTGAAAGTATTATCGGCCCGAATATCCTGGTCTATCATCTGACCTCGTGGCTCAAGGAACCGCAAGATGGCAGTTTTGTCCCGTGGCATCAGGACGGTACCTATTTCGGCTTGGAGCCGGCGGAGCAAGTCACCGCTTGGATCGCGTTAACGGACTCGACCGAAGACATGGGCTGCATCGAATTGCTGCCGGGCAGTCACACGATTGGGCAACAACCCCATCGAGATGCTGTCGCACCGGGCAATCTTCTCTCGCGTGGGCAGACGATCGACAAAAAATTGGATTATGAAAATTTCGTAACAATGCCACTCAGCGCTGGGCAAATATCTCTGCATCACACGCATCTTGTGCATCGGTCGCGGCCCAACCGAACGGATCGGCGCCGAATCGGCATTGGCGTGAGTTATATCCCCACCCATTGCCGGTTGGTCAACGATATCAGGGTGACGGCGGCGTTGGTTCGCGGTCGCGATGATTTCGCGAACTTCGATCTCGAACCACGACCTGCGGGGAATTTCGGTCTAGAGGCGCGTGCCGCGCATGCGGCGTCAGTAGACCGGTTCTTCCAGTCCAACAAACGTCTGGTCGCTCGGCGGGCGTCCGGCAATGTCGGGATTTGATCCCGACATTGCCGGCGTTCGCGGTTACTGCTTGCGGGTGGCTTTCTGATCGGTCGACGTCGCAACCGCATCGCGGTTAGGGCGGGTTGCTTCCCATGCATCCGCCGCAACCAATTCGTTGCGGAAAGCTTGAGCCGTCTTCAGGATCGACGCCTTCAGCTTCGGGTCCAGCGCCTTTTTCAAGCCGAGATCGTCCTGGGGCATGGTGCCGTCCTCGACTTCTTTGATTACGTGGTCGACTTCTGCCGCAGCATGGAGCGGGGTCTGTAGCAGCGTCAGCCATTCCATATCTTGCGGATTGGACGGGTTATGGCAGCCGATGCAGGACGCTTCGCGCATCGATGCGGCGAATGCGCGATAGGTCTGGTCCAGACGCGCATGGTGTGGATTGGTACCTTAGTACCGTGCGCTGAAGAGTGTCACTTCCGGCTGTTGCTGGCCTTTTTCGTCGGTCCACATCCACGGGTCCTTCGGGAGCGGCTCGTGGTTCACGCGGGCGTATTGGCCTTTAGCATCGTTGGACCCACCGTCGCCACGGGTTACGACGAAGATTTGACCCTTATCGTTCAGGTAGAAGCTAACCTGATTCATCACCTCGTAGGCGTTCCATTTCGCAGCGCTATGCCAGAACGGATACGGATATTCGCCAGCAGGGAGCTGATTGCGGAAATAGGACTCGAGCTTGATGACATCGAGATTTTCGCGATCGTCGTGCGCGATCGTCCATTTGCCTGTGAAGGTCATCAACGGCAGATACATCGACTGGAACACTTTCGGCGCGAAATGCGTCAGGTGTTTCTTTTTGATTTTTTGGCTGGCCTGATCGCCACCCCACAGAATATCGGACGTGAAAGGCAGGAAAGTCGCCTGCGACAACGCGCTGGAGCACGCCTTGAACGCGCCGGTATCGCCATAAGGCGCCTGCGGGCAAACGCGGGCGAGCTCGCCGGCAAGGTTGGCAGCAAGTTCCTCGATTGCCGGACGCGACAAAGCGGCGTTCGCGGCGAGATTTGGGCACAGTACGGCGGTAGCAGTAACGAGCAGCTTCATAGCGAGACGGCGCATGCTGGATTTCCCCTTAGATTTGCCCCGATACGAAACTAAGCGGAACGTTGGTGGCAGCGCAAGTATTGGTCGCAACTTTCGAGTGTATAAAAATTATCACAACTACTTGATTTGTAGCCGCTCGGAGAGGCGTCTTCGGGGGCAACTCGCGTATCGCCACGGTCGTATTCCGCCGCTTCCTTGACACAGGGGGCACCCGCCGCTACGCCGCCGCGCCATAGTCTTCCTTTGCCGACGACCGTCGGGAGCTTCATACATGCCGGTTCACGCCTTCATCTTCCCAGGCCAGGGCAGCCAAGCCGTGGGTATGGGACGCGATCTTGCGGCCGCGTATTCCGCCGCGCGCGAGGTTTTTCAGGAGGTCGACGAGACCCTGAAGCAGAAACTGTCCAAGCTGATGTTCGAAGGCCCGGGGGAGGAACTCACCCTGACCGAGAACACGCAGCCGGCGCTCATGGCACATTCAATGGCCGTGCTACGGGTCTTGGAATCCGAGGGCGGTTTCTCGCTTAAGGAAAAGGCCATTGTCGTCGCCGGCCACTCGCTGGGCGAGTACACCGCTTTGGCCGCTGCCGGTGCCTTTCCGATCGCCACCGCCGCTCGGCTGCTGAAACTGCGCGGGCAGGCCATGCAAAAGGCAGTTCCCCCGGGCGAAGGTGCGATGGCCGCGCTGTTGGGCGCCGATATGGCGCAGGCCCAAGCCATCTGCGACGAAGCATCGC
>JBAXFK010000343.1:0-3924 GCA_037139955.1 Rhodospirillales bacterium
ACCGACCCCGAAATCATGTGCATGCCCGACCACAGCACGTAAAGCCCGGTGAGGCCGGCGATAATGGGATCGAGGATCAGCATATCCGACGCGATCGCAATGCCGACTCCGGCGGCGATGCCGAACGATGTCACGACATCGGCCATCAAGTGCTTGCTATCGGCGATCAGTGCGGGGGAGCGAAGCTTGCGCCCCACCGCTGCCAGGGCCAACGACCATCCGCCATTGACCGCTGTGGCGATGCCGTTCAACGCTAGGCCTTCGAGTGGCCAAGCCAGCGGATGCGGGTCGAGCCAGACGTGCCACGCATGTACGAAGATCGATAAAGCGGCGACGACGATCAGCACGCCCTCGATCACGGCGGCGAAGAATTCGGCCTTGTCGTGACCGTAGGGGTGATTGGCATCGGGCGGCAGGGCAGCGAATCGCAGCGCCACCAAGGCAACGATGCTCGCGGCGACATTGACGATGCTCTCGAGCGCGTCCGAGTACAGCGCGGCGCTACCGGTCAGCCACCAGGCCGCACCTTTCAATCCGAGCACGAGGCAGCCGAGAACGATGCTGCCGAGTGCGAAGCGTTCCGCGCGACCCATGGCGCATCGTCTAGCAGGATCGGGCGTGCTGCGTCACCGCGCCATTCGCAATTGTCGCATACGCAGGGGAGGCAGCACGAACAATGCCAATAGCGCCACCAGCACGGCGGCACCGCCGGCGACGATGAATACCGATTCCCATTTCCCGGTCGCGCCTTGCAACTGATTGGCGAAGGGCACCAGCAAAGCGGCGGTCCCTTTCGCGGTGTACAGCATGCTGGCGTTGGTCGTAGCGTTTTTCGGACCGAAGGTGTCGGTGCACAAAGACGGGAACAGACTGAAAATCTCGCCCCAGGTGAAGAATATCAGCCCCGCGCAGATCACGAACATCCAAGGAGAGTGTCCGGCGACCGTCAGCAACCCGTAGCAGCACGCACTGAGGGTAAACGCGAGACCCATCGTCCGCTCCCGCCCCAAATGGTCGGATACCCAACCGAAGAACGGGCGCGCCATTCCGTTCATTACGTTGTCGACGACCAGTGCTACGCTCAGGACCGTGGCGCCGAATAGGATGGGGGTATTGGCAAGTCCGTAATCCTTAGCGATCGGCGCGATTTGTGCGGTCGCCATTAGGCCAGTCGCGGCGTCCAGCACGAACATGAAATACATCAGATAGAATACCGGGGAGCGCAGGACCTCCCAACTCGTGTAGCTCTTTAGGCTTTGATTGAGCTTTTGTTGTACGGCTTGCGAGGCAATTAACGGTTCGTCCGGTGCGCGCAGTACCTGGGCCACGACCAGCAGCACGATAGCCTGTCCGATCCCGAACCATAGGAAGGCCGAATTATAACCGTAGGTAGCGATGACCCATCGGATGGGAATGACTGTCAACGCCGCGCCTGCGCCGAAGCCGGCTGCGGTCATGCCAACGGCCAACCCGCGGCGATCGGGGAACCATTTGACCGCGTTGCCGACGCAGGTGGCGTAGATTCCACCCGCGCCGATACCGGAGATGGCGGCGCCCCAATACAGCGCCGTCAGCGTCTCGGCGTAAGCGTTCATCGCCCAACCGATGCCGACCATAGCCCCGCCGATGGCTATCATGAGCCGAGCGCCGCTGCGCGCCCGCATTTTATCCACAGCATAGCCTGCGAACGGCGTGATCCAGGTCTCGGTAGCGATAAAGATCGTAAAACCCCATTGGATGTCGCCGATTTTCCAGCCATGCGCTTGCCGCATCGGCTCGACGAACAATGTCCAAGCGTATTGCATGTTCGCGATCAGTACCATGCAGAGAACGCCCAGCCAAAGCTGGACCCACCGCACCGAAGGCGGCGTAGATGTTGTAGCGGACACTCGACGATGCTCCCCGGGGGTCTATTTGTTGACCGATATCAGGCACTCGGTATCGGGGATTGCGCAAGTGTTATTATTCGCATCCCACCGAGAGGGTTGTCGCGACGCGGCGGGGCGCGCTATCCACGCCCGCCTTCACCCTCGGAGTTCGCCATGCGCCGCATTCTGCCAGCCTTGCTTGTTCTAGGTGCCTTTGCCGCGTCGCCCGCGTTGGCGCAAAAGCACTGCGTCGCCCCCGCCGATCAAGCGGCGTTCGAAGTGCAAGCCCTCCGCACCCATCTGCGTGTCCTGGCGATCCATTGCGCCGATGAAGCGCGCTGGGCCAGCTTCGTAGGGAAGTACCAGGCCGACCTTTCCGCCAACGACAAGGCGGTAACAGCATGGTTCAAACGCCGTTTTGGCGGGCGTGCGCAGCCCGAATCCGACAAATTCGTGACCGATCTGGCGAATGCTATCTCGACTGGCAACACGGCCCTGGGCGGCGATTTGTGCCCGCATAATGGCCAGATGTTCGTCGAGGCGATGGCCTTGCGCAGTGGCGCCGATTTGGCGCCGTATGCGGCGGCGAAGGATGTGGTTCCAGCCTCGGTCGAGATTTGCCCCGGTGAAAAAGCCCCGGTGGCGAAGCCTGTCGCGAAGCCCGCCGCCAAGCGCTAACCCACGCTATTCAGGTGGCACGCGCTTTTGTGCCCCGGCGCGATTTCCCGTAGCAGCGGTGCCTCGGTACCGCAGCGAGGCATTGCGTGCGGGCAGCGCGGGTGAAAATGACATCCTGACGGCGGTGCCATCGGGCTGGGGATTTCGCCCGTGATCGCGGTGAACCGCCGCTTGCGTGCCTCGATGCGTGGCACTTCGGACAATAGCGCCTGGGTGTAGGGATGGTTGGGGCGACCGAATATTTCCTCGGATGGCGCTGATTCGACGATGCGGCCGAGGTACATGATCAGCACGCGATCGGACAGATGTTCGACCACGCCAAGATCGTGGCTGATGAACAAATATGTCAGATTGAGATCGCGGCGCAGATCCATAAACAGGTTCAGGATTTGCGCCTGGATGGAAACGTCTAACGCGGCCACTGCCTCATCGCAGACCAAAAACTCCGGCTGCACCGCCAAGGCGCGCGCGATGCCGATGCGTTGTCGTTGCCCGCCGGAAAACTGGTGCGGATAGCGGCGCTTGAACGCGGGATCGAGTCCGGCGCGACGGAGTTGCTCGTCCAAATAGGGATCGAATTGGCCGGCGGGAATCATGCCGTGGACGCGCGGTGCCTCCCCCACGATTTCCGCGACCCGCAGCCTTGGATTCAGTGAGGCGTAGGGGTCCTGGAAGATCATCTGGACCTTGAGTTTCGCATCCTTGACCGCATCCGGCGGCAGCGTTGCGATATCCTGCCCTTTGAACAGAATTTGCCCGTCCGACGGCGGCATGATGCCGGCCACCATGCGGCCGAGGGTGGATTTCCCGCAGCCGGATTCGCCGACCAGTCCGACGACTTCCCCACGGGAAACCGACAGATCGACATAATCGACGGCATGCACGGTTTCGCTTTTGGGCGGGCGACCGAAACGGGTCGCGATCTTTCGAGTCAGACGGGCGGCGGCGTCGTAACTGGGGCCGAATCGCTTCGATACGCCGCGTAGTTCGATAATCGATTCGCTCACGCCTCCGGCCCCCGGTCCCAATACGATGTTGTTTTTGCCGCCTCGCGGGCTTGTTTGCGTCGCTCGAACCACGCGTCGAACGCGCCGAAGGTGAGCAATTCCAGAAGACAATCGAGGACCACGACAAGAAATTCCCCGATCATGGCGCTGCGGCCGCGATCGGATGAAAGCAACGCACCGTGTGGCCTTGCGCCAGTTCGGCCGTCGGCGGTTCCTGCGCGCAGGCGGCCGAGGCATGCGCGCATCGGCCGCTGAAAGCGCAGCCGGCGGGCAGCGACAGCAGGCTGGGCGTCATCCCCGGAATTTGCGCCAGCCGATCGCCCCGCTTATTGCGGCTCGGCACGCTGCCGATCAGCCCGTTGGTATAGGGA
>JBAXFK010000344.1:0-3919 GCA_037139955.1 Rhodospirillales bacterium
TATTGGACGCTGTTTACCCCCGGAATCTGGAAAGGTTTGCACGCTGTTTTGCACGCCGGTATAGGTGTCGTCGTGGCGCCATCCTTCGCCCGCATTTTCTTCCGTAATGCGATCAATATCGGGTTGCCGGTATTCATTTGCGATACCACGGCAATTTCGACCGGGGACGATCTGGAATTCGATCTCGAAGCCGGCCTCGGGCGTAACGTTTCGACTGGCGCGACCATTCAGGCGGCCGCGCTACCGAAAGTGATGATCAATATCGTCAAGGACGGCGGGCTCGCGGCACATATCCGCAAGCACAAGACATTCCAGTTGGCTTAGCCGAACCGGGAAAAATCCGGCTTCCGCTTTTCCACGAACGCGGCAAAGGCCTCGCCGGCTTCCGGGGAGGCCAGTCGCTGACGAAACAATTCCAGTTCCTCGGCGATGCGGGAGCCAATCTCCGGTTGGCCGTGGCGGATCAGCTTCTTCGTTTCCCGGACGGCTTGCGGCGGCAGCGCGGCCATGCGGCGCGCAAGGCCTCGGGCAGTTTCCATCAGCGCGGCGTCGTCCACCACTTGGTACACAAAGCCCCATTCCAATGCGGTTTCGGCGTCGATGGGTTCGCCCAGCAGCAGCAATGCGCCGGCCCGCTGGTTGCCGACCATACGCGGGAACAGCAGGGAACTCCCGGCCTCCGGCACCAACCCGAGGCTGGTGAACGGCATGACGAAACGGGCGGAGCGAGCGGCGACGATCAGATCGCAATGGGCCAGCATGGTGGTGCCAACCCCGATCGCCGCCCCGTTCACCGCGCCGATTAGCGGCTTCTGCATGGTGGAGATCGTGGTCAAAAACGGCGAGGCCGCACTTGTGTTCGGACCGGCGGCGCGGGTTTGAAAATCCTTGATATCGTTGCCGCTGGTGAACGTCTCCCCCACGCCGGTAAGGATTACGACACGGACGGTCGGATCGGCGTCGGCCGACACCAGCGCATCAACCACCGCCGCATACATGTCCCGGGTCAGCGCGTTTTTCTTCTCCGGCCTGTTGAAGGCAATTTCCACTACCCCGGCGTCGCGCGTTACCAGAACGGTGTCGGTCATGGCAGATGCATCCCTATATAAGGCGGCAGGTTAAAGGCACCCGCATGGATTTCCGGCGTCCAATACCGGGTCGTGCCCAGGATACCGGCAACAGCGGCCCGAGCGCGAATCTCGGCGATCGACACGGTAGTCAGGTCGGCACTTTTAGCGGCCCAGCCCAATGTCATGAATCCGCCGACATAGGTCGGCACCGCAGCAACATATGCTGTTACATGCGGGAAGAACTGCTTCCGCCGCGCGCTGGTTTCGCGCAATTCGTCCGCTTGCATGAAGGGCACGCCGCATTGATTCACAATTAAACCGTTCGCGGTCAGGATACGCGCGCAATTGCTGTAGAATTCATCGATGAACAGTACCTCCCCCACTCCGATCGGGTCGGTGGAATCGACGATAATTGCGTCGAACGACGCATCCGCCGCACGCTTCACGTAGTCGATGCCGTCGCCAACGATCACATCGGCGCGCGGATCGTTCCAGGCGTCGCCAGCAATCGCGGGCATGTGCTCTTTGCACAGGCGGATCACTTCGCCATCGATTTCGACCATCACGGCGCGCTTCACGTTCTTATGTTGCAACACCCGACGCAGCACGCCGCCGTCGCCGGCACCGATAATCAGCACATTCGAAGCGGCACCGTGCGCCAGCAGCGGCACATGAGTCAGCATTTCCTGATACACGAACTCATCGCGTTCGGTGATCTGAATCACACCGTCCAGCACCATGACGCGGCCGTGCGAGGAACTATCGAAAATAACAATGTCCTGGAAATCGCTTTTGACCCGCGCGAGTTCGCGGGTCACCAGGAAGCGTTGTCCCCAGTCGGGATATAGGGATTCGTTGATCCAGCTATCGGTCGTCATCGCAGTCTCCATACGAAAACACGGCCCGGACGAAAGGCCCGAGCCGTGCGCGTTGTCAACGTGGATAAAAAATTAAACGATCAAGCCGCGACGCTGTTCGCCCAGATTGATCGACGACGGCTTGAAGGCTTCCTTCAGCGCCGGGATACCCTTGTAAGGGTTGCATTCGCCGCACATGAACACATCGATCGCAGCGAAATCCCGCTCCGGCCACGTGTGGATGGAGATGTGGCTCTCGGCCAGCACCAACACACCGCTCACGCCGCCATTCGGGGAGAAATGGTGGAAATGCCCGTGCAAAATCGTGGCACCGGCCGCGTCGGCTGCTTCGCGCAGGGCACGATCGATGTGCGCGGGATCGCCCAGATTGGATGCCCCCCATAAATCGATCAGCAAATGCGTGCCGGCGAACTTTACCCCGTCTCTTTCTACGAAGTAGTCTTTTTGTTCGTCGAATTGTTCCTCGACATGTGCCCGAGCAATATCGGACGACGACTGGTTGCTGCTCGGGAGTTCCGAGACCATCCCCAGCGGGCTGAGTGCGTTCATTGCGTACCCTATCCTACCAGTAGACGGCCTGTTGGGTGGCGCGGACAGATCCGAACCACCCCCTTGGGCCAAGGCGGCGAAACATGATGAAAGGGGGGGGCGAGCGCAAGCAGTTTTTTAGCCTCGATGGCAAAAATGCCGCTATTGCCCCTTGAACGCCGCCATCGCGCCAGGAATAGCGCGTGTTAGACCCATTTCCCGTTCGGAACGCAAAAGGTCGCCGGTCCCGTTCACCGGTTCGGCGGTCAGCAACCGAATCGTATCGGCGATCGGACCGGTGCCAAGACGGGAATCGAGCGTCGCGCGCAAGGCCGTCAGACCGTTACGATCGCCGGCTCGTTCTGCGGCGGTCGCGAGCCGCAAAACCAATTGCCGTTCTGCGTCGTTCAACTCGCCGGTCGCCGGAATAGCCTCCCCCACAGCCGCCATCAACGCTTCTTCCGCAGCGGCCCAGTTGCCGGCTTGCTCGTAAACCGACGCTCGCGCGGTCTCGGCACGCAGGCCGGTCAACCCGCCGAGGGCGTCGATGGCCCCGCGCGTATCGCCCAATCGAGCCTTGGCAACAGACATTGAAATACCGCGCTTTTCCGCTATTTCCGGGTCCAATGCCGGCGCAGCGGAGATCGCGAGGGCGATCAACGCCCCCTCCGCATCGCCTTCTTTGATCCGCAAATCCGCTAGCCGAGCACCGTAAGTCGCGCGCCCGATAGGGGTGGTGGCACCGGCAACCAGTTTTTCCAGCATCGGCATTGCGCGGGACGGCAGGTCCAGCGCCATCAACCGATCGGCCAAGCGCGCTTGCAGGTCTTCGTTGGGCGGCATGAGTTTGAACAGATCGGCATTCTCGTCGACCAGCGACACCAGATCGAGCGGCGGCAACGCGTCGGTGGCCTCGCTGTAGAGCAGGGACATGAACATACCGATCAAATGGGTTTGAACGGTTGACGCACGATCGGGAAACTCTGTTTGCAAAGCTCGCAACTCGGCCAAGGCGGGCCGCCATGCGCCAGCACGCTGGCGCAAATCGGCAACACGCTCGCGCAACGCCAGTTCTCGCCGATCGCCGCGCCATGCATAGCGCAGCTTGTCGAGGGCCTCGGCCGCCTGTCCGGCATCGATTTGCCCCGATGCCAGCCGCAACTCCAACGCCCGCGTCGCCGCACGGGCACGATCCCGCTGGTCCCGCCCAGCCGCCAGCGCGTCGAGCGCGGTCAGCGCGCCCGGCGCGTCGCCATCCGCTTGTTTCAGCAGCGCGCGGGCGAAATCCAGACCGGGTGCGTTGCCGGCGTAACCCAATAGGCGCTTCGCGGCGACGGCCTCCCCGCCCAGCACCATGGTTTCGGCCACCAGCGGCAGAATGCGATCGCGAATGCCGAGCGGGTATTGCAAGGCCAAAGGCCCGCTCGCGGTAAACGCGGCGGC
>JBAXFK010000345.1:0-3913 GCA_037139955.1 Rhodospirillales bacterium
GGCGTGGGAAGCGGACATTTCCAGCATCACGAACCACGGGCTTTCCAGCGGCAGCGGCATGCGCAGGCCGACACCGTGTTTCGCCGCCATTTCCATGCAGAAGCGTTGGCACAGCTCGAAGGCGATGACATCCGCGCCGCTTTCCATCGTGCGGCCGAACAGCGATAGCGCGGCGTCGGGACTGGGAACGGCAACAAACGCCGTTTCCACCCGTTTCAGCGCGGGCTGAAGCCGCAGCGCGGCAGCGGTGATAATGCCAAGCGTGCCCTCGCCGCCGATGAAGAGATGGCGGAGGGCGTAGCCGGAGTTGTCCTTTCGGACGCGGCGAAGATCGTCGAGGATGCGCCCATCCGGCAGCACCACTTCCAGGCCCAACACCAATTCCCGCGCATTGCCCCATTTGAGGGTGCGGATGCCGCCGGCGTTTGTGGAAAGCATGCCGCCGATCTGCGCGGTGCCTTGCGCACCCCATTGGATCGGGAACAGCCGGCCGGCATCGGCAGCGGCTTGTTGTACGGTTTGCACGACGCAGCCGGCCTCGGCGACCAGAGAGAAATCGCGGATGTCGACGTCGCGGATGCGGTTCATCCGCTCTAGCGAGAGCACGACGGATCGGGGGCCGTTGGCTTGGGGGACGGCGCCGCCGGATAGACCGGTGCGGCCGCCGGCCGGGACGATCGCGAGGCCCTCGGCGGCGCAGCGCTTGACGATTTCGGACACCTCGGCAGCGGTGCCGGGGCGCAATACGGCCTCGGGCACGCCGCGATAGGCGCCGCGCCAATCGACAGCATAAGGAGAAATGTCGTCGGACGCGGTCAACACGTTCGCGGGGCCGATGGCGTCGGCCATGGCGAGGAGAGAATCCATTCCTGGGAGCCTTTGTCTTGAAGCGGCGTTGGCAGCCAGAAACAGCAGAATCGCCCAAGGGGCAAGAGTCGCGATCGGGAGATACCGGGGTACACGCCAACGCGCCGCGCCGCCCGAATCAGGGCGTGCACGGTCGCACTGCTATGGTAATGAGGTGAGCAACTGCGGCATCGGCGGGCCGCGTGGGGGCGATTCGCCCAGCAAGTACCCGAGCAATTCGCGAACGGCTTCCTTCGTCTTGTCGCGCCAATCCGAAGACCAGGTGCCCGGTCGATTATTTCGTTCCTTCTGGAACGATGTTTTTCGGCGCTGTTGGACGCCGAAGACATGTTCGAAATTACCGCCGAAATGCACCAGGATTTCGTAAAGTTCGAACCAGAACCCGCCATCGCACGTGCTGGGGGCGATGCCGAGATCGAGACAGATCTCGGCGACGGTGCGGCCGACGGAACGACGGCGAACCTGGGATTCGAGTTCTTTCAAAGTCGGCATGCTGAAATGCATGGGGCTGTCGGGATCGATTCTTCGGGCGCGCGGCGTGTCGCGAGGCCCCCGTTGCGGGCGGAGATTCATCTCCAGCGCCTCGACATCCTGCGCTTCGGCGCGCTCGGGGCGCGCGGTCGGAGCGATATCGCGGCCTTGTGCAGCACGGGCGAGCAAATATTTTTGCAGCATCATCGCGCGCAGAATACCGCGCTGCACATGGCCGAGAATGCGGCCAATATCGTGCGTGCCGAAGCCTGCGGCGAGGGTGGGAAAGCGGGGGTGTTCGCCGCGGTCGGGGAGAGTGGCGTCGAGGAGCTTGCCGTAGCCCAGAAGAACCCGGACGACACCGAGGATGGCGGCGATGCAAGTCGGCACGGCTTTGCCGGCCCGGCCCTGGGGAGGGGCTGGGGGTTCGGTGCGTGCAGGATGCGGCGCCGTCTGGTCCATGATTGGTGTACTAACATTAAGTTGTTAGTTATGTCAAGTGGGATTGTGGCGTTTCGGAAGGCCGTGGCGCGCGGCCGGCGCGGTTCGCTCCGGCCCCAAGGGGCCAATCCTGCGAAATACGATCGCCCTAAGCAGGGCTGGCACTTAAGAACATGCCGCCGCGTCGAAATTTGCCCCCCAACCCAATCCGGCTAAACTCTTGCCCGAGATAAACGCGCGTAAGGGGTGAAGCGGATGGGTAAGCGAATTGCGGTGGTCGGTGCGGGCGCCGTGGGCGGCTATGTCGGCACACATTTGACGGCCGGTGGCCACGACGTGACCATGATCGATCCGTGGCCCGAGCATGTGGAAACCATGAAGGCGAACGGGATGGAAATCTTCGGGATGACACCCGAGGAACGCATGTCCGTGAAGGTCAACGCCATTCATCTGACGGAAGTCCAACAACTCGCGAAACAAAAGCCGGTCGATATCGCATTTATCGCAGTGAAATCCTACGACACGGTCTGGGCGACCCAGATGATCGCGCAATATCTGTCGTCTACTGGCTGCGTGGTGTCGATGCAAAATTGCATCAATGAAGAACGAGTGGCCGGCGTGGTTGGCTGGGGACGGACCCTGGGTTGTATCGTCACCGGCGGCGTAGGCGTGGACCTGTACCAGCCTGGCCATATCCGTCGCGGCTATGCCAAACGCGCCGATATCAAATCGTTCTACATCGGCGAACCCAGCGGCCTGATTACCAAGCGATCCGAAGAAATTGCCGATATCATGAGTTGCGTCGATGCGTCGAAGGCGACCGACAATTTGTGGGGCGAGCGCTGGACGAAGCTCTGCGTCAACGGCATGCGGAACGGCGTGTCGGCGGCAACCGGCATGGGCGGCAACGCGCGCGATAGCCACGATGCGGTGCGACGCGTCTGCATCCAACTCGGCGGCGAAGCCGTCCGTGTCGGTCAGGCGTTGGGCTACAAGCTGGGAAAAGTCGGCGCTCTGCCGTTCGAAATGCTGGCCGAGGCGATGGAAGGCGACCGCGCCGCTTACGACCAAATCTCCCATTTGATGGTTGCCGGCGGAGCCGGGCAGGCCGAGCGGAGCGACTATCAGCGCCCGTCGATGGCACAGGATATGGAGAAGCGCCGCCGCACGGAAATCGAGTTCATGAACGGCTTCATCGCTGCCCAAGGTGCCAGCGTCGGGGTTGCCGCGCCGACACATGAAATGCTCACCCGTCAGGTGCTGCGTGTCGAACGCGGGGAAATCGAGGCGCGGCCGGAGAACGTGTTGCTGAACTCGTAAAAAGGGACAAGCCGATGCTGCTGAGCGATAAAATCGCCCTTGTGACAGGCGCCGGCAGCGGCATCGGCCGAGCCTGTGCAATCGCCTTGGCCGAGGCTGGGGCACATGTCGTAACGGTCGATATCGATGGTAAAACCGCCGAGGAAACCGCCGCCGCCGTCGGCGCTTTTCAGCGCAAGGGCGTGGCGATGCAAGCCGATGTGGGGGATCTGAACGATATCGATCGGATCGTTGCCGAAACCGTGAAGCAGTTCGGCCGTATCGACATCGCGGTTAACAATGCCGGCGTCACGCGTCGGGCCGATATCATGGACTTGACGGAAGCCGATTGGGACCGCATCCATCGGGTCAACGCCAAGGGCGTTTTTTTTCTGTATGCAACGCGTGGCGCGGGAAATGATGCCGCACCGGCAGGGCCGGATTATCAGCATCGCTTCGATCGCCGGTCGCGGCTATGCCGGCACATCGAACGCCGCCTACGCTGCCAGCAAGGGCGCGGTGATCAGCCTGACAAAGACCGCGTCGCAGCAACTGGCGAAACACAACATCAACGTCAACGCGATCTGTCCCGGCGTCACCCGTTCCGCTTTGTCCGACGCCAACCTGCGGGTGCGTGCCGAGCAGGAAGGGGTCGCGCTTGCGGAAATGGAACGGCGCCGCGCTGCCGTTATCCCGCTCGCTCGCGCCAACGATCCCGAGGATATCGGCGCCATGGCTGTCTTTCTGGCATCCCCAGGCGCCCGCAATATCACGGGGCAATGCTACAACGTCGATGGCGGTTTGGTCCCCAGCTAGGGACCGAAGGATTTTACCA
>JBAXFK010000346.1:0-3868 GCA_037139955.1 Rhodospirillales bacterium
GGCTTTGGCGGTCGGCGCGGTCCTATGCAGCCTCGGCCTTCTGACCGGCGTCGCCGCCGCGCCCGTCGAACCGGCCGCCGAACAGGGGACCGAGGCTTTCACCCGCGCGCGGCTGGCTGCGGCCCGAGCGGCGGGACAACCGGTTTTTGTCAATATGACGGCGGCATGGTGCGTGACGTGCTTGGTGAACGAGCGTGTGGCGATCCGCACCGACGCGGTGCAGCGCGCGTTCTCGGCGGGCAAAATACTGTATTTGAAAGGCGATTGGACCCGGCAAAGCCCGGACATTACCGCGTTCCTTCGGGAGCACGGCCGCGATGGGGTGCCGTTGTACGTATTTTATCCGGCGGGTGGCGGTGCGCCGCGCGAACTGCAACAGATATTGACCGAAGGTGCGGTTCTGGCGGCGCTAGCCGGCGGTTAGACCGGTCCCGGCGGGTTCGGCATCAGATTTTCCAACCCGTTGATCACATAGCGCATGCCGACCGGTGCGGTGACCGCGTAGCGCACATCCCGCTTAAGCGATCCCGCGAAATCGCCGCGATAGATTTTGCCGCCCATGTGGGCGAGGTTGGAGTTCGCATCGACGTGGATTTTGCCGCCCATCTGCTCCCATCGGCGACAGAACGTGTAATCCTCGGACAAATAGCGGTTGCTCTCCGGATCCATCGACACATCGAACAATCGATAATACAGGCTTGGGTCGATCGACCCAATCATGTCGGGGGTGTAGCGGAGGTCTGGATAAGCCTCGATCATTTTATAGAATACGTGGCGTTTTATCAGCATGAAGCCGGTCGGCGCTTCGCGCACCGTCATGAACCCGTCGGCATCGACGTCTAAGCCGACATGCGGGTCGCTCGCCTGCCCGGCATTGACGGTGTAGCGGGTGTAAAGTTGGCGGAAATCGGCCTCGGTCGTGCCGGCGGGCACACCCTCGGCCGGCCAGTCTTCGCGCTTCAAGGGATAGATGCCGGCGGCGATGTCGTGGTTGCTGAGCAGCAGGCGGAAGAACGATTCCGGGGAGAAGCCGATATCGGCGTCGATCCACATCAGATGTGTCCACTCGGGCTGGGATAGGAACAATGCCACGAGGTGGTTGCGCGCGCGTGTGACTAGACTGTCGCCGCACTGAAACATGAAATTGATCGGCAGGCCGACGCCCGGTCCGGCGGCCATCAGTTGGATGATGCTGGCGAGATAGGTGAAGAAGAAGGTTCCGTCATGACTTGGGGTCATGATCAGCGGCCTGAACTCGCGCAATGCCGAGCGGTCGAGCATGAGGAACCTTTCTTCGAATGGGTTGAAGTTGAATAACCGGGTGGCGGCAGTTTGCAAAGCTGCTGCGATACTTTGCGTTCGATTGCGTTGCTGGGATCCGAGCCGATGGCGGAATGGCGATGAACACAATCCGATACGGCCTGCAAGGTATTGTTATTTTTGTGCTGGTTTTGCAAAATTACGGACAATACAACCTAGGGTGGGTAGAAATGTTGCGAATTCCGGGGTTTTGATGCCGCGAAGGCGTTCCCGGGATATCGGTTACGCTCTGTTTTGACGCGAGTCGGAGGAAACGATCGTCTGTATGGTTCAGTGAGCTATAGCGCATTGCTGGCTGTCGGTGGGGCGGCGCTCGCGCTGTCCTTGGGGATTCCTTCCGCTCGCGCGGCGTTGACTGCGACGGCCGACGGCGCCGGCGACATCGCAGTGTACGATGCGACTGCTGCGACAGTAGGGACTGGCGGTGGCGATGTTGCAATCGGCGACGGCGCTTCGGCTGCCGGGGGCACAACGGGTAGCGGGGCGACGGCAATCGGCACCGGCGCCAACGCATCTGCAAACGGATCGTCCGCGTTCGGTAAAAGCAGCAGTGCGGTCGGTGTGTCGGCGGTCGCCGTCGGTATTAATAGTAACGCATCTGCTGCAAGCACGATTGCGATCGGCGATACATCCAAAGCCTCCGCGAACAACGCCGCTGCATTCGGTGCTGCCGCGAATGCATCCGGCACCAACGCAGTGTCGGTTGGCACTTCGTCGAGCGCGTCCGGCAGCGGTGCGGTTTCGGTCGGTGTGACCAGTAACGCGTCTGCCGCAAGCGCGGTTGCAGTTGGCGATACATCTAAGGCGTCTTCGAGCGGCGCAGCCGCATTCGGCGCCGCCGCGAATGCATCCGGCATCAACGCAGTGTCGGTTGGCACTTCGTCGAGCGCGTCCGGCAGCGGTGCGGTTTCTGTCGGCGTGACCAGTAACGCGTCTGCTGCTAGCGCGATTGCTGTCGGCGATACGTCCAAGGCGTCCGCGAACGGCGCAGCCGCATTCGGTGCCGCAGCAAATGCATCCGGCACCGACGCAGTGGCGGTTGGCACTTCTTCGAGCGCCTCTGGAAGCGGAGCGGTTTCGATCGGCAATAACGCCAATGCGCAGGCCGGCAATCAGGTCGTGATCGGCAATGGCGCGACAGCGTTGAACACCGGCTCCACCGCCATTGGCTCGGCGGCAAATTCCACCGGAAACTTCGCCACGGCGTTGGGCAATAGTGCGCTTGCTACATCGGGCGGTGCGACCGCTTTGGGTGGCAACACAACGGCATCCGGTACCAATAGTACTGCGGTGGGTCAGGGTTCCTTCGCGAATTCCGCCAGCAGCGCGGCTTTCGGTCAAAACGCGAATGCAAGCGCGACAAACGCCACGGCGCTCGGTCAAGCTTCGAACGCATCGGCGGCGGGCGCGGTCGCCGTCGGTCAGGGCGCGTTGGCCAATGCGGCCGGCAACCTTGCCGTTGGCACGGGCGCGCAGGCAACCGGTGCGAATTCGACCGCTCTGGGCTTCGGCACTGTTGCCAACGCTGCCAATTCTACCGCAGTCGGTTATGGCGCCATCGCTAATACCGTAAACTCCACGGCTCTCGGTTACAACGCGCAGGCGACGGTCGCTGGCTCCACGGCATTAGGCGCCAACGCGAACGTCAGCGCCGCGAACGCGGCCGCACTTGGTAGTGGTGCAACGGCCAGTGCAGCCAACGCGTCGGCGATCGGCACGAATGCCAATGCCAGCGCTGCGAACGCCAGCGCCTTCGGCACGGGATCCAATGCCAGCGCTGCAAATGCCATTGCTTTCGGCACGGGTGCTAATTCCACACAAGCGAACGCAACCGCCATCGGCACGCAGTCGAGCGCGACCGGCGTCAATGCTCTGGCCATTGGCACCGGTGCCAATGCAACTGGATCGGTCGCGGTCGGTGCGGCCTCGACAGCCACCAATGGCGGCACGTCGATCGGCGACAATTCCAGTGCAGCCACGCCGGGCGTGGTTGCGGCGGCGAGTGCCTCGACCGCCGTAGGCAACGGCGCGATTGCAAACTTCGCTAACAGTGCTGCGTTCGGCTCTACCTCTAACGCCAATGGCATAGGCGCCACGGCGGTGGGTTAGAATGCGAACGCGCAGGCAGCGGGCGGCACGGCGGTCGGTAATGGATCGATTGCGACCGGTGCGAACGCGACGGCGATCGGCTTTGGCGCTCTGGGTGCCAGCGCGAATGCGGCGGCTGTCGGTAATGCGGCGAATGCGACGGGTGCGAACTCGGTTGCCTTCGGTGCGAGCGCCGGCACGAACGGTGCCAGCGCGGCGGCGGTCGGTAATGCGGCCTCGGCCGGTGCGGCCAATGCGGCTGCCTTCGGTGCGAGCGCGAACGCGTCCGGCACGGGTGCGGCGGCTGTCGGTCTGAGTTCGGTGGCCAATAGCGCGAACGCGGCTGCCTTCGGTGCGGGTGCGAACGCGGCTGCGACGAACGCGACGGCGATCGGCAACGGCGCCCTGGGTGCCAGCGCGAATGCGGCGGCTGTCGGTAATGCGGCGAATGCGACGGGTG
>JBAXFK010000347.1:0-3857 GCA_037139955.1 Rhodospirillales bacterium
CTATTGGACGCTGTTTACCCCCGGAATCTGGAAAGGTTTGCACGCTGTTTTGCAAGCCGGCTCCCAGACTAGCGACTTCGCAGTTCTGCACTCCTCGTACATCGTCAACCATAACGGCGGTCCAACCGGCTCCGTTGTCGCCAACGCACGCACCGACACGATCATTTATAATAGCCCGAACGATTATGTGTGGGGCGGTTTGGATCGGTTGATTTGGACCGGAGTACAAACACCGATCGCAGCCACGCCCGCGCAGCATGTCGGGCGCTACATACAAACCATTCGACAAACCGTTGGGACTAACACCAGCGGCGCGCCATTGCCGCAACCGCAACTCTGGGCAGCATGCCTCGAAATGCGCGACACCACTGGGCAACCGTCTAGCTGGTCGAATGCGTCTTTGACCGTCGAGATGGATATGATCGCGAACGGCCTGGACGACGGTAACAACCGACAAATTCAGTCGCTCGTCGTCCAACAGCACAATACCGCAGGCGCACCCGTCGAGGTTAGTACCATCATCGGTGTTTACCTCGCTGTAGGATCGAGCGGCCGAGCGAAGACGGTATTCAACGTCGGAATTCCGTTCAATCGATCGGTAATCGACACAACGAATGCCGTGCAGCTTGCGGGCGGCTCGGCAATCCGACTTGCGGCGGGCCACACTATCTCGTTCGAGGCAAGCGGTGCCAACAATCTAGCATACGACAGTACCACCGGTACGCTACGCTGGAACCAAGGTGGCCTCTCGTATGTCGTGGGCAAAGGGATCACAGTCGGGTGGCAGTATGTCGCCGGTGGAAATACCACTCTTCCCAATTATATTGCTGGCGATCTCGTATTTTTGGTCGGAAGCGGCGCTTACACGATCACCCTCCCGGCGGCCAGTACCGTACCGGCCGGAGTAGGTTTCACGTTCACGGCAATCGGGACCGCAGTAGTAACAATTTCACCTACCGGATCGGACGCGATCGACAACGGGCCAGTGGTATTGCGAGCCAATGACCGATATCATATCGTATCGGATGGGTCGACAACATGGCGAGAGATATTTCGGACCAACGCCGTGTCTCCTAGGTTTCTGGGCCCGCCGGTATTCCCATCCTACACGGTCGCCGGCTTGCCAACCGCACCCGGCGCAGGCGCGAAGGCCTTTGCCACAAATGGACGCAAACCAGCCGACGCCGCAGGTGCAGGCACAGGCGTCGAGGTATTTCACGACGGAACGCGCTGGATCTCGGTTTGCAGCGGGACACAGGTCGCCGCTTGAATATGCCCGTCGGCCGCCCGAAAGGTTAAATTATGCCAACAATATCCCAACTTCCTATCGCAGCATCTGTAACGGCGGGCGACACCGTTCCCATCAGTCAGAATGGTGCGGCACACTCCGTCAGCATCGGTGCGTTGCTCAGCGAAACCCAACCCGCCCTTGTCCTCGCACAAGGGAATCTGCTCGGCAGGATCAGCCTAGGGCCGGGTGGACCGGAAGAAATCGCAATAGGCACTGGTCTATTATTGAATGCTTCGACTTTGCAAGTCGTATCGGTACCGGGCACTTCCTCGAACGGCGATCTACGAGCGCTGCCCCTTGCAACCGCCCCGACCGGCCAAGACCTGATCGGGATCGACCAAACGGGAACAATCCACGCGATATCCTACGCGAACCTAATCAACGGCCAAACCATCGATTCCGCCCCACCGGCAGCGGCGGCTTCCGACAGCGATACCTTTTGGGTGGGCCAAGGTGGCAATACCATGGTCGGTCAGAGCTTCAGCGCTGTATGGCCTTGGATCGCATCCAAACTAGTTTCCTTCAAAACTCCTGTTATCGAGATCGGTGTAAACACAACGCTCGATGGCACGGTTCATAATGCCCGCATTTTGGTTTGCAGCCAGCCGCTCACCCTCACTCCTATTCTTTCCAATATGGGGAGCGGGTTTCAATGCGAGGTCGTAAATCTCAGCGCCGGGACGGTATTGCTTGCCGGAACGACGATTTCGTCGACCGGAATCTCGTCGTTGGCGCCGGGTCAAGCCGCGACCGTCAGATGCCTCACCTACTCGGGAGGAACAGTTGTTTATGCAAGCATCGGCAATGGCAGCAGCAGCCCCCCGGCCAACGCCTCCGGCGCGGTCGACGGGCTTGCCGTGACCAATGCAACACCGAACAGCGTACTGTTGAGTTGGCAAGCACCATCGTCCGGCGCCGCGCCCACGAGCTATACGATTCAATACCGCGAGAGCGGCACGAGCAACTGGACCGGTTCGGTCTCTGGCATATTAGGAACGAACCGAACGGTGACTGGCCTGAATGCCAATACCGCATACGATTTCGTGGCAATCGCCGTTTCGTCGAGCGGCGGCGGCCCGCTCTCCGCAGTGGCCACCGGCAGCACAACAGCACAACTGAGCTCCGTCACGTCGATTGTTTGGAATATCGCGCCGTCGGGCAGTTATGTGCACGGATCTGGTGCCATTGGAGTCAACGCGCATGTCGCACCCCCGACATCGGCGGTGCAATTCGGCTTCTCGAACGCGGCCACCGTCGCGCCATCGAGTTGGACGGCCGGTAGTTTCGTAAACACGGACTTGTGGGGCGCCTATGTCCCCATGCCGGCAACGGCCGGGACATGGTACGCTTGGGCAGCAGGTACCGATGGCAGCGCTCCGACGATTTACACGACCGCATTCACGGTGACCTAAATGAGCGTCATGTTGGTTCGCCCCGGCCATCCCATGTCGTTGGGCGGTGGCCGGATTGCCTTATTACACCGCCCGACATCGTCCGCTGAGCAAACCAGTATAGGATTATCGGCGCTGCCGGGATTGTCGGGATGGTGGGACGCCGGAACATGGAACGGTCTCACATCTGCCGCGGGCGAGGCGTCAACCGGCTGGAATCAGCCGGTTGGCGGTCTGATCGATCGGTCGGGCGGCGCAAATGCGATGGCACCATACTGCTTCGCGGCACCCACGCGAGTGCCGTACGGGCAGCCACGCCTCAGTGGTAAGCTCGGAGGAGTCGGGCGCTTAGCAACGACCGCCAATACGGTGACACCATCCTTGGACCCCGACCTCGGTTTTCAGGTGCCCGGAAGCATTGTCGATTGGGACAACGCTTGGACGTGGTATTTTGTCTGGTCCCGACCGAACTGGCGGCAAGGGTCTGGGCACGACACAGGCCCAACAACGTTGCTGTCCATCGGAACGATGCCGTTGCTGCAGGCCGATGGCCCGGGCAGCGGTAATCGATTGGTGCTGTTTCCGGGCCCGGCGCAAACTGCCATTGCACATACTTTAGCCCGCAGACATACCCATTCCATCGTATTGAGATCGGCTGCTGGAGGTGGTGTCGATGTCTGGCTCGACGGAGATCGGGTCGCGAATGGAGCGCCGCGCCCCCAAATACCTTCCGGCACACCGCCAATACTATTCCTTCACGACGGGACAGTGCTCGGTGCGGCCCAATGCTGGTTCCATGAAGCAGCCTGCTGGCCACGCGCTTTAACAGCGATCGAAATTGGCCAGGTGCTGACGTATTCCACCCGATGGTTCAGAGGCAGCCGACGGAGTGTACTGCTTTTGATCGACGGACAATCGAACGCGATAAATTATGCATTGAACGACGGTGCCGCCGCATTGCTCGCACAAGGTGTTGCCTGGCATCTTGGAGCGTTATCGTATGGCGTCGTAGCCACCACGGGTAACTCGACAAGCTACACCATGCAGAGCGGACACGGCATCTACGCGGTGGCCAACGGCAACTATCCCGGAAGCTTTCTGCAAAATCCGGCAGGTAGCACGGCGGAACGTGTCAACGACTTTGATACACCGGGTTCGGCAATTTAAGCTCGCTC
>JBAXFK010000348.1:0-3806 GCA_037139955.1 Rhodospirillales bacterium
GGACCGATCCTTCGAGTGCGGCGCGCAAAGCGGTCGCGGACAACGGGTTTTGCGGCGCCGGCAGGAAAACCCACCCCGGCGCCAGACCTGGCAATAGAACCGCTTGCCGGGCATTCCGGCGAATCGGCCGCAACCGGCGGGCGGCCTGCCCAGCGAGTGCGCGGTGGTTATACGTGGGCCGGGGCAGCACAGCAAAGGACAACCGCCGGGCGATGTCCAACCATCGCCGCCAATGCGGCAATTGTTCGAGAATATCGGCACCCATGATCCAAACGAATGCGGAACGCGGGAAACGGCGTAGCAACAAGTCCAGCGTGTCGACGGTGTAGCGGGTGTTCAACGCCCCCTCGATCCCCGTCGCCAACACAAGCCGGCCGTCCCCGAGCGCTCGTGCGCCGGCCATCCTGCTTTCCATCGAAGCCATGCCGGCCCGTGGTTTCAGCGGGTTGCCAGGGGAAACCATCAGCCAAACCTGATCCAGCCGTAAACGCTTGCGCGCCAGCGTCGCGATATGTCGATGCCCCGCATGCGCCGGATTGAACGACCCGCCGAGCAACCCGATTCGCATCCGTCGGTTATCGCCGAAGCGGGGGAGCGGGTCGGGTATCAGGGCCGGACCTGTCCGGTACCGACGATCAGGTAGCGGTAGGTCGTCAGTTGCTCCAACCCGACCGGTCCACGGGCATGGATGCGGCCGGTGGCGATGCCGATTTCCGCGCCGAACCCGAACTCCCCACCGTCGCAGAACTGGGTGGACGCGTTCCAAAGGGCCACCGCGCTATCGACCCCGCGCAGGAAGCGGTTGGCGACATCCGGGTCCTCGGTCACGATTGCGTCGGTATGCTCACTGCCGTGCTTGGCGATATGAGCAAGGGCCTGATCCACCCCATCCACCACGGCAACAGATAGCACCGAATCCAGCCATTCCGTGTCGAAATCGGCCTCGTGCGCCGCCGGCAAATCCGGCACCGCCATCCGCGCCTGCACATCTGCGCGGAAATCGCAGCCGAGCAGACGAAGGTCGGCGACGATGCTCGGGAGTTGGGCGGCGACGATGGACCGATCGATCAGCAATGTCTCGGTCGCACCGCAAATGCCGGTGCGCCGCATCTTGGCGTTTGCGACAATCGCGCGGGCCATAGTGGGATCGGCGGCTTCGTGGATATAGGTGTGGCAAAGGCCCTCGGCGTGGGCGAGTACAGGCACCCTAGCCTCCCGCTGCACGCGCTCCACCAAGGATTTGCCGCCGCGCGGGATAATCAAGTCCAACAACCCGGCCCCTGCCAGCATCGCGGCCACATAAGCACGATCGGCGTTGGGCGCGACCTGAATGCAGGCTTGCGGAAGGCCGGCGGATTCCAGCCCTTGTTGCAGCGCGACGTTGATTGCCTTGGCGCTGTTCGCACTGTCCGACCCGCCGCGCAGGATAACAGCATTGCCGGATTTCAAGCACAAAGCCGAGGCATCGGCGCCGACATTCGGCCTACTCTCGTAGATCATTCCGATCACGCCGATCGGCGTAGCGATGCGCTGAATGCGCAGCCCATTTGGCCGTGTCCAATCGGCCAGCGTCCGGTCGAGCGGATCCGGCAATGCCGCAACATCCTCCAAGCCCTTGGCCATCGCCTCGACTCGCGCCGGGTTCAGGGTCAGGCGATCGCGAAAGGCTTTGGTACCCTGAAACGCGGTCGTATCGGCCTCATTGGCGATCAAGATCGCAGCCCGATGGTCGCGCAGTGCGGCGGCCATCGCGATCAGCCCGGCATTGCGGGTCTTGGCAGTAGAACGCGCCAGCACACGCGCGGCGTCGCGGCCGGCAATCGCGGCGCGCTGGAGGTGCTGAGTGGCGTCGGTTTCGATGTGCATGAATTTGTCCTCGGCCCACTATTGTGACGTTACTGACGCCGCGATTCCAGTGGGGACGATGCAGGTCTGCCTTGCCCCCTCGACCAGAGGCGATACATGACGAAAGAACCGGACGACCTCGCGGCTTTCACCGCGATCGAAACGCTTTACCACAGCTACCTCACCGGCTTTATCCTGACCCTGGTGTCCCGCGCCGGCCCGGCCAAAGCCGCAGACGCGGTGTTCCGCACCTTCCGCCGCCAACAACTGGCACGCTTCGTCCCCGGCCTCCGCAAGCTTGGCTTGGACAGACTGCCGCACGCAGTGGCGTGCGCGCAGTATCACTATCTTTCCAATCAAGTCGGCGGGGTCAAGGTCGAATATGTCTACGAGAACGACCGCAAAGCCTGGGTCCGCTACCCGCCGCCGCGCTGGATCTGGTCCGGCACTGCGGTGTGCGGCATCCCGTCGGAGGTTTCACGCGCCATGCTATGGGGCTGGCACGCCAACAACGGCCCGGTCCTCGACAATCCCCGCCTAGGCTTCGTCTGCACCGGACAGACAGTAGACGGCCAACCGGGGCTTGAAGGCTACTACCGCGGCTACGACCGCGATCTGGCGCCGGAAGAACGACTGCAATTCTCCCCCGGCGAGGAATGCCCGCCCTTCGACCCCACCCAAGCACCCAGCCTGTCCAGCGACGTATGGCCCGAGGCACGGCTGCGCAAAGTACTGCGTAACTACGCGATGGAGTACATCGTCTCCATCCTACCGGAAGCCATCGTCGCGCTCGGGCCCGCCGAGGGAGGCCGCCTCGCCAGCACCGCCGCCCGCCTAATCGGCATGCATTGCCTGGACGAAACCGCCGCACTGCTGGGCGGCATATCACCCGGCCCCGAGGGTTTTGCCCGCTACTTGCTCCGCATGGCGCGCGGCCAGGGCGACGACGCTACCCTCAGCGGCGTAGGCGACGTTTGGACCGTCCGGCAAACCACGTGGCAGTTGATGCGCGAACGCGAAAATTTGCCGCGCGAGGCATTCGATGCCTGGAACGAACTTTGGATAGGTGCCGCCCTGGCGCACGATCGCTGGCTGCGAGTGGACGTCACGGGACGCCGGGACCTGGGCGACCCCGCCTGGGCGTGGCAAATTTCCCGCCGCAGCGCGGCTAGCCGGGGATGACCGCCTGCGCCTCGATCTCCACTTTCAATGCCGGCATTACCAAAGCCGCGACACCGACCAGGGTGGAGGCCGGGCGGTGTTCTCCGAAATAGCGCTGGCGGGCCGGGTTAATTGCCGCGCGGTCGTTAATGTCGGTCAAATAGACGTTGACCTTAACGACATGCTCGGCTCCTCCTCCCGCAGCTTTCAAGCACGCGTCGATGCTGGTTAAGGCAAGTTCGGCTTGCTCCGCCACGCTTTCGGGGATGGTGCCGTCGGGGCGAACACCGACCGCGCCGGAGACCCAAATCAAAGCGCCGGCGCGAACGACATGGCAGTAGTGGCTGACCGGAGGGAGTTGGTCGGGGAGCATGATGCGTTGGATAGACATGGGATAGGTCCTCGGTAACACGGGATTAACGCGCCCCACCCTCGCCGATTCCCCACACGATCGCCATCCGCCGCGTCGCACTTTGCATGGTCGCACGATCGACTGTGCCGATAATCTGGCCCGTCGTTATAGGCAGCACCGTCGGGTAGCACTGTTCGGATGACAGGTCGGAGCGCACGCCCACAACAGGGCGCGCTGAGCGCCGCAGTGGCGGGGGTTCGACCTTCTATCGCGGCATCGAGACCTAGCTCACGCGGCCCAGCCGTTCAGGCCGCCGGTATTAATGCAACCTAAACAACCGAGCGGTAGTTGGCGGGCCTGTGCCCGCCACGACGCGACGAGGACGGTACGAGACCGCCCTCCGTGCCAACAAGAGTGAGACATCTCCCCCCCGGAAGTTTAGACCCTG
>JBAXFK010000349.1:0-3790 GCA_037139955.1 Rhodospirillales bacterium
GCCCTAGCGCGTAGCCGATCTTGCCGCCATCCCGCCAATTGGCCACTCCGACCACCGTGCCGGGTTCGAGCAAACCGCGCTCGGTCAGGTCGGTTCGTATGGAAACCCAGTCGATACCCTCGATGGTCGGGTCTTTGCGCATGACGCCCGACAGCCGATCGCCCAGAAGGTCGAAGCCGGTCTGCACGCCGACGATCGTCACGATTGACAGCACGAACACGGCCGTTCCCGCGATCGTCCGCCGCACCCACCCCAAATGCAGGCGCTCGGCGACCGCCTGTCCCAACAACGGGAACAGCATAAGGTAACCCGGTGCGGCCCAGTGATAGAGAATCCGCTGGCTCGACCATGCCGAAATCAGGGCGAAGGCCACGATCGGCGGGGCGGCGAGGAAGGCCAAAAGATGGTACCGCCGACGGAACCAGACGACGAGCATCGGCACCCAAATCCAGGGGAGGACGAACAGCCCCTCGCCCAGCAGCGTCGTCAGCGGCTCCAACGGCCGGAACCGCATGCCCATCGCGCGTTCGCCCTGGAAGGCGAAGGATGCCCAGCCGTGCGTCGCATTCCAGATAACGACCGGGGAAAACACCAGCGCCGCCGCCAGCAACGCGAGGTAAGGTTCCGGGCGCGCCAATCGATGCCGATGTTCGCGGTTGCAGACTAAGAACAAGAACGCGCCGCCCATGGTGAGAATGGCGGAGTATTTCGCCGACAGCGCCAACCCTGCGCATAGGCCCGCGCCGATCCACCACCCTATGCCGCGGCCGGAAGCCGCATGCACCAAGCAGAGTGCGGCGCCGAGCAGCGCGCAGAGGAGCGGTCCGTCCGGCAATACCCAGGTGGCGCCGGTGACCCCGAAGACCGGGGAGAGGTTCAGCAATACCGCTGCCCAAAATCCCGCACGCTCGTCCGCGACGGCGGCGGTTAGGCGGAACATCGTCCAGGTGGATAGCGCGAACAGGGCGATGAAGGGCAGGCGGGCGACAACCGGAGCCTCGGTCCCGAAAAGATGGATCGCGCCCCAGGACAGCCACCACGATGCCGGAGGATGATCGAAATACCCGCCCGACAGCACGCGCCCCGCAGCGACCATGTAGCTCTCGTCCACGCCCAGCCCGGTCGCGCAGGCGAACGCCAGCCGCAATAGCGCCGTGGCACCGATCAGCGCTAAAACGCCCCGCACAGACGAACGGGGCGACCATGTGGTGCGGATGTTTTTGCTGCCTTCAGACATTCGAGGCCATGGAGGTCGTCGATTGGATCGATGACGGCGACACGCCGCTTTGCCCGCATTGCGGGATGGCGGCGGTGCTTCCGGGGGTCACGGATCTGGCGGAGCTTTGGAAGCTGCGCGGGCAGCGGTTCGGCCGCTTCGATGCCCCGCCAGATTGGAAGGCGTGAGTTTGGAACGTGTAGATCAGGCTTGCAGCACGCGCTGGGTCTGAATGCCCAGGCCCTCGACGCCCAGGCGCATCACATCGCCCGGTTGGAGGAAAATCGGCTCCGGCTTCATGCCCAGCGCCACGCCGGGGGGCGTGCCGGTGGCGATGACGTCGCCGGGGTGCAAGGTGATGAACTGGCTGACATAGGCCACCAGGGTTTTGACCCCGAAAATCATCGTCTTGGTCGAGCCGTTCTGCATCTTCTTGCCGTTGACCTCGGTCCACAGCGACAGGTTCTGCGGATCGGCGACCTCGTCCTTGGTCACCATCCACGGACCGGTCGGCCCGAACGTATCGGCGCCCTTGCCCTTGTCCCAGGTGCCGCCGCGTTCGGCTTGGAATTCCCGCTCCGACACGTCGTTGCAGACGCAATAGCCGGCGACGTGGTCGAACGACTCGTCTTCCGAGATATAGCGTGCGGTCTTGCCGATCACGATGCCGAGCTCGACTTCCCAATCCAGCTTCTTGGAATTGCGCGGGCGCAGCACGTCGTCGTTCGGGCCGCAGAACGCGCCCAGCGACTTGATGAACACGATCGGCTCCTTGGGAACCGGAGCGCCGGTCTCGGCGGCGTGGTCGGCGTAGTTCAGGCCGATGCAGATGTAATTGGTCGGACGCACCACGCAGGAGCCTAGGCGGGGATTGCCCTCCACCAGCGGCAACGATGTCGGATCGATGCTCTTGAGCATCGCGATCTGTGCCGGCGACAGGGTGAACCCGTCGATGTCGCGCACCACGGACGCGAGGCAGCGGATTCCGCCATTGGCATCCAGCATGGCCGGCTTTTCGGCGCCCATCGGGCCGTAACGCAGCAGTTTCATGGGTTTTCCCCCTGGTAGAAGTTAAAGTGTCAGACCGCCATCGATAACCATGGCTTGGCCGGTGATGAATTGTGCCGCATCCCCGGCCAAATAAACAGCCAGCGCCGCGATTTCGTCTGCAGTGCCCAGGCGCCCCATCGGCTGCCGAGCGACGAAGGCGGCGTGGGCTGCTTCGATCGATCCTGCCGCCGCCGAATTCGCCGCGATCCGCTCATCCAGGCTCGGCGTATGGACGGTGCCGGGGCAGAGGCAGTTGCAACGAATGCCCTGACTCACATAGTCCGTCGCGACCGATCGCGTCATGCCGACCACCGCCGCTTTGGACGCGCTATAGATAAATCGGCTGGGCACGCCCTTCAGCGACGACGCCACCGATGCCATGTTGATAATGACCCCGTATTTGCGGGCCAACATGCCCGGCAGGAAGGCCCGCATTGTGCGGAACATCGATCGGCAGTTGAGCTCGAACGCGAATTCCCAGTCTTCTTCCGTCGCGTCCAGCAGCGTTCCCTGATGCACGAATCCGGCACAGTTGAATAAGATGTCGACCGGCCCGGCATCGGCGACGGCGCTGGCGATCGCGGCGGGGTCGAGCACGTTCAGTACCGCCGTCCGCAACCCCGGCGCCTGCAAATCCGCCAGTTTTGCGGCATTCACGTCGGTGGCGATCACAGTGGCCCCGGCGGCGGCGAAGGCCAGAGCGGTTGCCCGCCCGATTCCCTGGGCGGCGGCGGTTACGAAAGCGGTCTTGCCGGAAAGGCTGGACATGCGACTGTTCCCTCGAAGATCGCACCGGGATTTGCCGGGTGCGAGCGCGTCGGTCAACGTCGCCATGAAACCGCCCCACTCGTTTTGTAACAACATGCGAAAGGGCGGGTTTCGCCCATTGGTAATTTTGCGATGGGAGTTTCGCGATGCGCCGCGCTATGACGATTTTAGCGGTACTTCTGCCCCTGGGCGGCTGCTACGTGCAGCCCGGAGCCGGCTATGGATATGCGCAGCCCGGCTATCCCTATGGCGCTCAGCCGGATGCCTATTCCGGCTACGAATACAATGGCGGCTCCCCTTACATGGACTACGAGGGCTCGCAGGTTCCGTTGGTGTTCCTCGGCGGTTTCTGGGGTTATCACGACCGAGAGGGGCGCTTCCGTCGCGCGCCGGAGCATGTCGGGCGCAGTTTGGAATCGCGCCATCCGCAAGGGGCAGGCGTACGCCCGTATAGCGGCCAATGGGGCGCGCCCACCCATTTCGGTGGCGGCGGTAGTGGCGGTGGCGGAGGGGTCGCGCCGAATGCCTTCGGCGGCGGACACCAGCAATCGCATCAACAGGCCGCGCCGCCGGTCGTGCATTCCGGAGCGCCTGCCCATAACACTCCCCGCCAGGAGGAGCGGCGCGGCGAGCGTCATTGCCCGCAGGGTCAAACGCATTGTTAGTCGCTTTTATCCGGCCCCGGTGCGTGGCAGGCTGATCCGGCAGCTTTCTTATCAGGCGTGTCGGATCGATGACGGTCGAATTCCTCTATAG
>JBAXFK010000350.1:0-3788 GCA_037139955.1 Rhodospirillales bacterium
CTAGCGGAACCATTACCGGCGCGTTTCGTGCCGCTGCGATTGGGGCGCTGCTCGCGATTGCCGTGATTCTTTTCGCGACCTTGCGCCGGCCGCGCGATGTGGCGTTAGTGCTGGCGCCGCTGCTGCTATCGGCGGCGCTCACGCTGTTGGTGGCGGTGGCAGTGCCATTGCCGCTGAATTTTGCCAATATCATCGCTTTGCCGCTGCTGCTGGGCGTCGGCGTGTCGTTCAACATTTACTTCGTGATGAACTGGCGGGCGGGGCAGGGCAATCCGCTGGGCTCCGCCACCGCGCGCGCGATTGCGTTCTCGGCCTTGACCACCGGATCGGCCTTCGGGTCGCTGGCGCTGTCTGGCCATCCGGGCACCGCGAGCATGGGGGTGCTGCTGCTGATCAGCTTGGGCTGTACCTTGCTTGCCAGTCTGCTGTTCATACCGGCTTTGCTCGCCAGCCTGCGCCGGCCCGAATCGTGATTCGCGGAAATTGAAACGAATCAGGAACACGACACATTAATTTGTGTCCATTTACGAGAAGCGGTGAGGCTTTAGAGTCGCGTTCCACCCGGTGAGAATGTTCCGTGACGTTTGCGCCACACCGTGCGTTGGGATCGTCTATCTGGTGCGTCTCGGGCGTTTAAGCGTCCATATCTAGTGGACGGCGGCTGTAACCTGACTACAATCGGGATTCTTGCGGAATTGACGCCAGGGAGGCAAGCCGTGCTCGACGCAGTCCAAATGCCAGGTCGCCATCAGGTCCGAATCGACCGAAGCCGGGACTCGTTGCTGACCGATTTCGGCCGAGCGACTCTGACGGATCGGTATTTGATGCCGGGCGAAGATTTCCAGGATCTGTTCGCGCGGGTCGCATCGTTCTACGGCGACGATACCGCGCACGCGCAGCGCATCTACGATTACATGAGCAAGATGTGGTTCATGCCGGCGACGCCGGTGCTGTCGAACGGCGGCACCCAGCGCGGACTGCCGATCTCTTGCTTTCTGAACGAGGCATCCGACTCCCTGGACGGCATTGTCGGACTTTGGAACGAAAATGTGTGGCTGGCGTCCAAGGGCGGCGGCATTGGATCGTATTGGGGCAATTTGCGCTCGATCGGCGAGAAAGTGGGCGCGGTCGGCAAAACCTCCGGCGTGATTCCGTTCATCCGGGTCATGGATTCGCTGACCTTGGCGATCTCTCAGGGGTCGCTGCGGCGCGGTTCGGCTGCCGTCTATCTGCCGGTCTGGCATCCCGAGATCGAAGAATTCGTCGAAATCCGCCGCCCTACCGGTGGCGATCCGAACCGCAAAGCGCTGAACCTGCACCACGGCATCCTGATCCCCGATGCCTTCATGCGGGCGGTAGAAGCCGACGAGCAATGGGCGCTGCTGTCGCCGAAAGACAACACGGTGGTTCGTTCCATCTCCGCCCGCGCGTTGTGGGTGCGCATCCTGACCGCCCGAATCGAGACGGGCGAGCCGTACCTGATCTTCTCCGACCACGTGAACAACGCCCGCCCGGAACACCATAAGCTGGCGGGGTTGGAGGTGAAGACATCCAATCTGTGCAGCGAGATCACGTTGCCCACCGGCAAGGACCAGCACGGCAAGGACCGCACGGCGGTCTGCTGCCTCGCGTCGTTGAATCTGGAGAACTGGTTCTTGTGGGAGGATCACCCCACCTTCATCGACGACATCATGCGCTTCCTGGACAACGTATTGCAGGACTTCATCGATCGCGCACCGGACGGCATGGAAAAAGCGCGCTATTCCGCAATGCGGGAGCGTTCGGTGGGCCTGGGCGTTATGGGTTTCCACGGCTTTCTGCAATCGCAGATGGTTCCGTGGGAATCGGTGGTGGCAAAGTCCTGGAACAAGAAGATGTTCAAGCACATTCGCGGTCAGGCCGATGCGGCGTCTGTCGCGCTGGCGATGGAACGCGGCGCCTGCCCGGACGCGCACGAATACGGCGTCATAGAACGGTTTTCCAACAAAATGTCGCTCGCCCCGACCGCATCGATTTCGATCATCGCGGGTAATGCGTCGCCGGGGATCGAGCCGATTGCCGCCAACGTGTTTCTGCAAAAAACGCTGTCCGGCAGCTTTTCGGTCCGTAATCGGCATTTGCAGGTGCTGCTGGCCGAGCGGGGGGAGGATAGCGACGAAGTCTGGTCGTCGATCACGACCACCAAAGGCAGCGTGCAGCATTTGGATTTCCTCACGCAGCACGAAAAGGACGTGTTCAAGACAGCGTTCGAGTTGGATCAGCGCTGGATTATCGAGCATGCGGCCGATCGCGCCGGCTATATCTGCCAGAGCCAGTCGGTGAACGTGTTCCTTCCCGCGAACGTGCATAAGCGGGATTTGCACCAAATTCACTACATGGCGTGGAAGCGCGGCGTTAAGTCGCTGTACTATTGCCGGAGCCTGTCGATCGCGCGCGCCGACAACGTGAGCGAGAAGGCGGTGGCGCCGGAAGCTTTCACGGGTGCGCTGGCACCGGCGAACGATGGGCAGATGCCGCTACCGTTGGACATTGGGGCGATTGCGGGGAACCCGAACGACTACGATGAGTGTTTGGCTTGCCAGTAGGGAGCGGCCAGAGAGGCGGTCCCCCTTCTTTCAGTGGCGGGGCCGTAATAATAGCCCAGCCCCCAACCGTGGGTTTGTCCCACCCACGGCCGGCGCCGCCTCTATCGCGTCATCATCACCGGCAGGTTCGAATATTCCAGCACATGCCGCGTCACCCCGCCCAGAATCAACTGACGCAGGCGGGAGTGCGAGTAAGCCCCCATCGACAGCAGGTCGCAGCCGAACTCCGTCGCCGCTGCCAGCAGCCCGGCGCCAACCGAACTGCCGACCGATCGGAAGATGGTGACGTCGGCTTTGACATCGTGCAGGGCAAGGTAAGCGGCTAAATCGGCGGCACCGGGGCCGCGGCGTTGATAGCCCTCGGCAGATAGGATGCGCACAGCCTCGGCCTGTTGCATCCACGGCAATGCTGCCAGCGCCGAGGCTGCCGATTCTGCCGTGCCGTTCCAGGCCAAGCAAACCCGGGTGCCGATCGATTTCGGCGCCACTTGGGGGGAGATCAGCACCGGCCGGCCGGAATCGAACAGCACTGCATGCAGTGCGTCGGACGACGACACGTCTTCCCCGGCGTCGGGGTGCGGCACCACGGTCAGATCGGCGAGCCGCGCCTGCTGGGCGACGATGTCTTCTTCCCGTCCGGTGACGGATGCGAAGCTGGCGGTTGCATGCTGCGCGCCCGGACGGGCCTCGGACACCACGACTTCTTGCCGCGCGACGAAGCGCTCGAACATCGATCGGACGGCGTGGGCGCGTTCGCCGCTTTCCTTTTCGGTCGCCGACATCATCTCTTCGATCATCGCGCCGGACAGGCCTTCGCCGGCCAACGGCGCGACGTCGCGGCTATCCACCCGGACATGCAACGCAGTGACATGCGCGTTGAATCGGCGTGCGATCATCAGAGAGGTCGTTAAAGCGGCCTCTCCCGCGGCGGTGCCGGTGAGGGGCAGCAATAGCTTACGGATGGGCATGGTCGGCTCCTTCCTTTTAGGGTCTTCCCAGAACGCGGGTCTGGTTTGCGCTTCTAGCACGGCTCTGGCGCGGCGGGGAGAGAATTTCGCACTCCCTCCAGGGCTTTCACCGCATCGGACGCGTCGGCCGGCATCCAGTCAAGGGGGCCGGGATCGTTCGGTGCGGCGGCGAGCAATACCGCGACAGTGGCGTCGGATGCGTCGTGGGTGCGGGCCGTCACCCGCTGTTTCAAGG
>JBAXFK010000351.1:0-3730 GCA_037139955.1 Rhodospirillales bacterium
CATCCACCGTGCTCGGCATCGCCCTCGGCATTCCGGTCGGGTTGGGGGCGGCGCGCAATGTGTCGCCCAAACCGATCTATCTGGTCTGCCGCACGGCGATCGCCGCGTCGCGCACGTTGCAAGAACTGATCGTTGCTATCTTCTTCGTGAAAATGTTCGGCTTCGGCCCTTTTGCCGGTATGCTGACCCTGACCTTCGCCAGCATCGGTTTTATCGCAAAACTGATCGCCGAACGGATCGAGGCCGTGGATACAGCTCCGCTCGATGCCATTCGTTCCACCGGGGCGTCGTGGTTGCAATGGGTCAATTATGCCATCCAACCGCAGGTCATGCCGCGTTTGGTGGGCTTGTCGTTGTATCGCCTGGATATCAATTTCCGTGAATCCGCCGTGCTCGGCATCGTCGGCGCCGGGGGGATCGGCGCCACCTTGAATACCGCGCTGGGCCGCTACGAATATGACACCGCCGCCGCAATCTTGCTGTCGATTATCCTGGTCGTGCTGATGGCGGAATACACCGGCGGCATGATCCGGGACAGATTGAAATGACGCCGGTCTGGCGCCGCCGCACCAGCCGCAACCAATGGCTGATTTGGTTCGGCTGGCTGCTCGGCGTGCTGGCTTTCGCGCAAAGTTGGCATTCGATCGGCGAGTCGACCGAATGGGACTTCGTCTGGGACGCCCCCACCCAGGCTGCCGATATGTTGGGTCGCATGTGGCCGCCGCGTTGGTCGTACATACCCGCGATTCTGAAACCGCTGTGGGATACGGTGAACATCGCCAGCCTCGGCACGCTGCTGGCGATTCTCCTGGCAACCCCGGTCGCCTTTTTGGCCGCGCGCAACACCAGCCCGCATACAACGATCCTGCGTCCGTGCGCGCTGGGAATTATCGCCGTGTCGCGGTCGATCAACACGCTGATTTGGGCGCTCCTGCTGGTCACAATCGTCGGTCCCGGCGTATTGGCGGGGATCTTGTCGGTGGCGCTGCACTCCATCGGGTTCTTCGGCAAGCTGCTGTACGAAGCCATCGAAGAAATCGACGCCACCCAGACCGAGGCTATCGTCGCCACCGGCGCGAGCCGCGCCCAGGTGCTGGCCTATGGCGTGGTGCCGCAGGTGTTGCCGACATTTGTCGGGGTGTCCGTCTATCGCTGGGATATCAACATTCGCGAGTCCGCCGTGCTCGGCATTGTCGGCGCCGGGGGGATTGGGCTGCAATTGAACGCCTCTGTCAGCCAATTGGCTTGGCCGCAGGCAACAGTAATCTTGATCGCGATCCTAGCAGCGGTGATCGTGTCGGAGTTTGTTTCGGCGAAAGTCCGAGCCGCAATCGTTTAGAATCGGACAAGTGCGCTCCCGTCGGGGACGGGTGTCGCCAGCCAAGTGCGTATATACAGGCTCGCCAAGCTCTTTTTGCGCCGCGCCGCAGGATATCGACGCGAAACTTGCGCGAGCGGCGATTTACAGGCGGGGCGAATGCCGGATGGCGCCGCCGCGGTGAAGATGCTCGGCAATCCAGCGCGCGGCGGCGTTCCATTCGGCGCGGATGCACTGGGCGATCTCGCCGACGATCAGGCGATTGCCCTCGATCGTCAGTTCCATGGCCTCGGCGCATTCGTCCCAGTAGCTGCGTTCGTGCATGACCGCGATCTCCCGATGGTGCAATGCAGCATGCGGGAGATCGGGACGATCTGCAAGAAATTTCAGCAGATAAAAAACAGCCTATTATTTGGGCGTTCAGTGCAGCCCCTCGCAGAAAGTCTGGATGCGACGCAGGCCTTCGATCAGCTCGCCGTCCTCGGTCGCGGTGCTGATCCGCAGATAAGGGCTCATGTGATAGGCAGCACCATGCACGGTGGCGACGTAGTGTTCTTCCAGCAGCGCCAGACACACATCCTCATCGTTTTTTAACAGGCGCCCGCCGGACGTGGTTTTGCCCAGGCAACCCGCGACATTCGGAAACACATAGAACGCGCCCTCGGGCGAATGGCAGGAAATTCCCTTGGCGTCGTTCAGCATCTGCACCGCGACGTCGCGGCGCCGCTGGTAGGCGACGCTTTGTTCGCGGGCGCCATCTTGCGGCCCGTTCAACGCCGCGACGGCGGCCGCCATACCGACGGTGGAGATACCGGCCGTTGCCTGCCCTTGCATGTTGACCATGGCCTTGATCAGCGCTTTCGGCCCACCCGCGAAGCCGATCCGCCAGCCGGTCATCGCGTAGGTTTTGGAAATCCCGGACACCGTCAGCGTCCGATCCTTCAAATCCGGCGCGACTTGGGCGATCGTCGCATGTTCGACGCCGCTGAAAATCAAATGCTCGTACATGTCGTCGCAGAGGATCCACACATGCGGGTGCTTACGCATGACGGCGGCGATGGCGCGCATGTCGTCGGCGGTGCAGACCGCGCCGGTCGGGTTGTTCGGGCTATTCAGCACCAGCCATTTGGTTTTTGGCGTAATGGCGGCGTCGATATCCTCGGCGCGCGGACGAAATCCGTTGTTCTGCGGGCAATTGACGAAGACGGGCGTGCCTTCGCAGAGCTGCGTCATCTGGGCGTAGGCGATCCACGAGGGCACTGGAATCACAACTTCGTCGCCCGGATCGATCGTCGCCATGATGGCGTTGAACAGCACCTGCTTGCCGCCATTGCCGACGCAGATTTCATCCAGCGCGTAGTCGATACCTGAGTCGCGCTTGAACTTGTCTTGAATGGCTTTCTTGATCGCAGGCGTCCCGTCCTGCGGCGGGTATTTCGTGTCGCCTTTCAGCGCCGCTTGGTGCGCGGCTTCGATTGCGTGCGGCGGGGAGTCGAAGTTCGGTTCCCCGGTCGTCAGCGTGACAACGTTCTTGCCCTCGGCGCGCAATTGCCGAGCCTTGATGGTCATGGCGACGGATGCAGCGACTTCGACGCGGCCGAGACGTTGGGAGAAACCGGGCATTCATGCAGTCCCTAATGGAAAATGGATGAATGGGAGGAATGTCATGGTCCTGTCAACAAGACCATGGCTGGGCGACCGGATTTTCCCATGCCGGCGCCGGCCCGCGAGCGAGGTGCCCGCGACCGGTGAGACGGCCGAAATGGGGTCGATTCCCAAGGGTGTTAGCTAGGGACAATGGCGGGCGGCGCGAGTCCTTCCGGCGGCGTTTCGCCGATCGGGCAGCCGAGCGCCAAGCGCAGGGTCGATGGGCGCAGATCCCGCCAGTCGATGTGCCAAGTGTCCGGGCGTCTGTCGCGTTCGCGCTGAAAAGCATCTTCCCGCCGCGCGCGCACGCGGTACAGTTGGGTGAGGCTGCCGCCGTAGCGCCGCAGGGTCTTTTCCACCCTGGTCCAGAAGTCGCCGTCGCAGAGACCGGGAGCGATGCCGAGGTCCATGCAGATATAGGCGATGGTGCGTCCGACCGGGCGGCGGCGCACTTCGGCTGCGTATTCTTCGGGCGAGGGCAGGCGGGACGCGCCGGGATTGTCGACGCCGAGCAGTGCGGGGTCGGGACAGCTTGGGCCCCGGCGTGCGGGGCGTGGGCTGGATGCCGGTCTGGCCGGACGGCGGTGGTGGGGTTGCAATGCGACGCAAGGCGGCCATGCGAAGCGCAGATTGTGCCCCCTGGCGGCGCGGGCGAGCAGATAGTCGCGCAGCGCGAGCGCGCGGAGGAGGCCGCGTTGCATGCGGTTCAAGGTAAGCGTATCGTTAACCCCACATTGTTTCGCGCCCTGGCCCATGATCCACTGA